>NZ_JNJF01000011.1:0-156861 GCF_000701565.1 Selenomonas sp. FC4001 | reverse complement strand
TCGTCCCCGTCAACAGAGCTTTACGAGCCGAAACCCTTCTTCACTCACGCGGCGTTGCTCCGTCAGGCTTTCGCCCATTGCGGAAGATTCCCCACTGCTGCCTCCCGTAGGAGTCTGGACCGTGTCTCAGTTCCAATGTGGCCGTTCATCCTCTCAGACCGGCTACTGATCGTCGCCTTGGTAGGCCGTTACCCCACCAACTAGCTAATCAGACGCAGACCCATCGCAAAGCGATAGCTTACAAGTAGAGGCCATCTTTAATCAAGCTCCCATGCGGAAGCTTGACAACATTCGGTATTAGCAGTCCTTTCGGACTGTTGTCCCCATCTTTGCGGCAGGTTGTCTACGCGTTACTCACCCGTTTGCCACTCGACATCTCAAAAGCAAGCTTTTAATCCGTCTCGTTCGACTTGCATGTGTTAAGCACGCCGCCAGCGTTCGTCCTGAGCCAGGATCAAACTCTCCATAAAATTTATGAAGAACTTAATCAAGCTCTCAATTATCTATTAAAGAAATTGCCGATTGCTATGTTGTTCATACCAATCGATGTTTTAATAAGAAACTAAACGTTTCTCAAACATCTGGCTTTAATCATGTTGCATGATTATTTGCATTGTTTAGTTTTCAAAGAACAATCTGTTTTGTCGTTATCAGCTCTCGCTTCAAGCGACTCATTTATCTTATCGCATTCAGCTTAGCTTGTCAAGAACTTTTTTGAAGTTTTTTGAAGCTTTTCGGTTCCTCACAGCGGCCTGCCAATCAAGGCTTGCTGAGCTGTTTTGTTGCCGTGTCTGTCAGCGACTTGTATTATATTACACGAGTCAGAGGCTCCTGTCAACACCTTTTTGAAAAAAATATGAAAAAGTTGGCAAAAAGTTCGAGATACAAGACGGAGGGAAGGGGAGGCAATGTACGCAAAAGCCCGGTGGCTGATAATGCTTTTCCGTCGCGTTAGGCAAGCCTGCACAAGCAGGGGAAAAGTTTTATCAGCCACCTGGCGTCTTAGCACCACGATGTAAACAATATACGCTGTTTCTTTTAATTCACCCGTATAACCCCAGGCTGCACAATCACCCATTTCCCCTGCCGCAGTGTGAAATGCGCAGGCAGCTTCACCTGTACCTGCTTAAAGCTGCCGGTTTCATAATTAGAGGCAAAGGTTTCCTTCATGCCGCCTTTGTGATGCAGTTCCTCGTTATACTCAATCAGCGGATTCGGCACCACCGCAAAATCATCCGGCTTGCCCGTCACATTCCAGGCCCAGTACCTGCTGCTCTCCACATTGTCCACCGCAGTGTATACCAGCGTTTTCCCATCCTCCGCTTTCTGCGATTCTACGCAGACGAGCAGCTGCACCTTATTATTGCGTACGAAGTTTTCACAGGCTTCTGCCGCCTTGGGGATGTTCATACTGTTGGCCAGATTATTGTAATCATCCACAAATCCCTGCCAGACTTCCTGCTTAACATTCCCTGCCATAGCACCGCCCGCTGCCTTATCCATCGCCGGTTTTGTATCCGTATTATCCGGCATTGCAGCTTTCGGCAGCCTGTCCTGCAAGACCTTTATATCGCGTTGCAAAATCTTTACATCTCGTTCCAATTCCTCTACACGGGCAATTTTTTCCCGGGTACTTCTAGTAAGAGAATAATTATAGGCAATGCCCACCAGTGCTACCATGCTAATGGCGCCCACAAAAATCAGCAATATATGCGCTGCCATAGGCGGAAACAACGCCGCTTCCATACAAACACTTCCTTCTGGTCAAACATTATCAGGATGTCTTTTTCTTGCCGTTCAGGATATCACAGAGTTCCAACATATTCTTGATGCGCTGGGCTTCCGTGGCCGATAGCATCCGGTCATCATTTGAGCCGCCCGGCACCCCGAGCATCAGAATTTTCCCGGCCAGCTGGTCGCCCACTTCGCGCATGCCCTTCAGGGTTTCCGCATCCGCTACCTGATCACACCATTCCATAATGCCGCTGTTGGTATTGGAAGTCACCACATTGCCACCGGCCTTGACTTGGAAAATATCTTCTTCACTGGTCTGCAGACCGACCCCTTTAAAATTCATCGGCTTTTTCCCCCGATGACGCAGGATTACGTGAATAACCGCCGTCCCGCCGCCATCCTGAACAATATACGGCTGAATGAAAATTCCATCCTCTACGGGGTCTTCATAACGATAATAGGTGGATCCGTCCATTTCTTTGCCCTTCAGCATATCTGCCGTCAGGCCACGGATAACCTGGTCCGGTTCCTCTGTCCGCCCAGTGCGTTTATCAATCAGCGCCTGTTTACGCCGCGCCTTTTCCTTCAGCTTCGCTTCCTTGGCTTCCTTAGCATCAATCTCTGCCTGTTTTGCTGCATCTTTCCGGTCCTGCTCCGCCTGAACAATAGCCCGGGTCTGATCGTACTGGATGGCTGCGTAATAGCCGCCCACTCCTGCTACGGCAATGACCAGCACCACCAGAAAAATATATTTTAACTTCGCCATAACAGACACTTCCTTCCCTGCGCGAAATGACACTTTTCACCGTAAATATACGCCCTAAAAACAGAATTTTCCTGCAAGATATCATAAAAAAACCAGCCAGACTCGCAAAAATCTGACTGGTCAATATTACAGATTAGCGGCCAGCATGGCACCTACACCAGCATAGACCTCCCGGGCCCGGGCCTTTATTGCATCCCGCGCCGTGTCCACAGTAAATCCGTCAAAGGCTTCCAACATCGGCAAATCATTGCTTTCATCGCCGATGGCATAAACCTCTGCGTCCTGCCAGTTCATCAATTCCAGCAGTTTGTTAATCCCCTGGCTCTTGCTGACACCAGCTGGCACAATATCCACGCTGCAGCCGTTGGGATAGGCCTGCACGTAAGCACCGTACTTCGCATTGATGACCGCACTGGTTGCATCCGCTTCACTGGCCTCGTGGTATCCCAGACAGAACTGATGAATCTGCGGCAGACTCAAAATCTGCCGTTCTTCAATCTTCACGATGGGGAAATCCCACTCCAAAGCCTCCCTCATTATCCAGGAACCTTCCCGGTCATGGTAGAGATAGGTTCTGTCCTCCGCCGAAAAGGCAAAATGGAAGGAACGGTCAACGGATGGTTCCTTGACCATTTCCGCCAGCACCTTGAGAGGAATGCTCCCCTGCCACAGGGGCGTACCATCGGCCCGGAAGATAATGGCGCCGTTATTGCATACGGCATAGTCGGATTCAATGCCATAAAATTTCAGCTGGGGCATCAGCATGCCGTAATCCCGGCCGCTGACCACACCAAACTTGTGGCCTGCCGCCCGCCATTTCTTTACGCCCTCCACATCTTCTGCCGCAATGGTTCGCTGACGGAATAAGGTTCCATCGTAATCGCTTGCGCCTATCTTCATAAACCTTCACCTGTTTCCTTGATGTATAAAACTGCTTCGTAAGGTCGAAGCATCCCCTTACGGCTGCCGGGAACACTTTCCAGCAGCAGCTGCGCCTCTTGCAATTCCGGCAGGACATAAGCCTGCTCCCTGCCGGTAAAGTTCACCAATGTATAGACTTCCCGGCAGCCAAAGTGCCGCTTAAAGGCCAGGATGGCTGATTCTTCCCGCAAGAGCTCCATATACGTGCCCTGCTGCAGCACGCCTGCAGCTTCCCCCGTCTGGCGCAGCGCCGCCAGCTGGCGGTAATAGCTCAGCACAGAATCCGCTTCTTGCGCTTCACTTTCCACACACTGTCGGGCATAATCTTCATGAACGGGCAGCCAGGGCTTGCCTGTGCTAAAGCCGGCATTTTTCTCCTTCGTCCACTGCATGGGCGTGCGGGCATTATCCCGGCTGTAGCGATGTACCAGTTCCATCGCCTCTGCCGGACTCCGCCCCTCCTCCAAAGCCAGGAAATACTGCCCCTTGGATGAGATATCATTGTAAGCGTTGATGTTGTTCCAGGCTACGTTATCCAGCCCCAGTTCCTGCCCTTCATAGATAAAGGGGGTTCCTCTCATGGTCATCAGCACGGTAGCTATGGCCTTGGCCGCCAATTTCTTATCCGCATCTGCGGGGAAATAATGCGCCGTGCAGCGCGGCTGGTCGTGATTTTCAAAGAAGGCAGGGTACCAGCCGTTCTTAGCCGTAGCCTGCTGACTTGCCGTAAGCGCCTGTTTTAATCCCGTGATAACCTTGGGCGTATAGCCCGTAGCATGACTCCATAGCTCCCCATCAGGGAATTCCAGATTGACATGGGAGAACTCAAAGAGCATATCGAAGGCGCCTTTTTCGCCCACCCATTTATCCAAATCCTCCGGAGCGACACCATTGGCCTCGGCCACCGTGAAAATATCGTGGCCCTTAAAGACCTTTTCCTTGAACTCATGGAGATAATCCAGAATCCCCGGCGTGTTGGCAATCATGGAATGGATATTAACCATGCCGTCATCACTATCCGGCTTGCCATCTGCAAACACGGCAGGCTTTTTGATATAGACAATGGCGTCAATGCGGAAACCGCCCACGCCCTTGTCCAGCCAGAAATTAGCTGCATCATAGAGCGCCTGCCGCACAGCGGGATTTTCCCAGTTCAAATCCGGCTGCGCCTCAGCAAAAGTATGCAGATAATACTGCTGGCGGGCTTCACACCAGGTCCAGGCACTGCCGCCGAAAATAGAGCGCCAGTTCGTGGGTGCCGAGCCATCCGGTTTGGCATCCCGCCAGATATACCAGTCACTATGTTCACTCTCCCGCGAGCTTGCCGCGTCGATAAACCACGGATGCTTGTCAGAGGAATGGTTATAAACCAAATCCATCACCATGCGGATATTCCGCTTCTTGCCTTCGGCAATCAATTCCTCCATATCCGCCATCGTGCCATACGATGGGTCAATGGCCGTAAAATCAGCAATATCATAGCCATTGTCCACCATGGGCGAAGGGTATACCGGCGTCAGCCATATTGCCCCAACGCCCAAGGTTTTCAGATAGTCCAATTTGGCTGTAATACCTTTGATATCCCCCGTGCCACTGCCTGTGGTATCGAGAAAACTCTTAGGGTAGACCTGATATACATTTGTTTTCTGCCACCATTTTAGCTTATTCATGTTACTGTATCCTTTATCTAAGAACATTTCCTAATCCGTCAGTTTGGGCTATCGCCTTCCCCTGAAGGAAAGGCTTCACTCAAAAAACAAGTACAGGCGTTTCATTGCATTCAACATCCGCATCTTCATGTTTCTGCATCTGCGGATAATCGTTGCTGTTGGTAACAGCCATGATAACCGTAGTCTGATAGCCGGCCTCCTTAATCACCTGCTGGTCAAAATGAATCAGCGGCGTACCAGCTTTTACCTTATCGCCAGCCTTGACCAGAGCCTTAAAGCCCCGACCATTTAACTTCACCGTATCAATGCCGATATGAATTAGGATTTCAGCACCATTAGCCAGACGCAGGCCGATGGCATGAAGGCTTTCCTCCATAATCATAGTGACCTCTGCATCAGCCGGAGCTACCACCGTGTCGCCCTCCGGCTCAATGGCAATGCCATCTCCCATCATCTTCTGAGAGAACATATCGTCATTTACTTCACTCATATCAATCAGCTTACCGGATACACAGGCACTAAGTTTCATAGCCAGGTCGTTATCCAAAGCAGTCTCCGGTTTGGCTGCAGCCTGCACAGGTGCAACACTGTCAATCTTCTCCCCTTTGAGCAGCGCATCAAAGTAGCTGCGTACCTGGGGTACGGAAAGTCCCACGATAACCTGAATGGCCTTGCCGTTTTTCACGAGGCCAAAGGCACCGGCTTTGGTAAACTTGCCGACAGCAGCCACTTTATCCGGGTCTGCTACCGTTACCCGCAAGCGGGTAGCACAGTTGGTCACTTCACGGATATTGTCAGGGCCGCCCAGAGAATCCAGGAATACTTTGGCTTTGATGGCCAGCGCATTATCGGCCAGCCCCATCTCTTCCATTTCCTTCTTGGCCTGATACTCAGCCTTGGAGAAGAGCTTGTCTTCCACATCATCAGCGGTACGGCCCGGCGTTGCATAGTCAAATTTCAAAATCAGCGTGCGGAATACCACAAAGTAAATGGCCGTAAAGCAGAGGCCAATCGCAATCTGCATAAGATATGTAGCAGAATGATACTGGAACAGCGGAATCCAGTTCTGTACAAAGGCATCAATCAGGCCGCCGCCAAAGTTACCGGCCAGCCCCATGGCATAGAGTGCCGAAGACAGGCAAGCGGAGAGAACTGCATGCACCAGATAGAGCAGCGGTGCGACAAAGAGGAAGGTGAATTCCAGCGGTTCCGTAATACCGCAAAGCACAGCGGTCAGCGTTGCCGGAATAAGCAGTGCTGCCGTCTTTTTGCGTTTTTCCGGCTTAGCACACATATAGATAGCCAGAGCTGCACCGGGCAGACCAAAAACCTTAGAGCTACCATGCAGGGCAAAGCCACCCTCCGGGAACATTTCCTTGAGGCTGTGCGCACTGTTGGCAAAATCATTCAAATGCTGCAGCCAGTAAGCCTGAATACCGCCATCGCAGACAGCAGGACCAAAGATAAACGGCAGATAAATAAAGTGATGTAAACCTGCAGGAAGCAGAATGCGTTCCGAGAACGTATAAGCCCAGACTCCCACCAATCCACTGGTCTTAAGGAAATCCTGGAACTGCATGATGGCATGCTGTACAGCCGGCCATACCAGGCAGAAGATAAATGCCAGCGGAATCATTACCGCAAAGCCAACGGCTACCACAAATGCCGGGCCTTTGAAAATTCCCAGCCAGTCGGGAATATCCGTATCATAGAAGCGATTGTGCAGATAAGCCGTCATGCAGGCAATGAAGATGGCGCCGAGCATGCCCATGTCCAACGTCTTGATGTTGGCAATCATGGCCAGCCCAGTTCCTGCGCCTGCTGCCTGACTGTAATCCACACCGAAGTACGACCCATGCAACGTCAGGAATCCGGCAATGAAATAGTTGAACAGCATGTAGATAACGAAACCTTCCATGGCGCAACGGGCCGGTTCTTTCTTAGCAAAGCCGATAGGCACGGCAATGGCGAAGAGAATTGGCATCTGCGCGAACACCGTCCAGGCGCCCTGCTCCACCACGAACCAAAAATCATACCATACGGTCCCCTGTGCGGCTATGCTCCCCAACAAGCCTTCATTTTTGCAAATGATGGATAAAGCCACCGTCAGACCAAAAAATGCAAACAGGATAACCGGTGTGTACATGGCACCACCAAACCGCTGCATGCCCTGCATCATGCGGTCTTTACTGATTGTCATTATAATGCCCCCCAATTCATTCTAGATTATTATTGCTTCGCTAGCTAAAGATTAACGTAAAAAGCCCGCGAAATCAATAGTTTCACGGGCTTTCGGCACATTAGCCTGTGCCTGTATTTTGTTACATTCGGCGTACTTTGGTACACCGCCATTCGGGGCCTACTTGCCCCTGCGCTGCAAATACATCCGATACTTCACATACCAAACTTCCACCAGCATGAAGTACGGCATCATGGACTGAAATGCCGTATGCTCATCATCCGTATCATAGAGCTGGAACCGGGCTGGAGATACATAGAGGTTCACCGTGGACAAGCTGGCCAGCGTGTTATCATGCAGCTTGGTTATAGAGATAAAGGGCACATCCAGCAGCTGCAGATGCCGGGCAAAGTCCACCACCAGCGGCGTTTCCCCGGACAGAGAAACGAAGATAAAGAGGTCATCTGCCGTAAGATTGCGGGAAATCGACGCAAACTC
This sequence comes from Selenomonas sp. FC4001, assembly GCF_000701565.1. Taxonomy (NCBI): domain Bacteria; kingdom Bacillati; phylum Bacillota; class Negativicutes; order Selenomonadales; family Selenomonadaceae; genus Selenomonas; species Selenomonas sp. FC4001. The sequence continues at coordinate 149,093 of NZ_JNJF01000011.1, read as the reverse complement.
CTCCCGCCCGCTGATTTCATAAATCAACACATTATCGTAAAAGAACAAGCGCTTCAGCTCCTGAGCCACATTGCTCTGCACATAACCCGACGCAAAGATAAAGACCCGGTTGGCCTCATGTATCAGACGGCTGGCGCTGTCAAAATTCCGCTTGAACACCTTGCTGGCAGTCTGGGAATAGAATTCCTGCAAATCCTGCAGCACATCATCCTTGTAAACGGACTTATCCCCTTCCTCCAACTTGAGCACGGCCTTCAAGTCGCCAAAGCCGTCGAAGCCCAGTTTCTGGGCAAAGCGCACGATAGTTGTGGACGATACCGCACAGTTCTTCGCCAGTTCGTGAATGGAAATATGACGTGCCTGCGCGCGATGCTGAACAATATATTTATAGATAACCATATCGGTATCATTCAGATTTTGCCGATGCTGGTTGATGATTTCTTCCAATCGCATGAAAATCCCCCCTGCTTCCCCCTTAGTATAGCAAATCGGACGGAAATACACCAAATAAATCCCCCGATTTCCGTATAATTCCTGCTTCGCCCAAATTACTTGCAGCCTCTAAACTGAGAGCAGTAAAGCAAAGGAGGAAGCAGCCATGTACAGCCTACAGGAAGAAAATGAACTCATCCACCATGCACAAGCAGGAAATCAGTCTGCCTGTGCCCAATTATTAGATGCTTATGACGGTCTTATCGACCATATGCGCCGCCGCTATCAATACACGCCCACAGGAAAACTTCTGGCCGATGATGCTCTGAGCATTCTGCAGCTGGCATTTATGGAAGCAATCCATGATTTCAACCCGTCCCTGGGTATTCACTTTGCTGCATTCCTGCAAAGCCGTCTTCACGCCGCCCTATACAAAGCCTTCAAACAAACCTGCAAATACAACGAGCGGACCGCCCATCCCACCGCCCCGGCAGGAGAAGATGAGCATGATTTTTTCGCCCTGCAGGAAAGCTCTGCCCCCACCCCGGAACGCAGCCTGCTTGCCCGTGAGGAACTGGCCAATCTGCTGCACCAACTGAATCCGCAGGAAAAAGAACTCCTGCAGCTTATCTATGCCCAGGGACTCCCACAGAGAACTGCCGCCCGCATCCTGCATATCAGCCCCCAGACAATGAACAAGCGCAAAAAAAGATTGCAGGAACACTGCCTGCAAATCCGGGAAAATAAAAACCGCCCTTAGGTAAGGACGGCATGTAAATTATAGTTTTATCGTTCAGGCCATACCGGGCATGGCATTCAGTGAAGGTTCATCCACAGCAGCGTTAAGGTCACGCACGCTCTCACGCTCCACGAAGAACAATGGCATATCGAGATTTGTCTCCTCCCGGCCCTTGCCCCGTAACAGGTTCAGAATATAGCTGGCCGCCTTCATGCCCATGAGTTCGTAATCAAAGGCCACGGTAGTCAAAGCCGGATAGACAACGGCGCCCACATCATAACCGCCAAAGCCCACCACGGAGATATCCTCCGGCACATGGACGCCCCGCTCATGGAAGTAACGCAGAATACCCAGACTGATATTATCCGTAGCCCCCACAACAACGCTGGGGGCTAATTTGCGTATTTCCTCTGCCTGGTTATAGGCGGACAGGAAATCAAAGCCCGTTTCGACAAAGTCCACTTTGGCATCCGTCCGGCCCTCGCAAAAACCTGCCACAAAGCCTGCCTTACGCTCAATGCCCACAGCTTCATCACTTTCCGTGACCCCGGCAAAGACCGCGTGCTTATGCCCCATCTGCCGCAGGTAAACACCCATGCGGTGCCCGGCAGCAGCGTCATCGATTTTGAGGCAATGCACCTCCGCCTGCTGCTGGCCGGTATAAAGAATTGGCAAAGACCATTCCTTGGCCCGCCGCACATGCTCCGGTGTAATGCCAACCGAATCCACCAAAATGGCATCCACGCCCTGTTGCTGGAGCTTCTGCATGTTCTCCAATTCCTTTTCGCCGGACAGCTGACTTACCAGCAAAATGCTCTGATAGCCCTCCGGTTCCAGCACCCGGGTAATCCCCGCCAAAAGTTTCCCCACGGTAACGGAATCCATGCGGGGCAGCACAATGCCAATCAATTTGCTCTCGCGGGTTTTGAGCCGCTTGGCAAAAAAATTCGACTGAAAGCCCGTCTCCTCAATAGCCTTGCGCACCCGCACCTGTTTTTCTACACTGATATAACCGTTATTCAAATAGCGGGACACTGTACTCTTGGATACGCCCGCCAGTTCTGCCACATCTTTTATGGTTACTTTTTGTTCCATATAATACCCCAACTTCCCCAAGTATCGAGTTTTCTAATAATATCTTAGGAGATTTTGGTCAAAAAAGCAAGAAAAATATGGAACTAATTCCACATATCAAATATTAGGCAGCTGCCAGTTGATAGGTTCCTGTCCTGTGCTCTGCAAAAAGTCATTGACCCGCGAGAAAGGACGGCTGCCAAAGAAGCCACGGAAAGCCGACAGAGGACTTGGATGCGGGGATTCCACGATAAAGTGTTTCGGATTGGTAATCATGGCCTTCTTGCGCCGGGCAGGCGAGCCCCAGAGGATAAAGGCCATGGGCTTTTCGCGGGCATTCAGCAGTTCGATAATCTTATCGGTAAACTGCTCCCATCCTTTCCCCTGATGGGAAGCCGCCTGATGGGCGCGGACCGTCAGTACCGTGTTCAAAAGCAAAACACCCTGCTCCGCCCAGGGCTTCAAGCAGCCGTTATTGGGCACAGTGCAGCCCAAGTCCGTAGAGAGTTCCTTAAAGATATTGATAAGCGACGGCGGCGGCTCCACGCCCGGCATTACCGAAAAAGAAAGCCCATGCGCCTGCCCATCCCCATGATAAGGGTCCTGACCTAAGATAACCACCTTCGTATCGGCGTAACTGGTATAATGCAAGGCATTAAAAATCGAATACATATCCGGAAAAATCTGACGGGTGCGGTATTCGCTAATCAAAAACTGCCGCAGTTCGCGGTAATATGGCTTGGCCATTTCGTCCCGCAAAAGGTCAGCCCAGTCATTATGAAAAATCTCCATTGAAATTACCAACTCCTATATTCAGCTCCCGCCCGCAATAACCTCACAAAGGAAAGCCCGCTCCGAGCCTCCCTTGCCGCCTCGAAAAACTCTTCGTGAGCCGGAAAGAAAGTATCTGCCGCGAACTTCCCCGTAACTTCCGTCAGCATAATCTCCTTCGCATAAGGCAGCAGCAGCGAGTAAATCTCCCCGCCCCCCATGCAGATAAACTTTCTGCGAGGCTGTTCCACTTGCAACCTGCCCAACAGCGTCCATAGCTCCGCAAGATTACGGCAGATAAGCACATCATCCCGCACCAGACTCCGGGATAACACGATATTTATCCGCCCCGGCAAAGGCTTTCCTTCCGGCAGCGATTCGAGCGTTTTCCGCCCCATAATCACGACATGCCCGAGCGTTTCCTGCCGAAAATGCTGCATATCCTCCGCATGATGCACCAAGAGTTTTCCCTGCCGCCCAATGCCCATCTGTTCATCCACGCAGGCAATCATCGACAAGGGATACGGCTCACAAAGCTCTGCGGCAGGATGGATTTCCTGCTGCTGAATCTTTTCTTCCCTGCACCAATCTGCCACCGCGCGCCTTTGCACCAGTAAATCCGGCGCAATATCCCGCAGGGGCAGCAATACAAAGGCCCGCTCCATCAGATAGGGATGGGGCAGTTTCAATTCCTCTGTGTTCGAAGCAACACCTTCTGCCCAAAGCAAATCAATATCAATGGTGCGCGCCCCCCAATGTTCATGGCGTACCCGCCCCAAAGCCAATTCAACCTGCTGGGTCTTATGCAAAAAGTTCAGCGGCGACAGTTCCGTTTCCACCATCGCCGCCGTATTGATAAATGCTGGCTGCTCCAGATTGCCCCAAGGGGCAGTTTCATAGAAAGGAGCCACCGCTTTTAAGGCTGTTTGGGGCAGGCAGGCAATTTGCCGCAGGGCTTCCCGCAAGGTCTCCCCGCGATTGCCCAAATTTGCCCCCAAACTCAGATAAATTTTCATATCAGCTCCGCGAACGCACGACACTAATTGAAGCGTCCGTGAATCTTCCCGGCAGGGGTGCGTGGGGCTTATGTACTGTTACTCGCACTTTTTCCACCAAACGGAAATCCTTCAAAACTGTCTGGGCGATTTCTTCGCCAACCACTTCAATGAGCTTGCGCGGTTCGCCTTCCACGATTTTCTTCACTACGTCGTAAACTTCGGCATAATTCACCGTGGCCGTCAATTTATCGGATTTGCCTGCTTCCTTCAAATCCAAATACATGGAAATATCCACGATAAATTCCTGCCCCATCTGCCGTTCACTAGGCAAGCAGCCGTGATAACCATAGAAATTCAAGCCTGTCAGTTTAATCTTATCCATTTTCCTTGCTCCTTAAAATCACATCTGTCATCCGGCACATCCGTACAATCGGCTTCACATCATGCACCCGCACGATGGACGCGCCCTTCATAATACCAACCACGCAGGCAGCCCCGGTGGCCTCCATACGCTCCTCTACAGGCAGATTCAACGTCTTGCCAATAAAACTCTTGCGGCTGGCAGCCAGCAGCAATGGATATTCCTGTCCAGCCACCGTTAAGAGTTCCTCCTGCCGTCGCAGAACCTCCACATTCTGCTCAGCCGTCTTGCCAAAGCCTATGCCCGGGTCAAAGATGAATTGTTCGTCCTGCATGCCCGCGCCCCGGCCAATGCGCAAAGATTCTTGGAAGAAGCTCTGCATAGCGTCGATAATATCGCCGCTGTATTCCGTGCCATTCTGATTATGCATCACGATTACTGGCAGGCCGCATTCGGCCGCCACCTTGGCCATTTCTCCCGGTTCAGCCGCATACTGCAGGCCCCAGATATCATTGAGGATATGCGCCCCGGCGTTAGCCGCCGCCCGCGCGGTTTCCGCTTTGAATGTATCCACCGATATGGGCACTGGGGAGTTTTTGAGGATTTCTTCCAACAAAGGCATGAGCCGTTCCATTTCCTCGCTGGCCGGCATCGGCGTAAAGCCCGGACGGCTGGATTCAGCGCCCACATCGATGATATCGGCACCGTCGGCCACCATTTCTTCCAAATGGCGCAGTGCCTTGTCCCGCGTATTGAACTTGCCGCCATCGGAAAAGGAATCCGGCGTGATGTTGAGTATGCCCATGACCAATGTTTTTTCGCCTAAAGTCAACGTCTTGCCATCCGCAAACGTGTATTTCCGTTGTACCATTATGCCTTTTCTCCTCCCAAAATCATCCATGCCTGTTGATAAAGGGCGGTATCTTCCTTAAATACGCCATTGCATTCCGAGGTTACCGTGCGGGTGCCATGTGCCAAATCCCCCCGCATGGTCATGCAGAGCTGCTGGGCTTCGATGATGACCAATACGCCTCTGGCCCCCAAATCCTTCTGCACGGCCGCTGCAATCTGCGCGGTAAGTCTTTCCTGCAGTTGGGGCTGATGGGAAAGCTGCTCCACCAGTTTGGAGAACTTGCTGAAGCCTGCTACCCGTCCATTTTCCGGCAAATAAGCAATGCTGGCCTCCCCGAAAAAGGGAACCAGATGATGCTCGCACATGGAGTAGAACGGCACATGTCGCACCGCCACAATGCCATCCGAACCTGCATCAAATGTTTCTCCCCAAAGCGGTTCCGTCTCCTTGCCCATTCCGTTAAACAGAAACTCATACATCTGTGCCACCCGGGCCGGCGTCTTTTCCATGCCCCGGGCCTTTATATCCACGCCTACGGCTTCCAAAAATTCACTCATGGCCTTTATCGCCCGCTCATTTGCCAAAAAAAAACCTCCCCGCAACTTTCTCCCTATAATATACTACAATCATACGCGATAAGCTAGGTTTTGCTATGGTAAAATATCCCTAACTGCGCTATGATGATAAGGAATATTTTAATTGGAGGTTTTTTTATGTTAGATTTGCTCGATGTCCATACCCATACCATCGCCAGTGTTCACGCTTACAGCACCCTGCGGGAAATGATTACCGCCGCCAAGGAAAAGGGACTCAAACTTATCGGCATTTCCGACCACGCGCCCTCCATGCCCGGCTCCTTTCATGAATATTATTTCTGCAACTTCAAGGTCATCCGCCGTGATGCCTACGGCATCGATTTAGTCATGGGGGCTGAACTCAACATCATCGACTATTCCGGCAGCACAGACTTGCGTCAGGATTTGCTCGACCGCATGGACTATGCCATTGCCAGCCTCCACGACCCTTGCATAAAGCCCGGCACGAAAGAGCAGAACACCGCCGCCCTGATTGGTGCCATGAAAAATCCCCGGGTCAAAATCATCGGCCACCCGGACAATCCCAAATATCCTGTGGATTTTGATGCATTGGCCAAAGCCGCCAAGGAAAATCACGTGCTGCTCGAATGCAACAACAGCTCCTACACACCCGGCGGCAGCCGCCAGGGTTCAAGAGAGCTTGCCGGAGAGCTGCTCGCAGCCTGCCAGAAACACGGCACTATGGTAATTATGGGCAGCGACGCCCATATTGATTTGGACGTTGGCAATCATGCCTGCGCACAGGAACTCATACAAAAATACCAGTTCCCGGAGGAACTGGTAATAAACAGCCAGCCAGAACGCTTCAAAGAGTGGATTGGAGCCTGATTATTTTCCTGTATAGCGGTAAACCTCTGTCCACCCGCGCCCATAGGCACTATAGCAGTCGATTTCGCCGCCCTGGTCGCCGGTGCGCCAATCGCCGCCCTGCCCGTTTTGCACACCTTTGGCTTCCACGGTCCAGCCATCGCCAACATACAAAGCCACATGATGTGCCGGATCACAGAGAATATCGCCACGCTTCAGATTGTTTTTCACAGCCTGCCAGGAATAGCGGGTAAAACCGCCGATTCTCTGCAAATCAGGCCAGATGGTATCCGCATCACCCGTATACTGCTTGCCATGATAAAGCCTCCTATAATCAGGATTTTTATGCCAGGCCTCAATAATCGGAAAGCCCGCGTGCTCCAGAGCGTGATAGATGAAGGATGAGCAGTCATAGTCCGGGCCTTCGCGGGAACCTGTATAAGGACGGCTAGCCGTGGCGTTTTCCTTTCCCTGACTATAGCCATGACGATTATCGGCCGCTGTCTTCATGGCCCAAGCGATGGCTTTTTCCATGGGACTGCTGTTTGACGCACCTGCCTGAGCAATAGTGCCCCCCAGCAGCATAAATTGCACCACCAACAAAGAAATTACCAATACACAGTTTACTCTTTTCATAGTTTCACCAACTTCATAAAAAAAACGAGTCGTTCATCTGTACTTATCATACAAGATGAACGACTCTATTACAATAGGGGCTTTTTATAGGACTTAGCAGATTTCAACGAGATTTACGCCCAGCATTACGCCCAAGTCATGAATCTGTTCTTCCGTGAGGCGGAAGGACAGTACCGTGTGATGGCCGCCGCCAGCTTTAATCCATTCGGTGGAACCTTTCTTGAGGCCGCATTTCGGCGTCCAAAGCTGTTTTGCCACCGGCAGATGCGGGGTTTCAGCCTCTGCTTTGCGGCAGTCAACAGGATAGCTGATCATACGGAAACCATCGCGGAAGTCAGCGACCGTTACATCGACTGCTTCGCCATCAGCGCCGGTGAATACCAGACGGGCCGGGTCATCCTTGCCGCCGATATCGAGCGGATGAACTTCAACTTTCGGTTTGTCGCTGGCAATCGTCGGGTCAACTTCGAGCATATGCGCACCGAGGATTGCTTCATGGCCTTTGCGCAGGTCAAGGGTATAGTCTTCCATAAATACGGTACGGTCATTGTGGGCCATGATTTTCAGCAGGCGGGTCAGAGCAGCATGCTTCCAGTCACCTTCAGCAGCGAAGCCATAGCCGTCACGCATCAGCATCTGGGCAGCCAGGCCCGGCAGCTGTTTGAGGCCCTTGAGGTCCTGGAAGTTGGTGCAGAAAGCATTGTAGCCTCTATCATCGAGGAATTTCTTGATGGCAATGTATTCGCGGAGCTGATAGCGTACAGATGCCTCAAATTTTTCCTGCGGGTTGTCCTGCGGATTGAGCGTGTACATTTCAGCCAGTTTCTTGTATTCTGCGTCGATGTCAGCTTCCGAAACAGCATCTACCTCATCCACGAGTTCACCGACCGGCCAGTAGTCAACCGTCCAGCCGAGCTGAATCTGAGCTTCTACTTTATCACCTTCGGTAACAGCTACGTCACGCATGGTATCACCGAAACGGCAGACGCGGATATGGAAGCTTTCGTTGTAAGCTACAGCTACATCCTGCCAGTCAGCAATTTCCTTCTGAACTTCCTCGTCACCCCAGTAGCCATAAACAATCTTGTTGTTGATGTTCAGACGGGAGTTAAGATAGCCGTATTCACGGTCGCCATGAGCACTCTGGTTGAGGTTCATGTAGTCAAAGTCAATCGTAGCGTAGGGAATTTCGTTGAGATACTGGGTAGCCAGATGCAGGAGCGGTTTCTGCAGGAGTTTCGTGCCGCGAATCCAGTTTTTGGCTGGAGAGAAGGTATGCATCCAGGTGATGATACCAGCTACTTCATCATGATAGTTGACATCCTTCATGAACTGCGTGATGCCATCAGCCGTGGTCATAACGCCTTTGCAGACGACCTTATACGGCAGTTTGCCGCTGGCATTGAGTTTGTCCACAATGTCCTGCGTGTCACGTTCTACATTTTTGAGCTGTTCTTCACCATAGAGATGCTGGCTGCCTGCAACAAACCAAAATTCATAATTTTTTACTTCCAACATTGAAATTACTTCCCTTCTACATTATTGACTTATTTATCCGCGACGACTTTACCGGCCTGCTGTTCCAGCGGCAGACCTTCCTGATAAGCCGCAATAAACTTCTTGCAGCCCTCAACACCTTCTGCATTAGGTGTCAGCGTGGTGCTTTGAGGATTCTTGAAAACCTTGGTATCCAGGAAATCCGGCAGGCTTTCCTGACCTGCATTTGTCTTGGCGTAGACTGCCAGCACTGCCATGCCCCAAGGACCGCCTTCGCTGGCAGTTTCCATTACGGTAATGGGAATCCCCAGACTGTCGGACAGCACCTGCTGTGCAATGACCGGCGTCTTGAACAGACCGCCCTGAGCCACCATCACATCAGTCTTTACACCTTCATCCTTAATCAGCACATCCATGCCGATTTTCAGCGGCGCAAAGGCACCGTAGAGCTGCGCCAGCATGAAGTTGCCCAGGCTCATATGGCTGTGCGGGGTTCTGACAAACAACGGCCGGCCGGCTTCCACGTTGGTGATATTCTCACCGGAAAGGCAGCTGTAATTCACCAGACCGCCTGCATCCTTGTCGGCGCCCTGTACAGTGTTGAACAAGGTGCTGTAGAGTTTTGCCGGCGTCTGTTCGTGGCCAATGGCCTTGGCAAATTCGCCGAACATATTCACCCAGGCATTGATATCAGAAGAACAGTTGTTAACATGTACCATGGCAACATTGGCACCGTCAGGGGTTGTTACGATGTCGATATCGCGATGCACCTGCTTCAAGGGTTCATCCAACACATTCATGGAGAATGCGGAAGTACCTACAGAAATATTGCCCGTGCGTTTGCGCACGCTGTTGGTGGATACCATACCCGTGCCGGCATCCCCTTCCGGCGGTGCCATGAGGGCACCGGCCTGCAATGTGCCAGTGGGGTCGAGCAATCTTGCCCCGGCTTCCGTCAGATGACCGGCCTCCACGCCAGCCCGTAGGGATTTCGGCAGTATTGCCGTCAGCTTCCAGGGGAACGCTGCCACTTCCGGCAGGCCATCGAAAATCTTGACCATGCCAGCATCATAATCGCCCGTTGCCTCATCAATCGGGAACATGCCCGAGGCATCGCCGACGCCCAAAACCTTCTCACCGCAGAGCTGCCAATGAATGTAGCCTGCCAAAGTCGTTAAGAAGTCAATATCCTTTACGTGTTCCTCACCATTCAGAATGGCCTGGTACAGATGGGCAATGCTCCAGCGCTGCGGAATATTGAAGGAAAGTTTCTCCGTCAGCTTATCTGCCGCTTCACCCGTGATATTGTTCCGCCAGGTGCGGAAGGGCGCCAGCTGCTTGCCGTCCTTGTCAAAGGGCAGGTAGCCGTGCATCATGGCACTGATGCCGATGGAACCAATCTGTGTCAGGGACACATGATAGCGACTCTTGACATCCGCTGCCAGCTCCTTAAAGCAGGTCTGAATTCCCTTCCAGGCTTCGGACATTTCGTAAGTCCAGATGCCGTCCACCAGTTGGTTTTCCCATTCAAAACTGGAAGTTGCCAACGTTTCACAGTTCTCGTTCACGAGCACGGCCTTGATGCGTGTGGAACCCAGCTCCACCCCTAGTGCCGTAGCACCGCTTTCAATGCTAGCCGCATTTTTTACCAAGTCCATAACCAATAACCTCCTAAATGATGACGGTTATATCTTAATATACCGCCTCGTCCACATCAGATATGAACGAGGTCGTATATTTAGCCCATATTTGTCGCCGGGCAGGCTTCATCTTTTTTTTCGTGTGCAATTCCCGCTGCTTCAATTTCTTCCAGCGTTGCACCACGCGTTTCCGGTACACAGTTCCGGATAAAGGCTACGCCTAAGAGGCAGATGCAGCCAAAGATGGCAAATACGGCGGCCTGCGAAATGCTGGCGGTCATAATGGGGAATAACAGACCGACCAGGAAGGAGCCAATCCAGTTGAAGGAGGAAGCCATACCGGAAGCACGGCCGCGAATTGCCAAGGGGAATATTTCACCAACAATTACCCAGGTAAGGGGTGCCCAGGTAAAGGAGTAAAACGCAACATACACACACAGAAAACCAACAATCATCATGGGGTCCGTATCCGGCACAATGCTGTTGATAACAGCCGGCAGGATGAAGGACAGGCCCATAACCGTGCCGCCCAAAGTCAGCAGCGTGCGGCGGTTGAAACGGTCAGCCACAGCCAGGAATACCAGCGAACCAAGAACCAGCAGAATGCCCTGAATAATCGGCCACATCAGCTGGGAGCTGGCGGCCTGACCCGTAGCCTGTTCCACAATCAGCGGAATGTAATAGAAAATTGCATTAGCGCCCTGGAACTGCTGGAAGGCAGCCACACCAACGCCAGCGGTAACCAGATAGCGATATTTATCAGAGAGAAGTGTACTAAAGGAAGTATTGGCAGCTGCTGCCGATTCTTCCTGAGCCGTTTCCTGAATATCGCGGAGTTCTGCATCCACTTCATGTTTTTCACGGATAAAGCCAAGCACCTGACGAGCTTCCTCAATTTTGCCATGACGGACGAGGAAACGCGGAGATTCCGGCAGGCGAAGTACGCCCAAGAACAAAATGATGGCAGGTACGGCGGCCAGACTCAGCATGAGTCTCCAAGCCAGCGTTTCCGGCATATCTTTTAATAAGAAGTCAACTACATAAGACAGGAGCATACCGGATACAATCATGGTCTGGTTGATACCGGAGAGCCGCCCGCGCAGACGAGCCGGAGACATTTCCGACATATAAGCCGGCACGAGTGCAGATGCTGCACCAACAGCCAAGCCCAAAAGCACACGAACCGCAATCAGATATAGGGAACCGTCCTGCGGTGCCAAACCGGATAAAATCGAACCTACGACAAAAATAAGTGCTGATAAAAGAATCATTTTGCGGCGGCCCAGCTTATCAGAAAGCTGACCTGCTAAAGCGCCGCCAAAGATGGCGCCGAACATTACAGAAGAAGTAATCCAGCCGATAATGCTGGCGTTTCCTGCCAGGCCCCAGTCATTCTGCAGAAAGGGAAGTGCGCCGGTCATAACGCCGATATCATAGCCAAAAAGAATACCACCAAACGAACCAAAGAAATAAATGAATGCGCTGGAGATTTTCTTCTCCTGTGCATTAGAGGAACCCATTGTCATTGTGTACTAACCTCGCTTCTTTGTTGTCTACCATTGTGATTTACCATTCTGTGTTCGAGCACATTTATAATATAACATTACCAAATTGCTTTGTCAATGTTTTTATCGTTTTTTATTTGTGCTATATTTATAAATCTTTATGGTATTTTCAGTAAATTCTTTTTATAAGAAGGCCCCCGGCAAAGAAATCTGCTGGGGACCAGGATTGTGTCACCGTGCACAGTTGCCGGTGATTTCCTTTAGATACTTAATGAGCAGCCGCTCGTCATCATAGACCTGCCGGCCCTTCTTGGTGACGATGCCGGAATTGATATAGAAGGGTTCTTTCATGGGAATAACAACCAAATCATCCCGCTGTAGAACAGCCTGACGTGTTAGGAAGGTACTGCCAATCCCAGCCCGCACCAGATTCTTGATGGTATGCAGATACGGCGAATAATGCACGATCTGCGGCTTGCCGTTCTCCTTGGCATACATATCATGTACCATGCGATAGACAAAGAAACTGCTATCCAATAAGACCAGCGGTTCTTCCTGGACATCCTCCAATGTAATATATGATTTTGCCGCCAAGGGATTTTCCGGACGGGTTACGAGACAGCATTCGCAGGCAAAGAGCTTTTCATAATTGAGTTTTTGGCTAAAACCGGCTTCATAGTTGGTAAAGGCGATATCGAGCTTCTCCTCCTCCACCATGTTCAAGGCAGAGATACCGCCGGATTCAATGATATCCAGGCGGATTTCCGGATGCTGCTGACGGAACTCACCCAGAATCCGGGGCAGGAATTGTGTCCCGAGCTGCAAGGGCATCGCCATGCGAATATGATTGCGATTGTGTGCCATGTCCTGAATTTCATCATCTAACTGGTCTATCTGGTCCAAAATGTGTTTGACTTTGCCAAGTAATTTGCTTCCCTCATTGGTAATGAGTATCTTTCTTCCTTCACGATGGAAGAGATTCAAGCCCGTCTCTGCCTCCAGAGTCTGCATGGCTACACTGATGGTAGGCTGGGAAACATGCAGATGCTCCGCTGCTTTGGTGATATTCTGCCATTGGCAGACTTCATAAAAATAACGCATCTGTATAAGGGTCATCATTCTTCACCTCATCATTCTGTTCTTTTTATTATAACCCCGTTGTTCCACTTTTACCACAGGCAAACCTTCTCTTGTCAGGACACAAAACATATAGGAAAAACTTATACATTTATCAAAAAACCGTATTTTACACTTCCCTATTTCTATGACATAATACTATTTATCGAAGACTTGAGAGTATATAACTGTTGTATATTCTCTCTTCCTTTCCATAACACAACATCACATTAGAAAAAGTCAGGCCAGTCCCCTTGGGCTGGCTTTTTCGTGCGCAATTTTCGCGGTATAATAGAGAGAGCAATTATCCTACAGGAGGCGCAGCCATGAAATTCTTTCATCTATCCGACCTGCATATCGGCCTGAAGCTGATCAACCATGACCTGACCGAGGACCAGCAGCATATATTGGCACAAATCGTCACCAAAACCCGTGAACGCCAGCCAGAGGCCGTTGTTATCGCAGGGGATATATATGATAAGGCCATACCCTCAGCAGAGGCTGTAGGCCTGTTTGACGAGTTTATCACCCAACTGCATCAGGCGGTGCCCCATGCGGAAATCATGCTGATTTCCGGAAACCATGACAGCGCCCAGCGGGTCAATGTATTCCGCCAGGTGCTGGCCAGTCATAAAATCCATCTCATCGGCCTGCCCCCCATGGAAGAAGATGAATACATCCCCAAAGTCACCCTTAGCGATGAGTACGGCCCGGTAAACTTCTACCTGCTGCCCTTCGTCAAGCCCTCCATGGTCAAACGCATCACAGGTACGGATGAGAACGGAAATAATCTATCCTATGACGCCGCCCTCCATGCTCTTGTTGCACGTGAAACAATTGACCAGACGCAGCGCAATGTGCTGGTCAGCCATCAATTCTATCTTTCCATCGGAGGCAGTGCTGATGATGTCACTCGTAGTGATTCCGAAATCATCACCGTGGGCAATATCGACTCCATCAACGGCGATATACTGGAGCAGTTCGACTACGCCGCCCTTGGCCATATCCATAAGCCTCAAAAACTCAACGGCAAGGATTGTTACCGTTATTGCGGCACACCTTTGGCCTGCTCCATCAGCGAGGCTGGCCAAACTAAGGGAATCATTGAGGTGGAACTGGCGGAAAAAAACAATGTTAAGACCACCGTACTCCCCCTGGAACCACTGCACCCTGTCCGCAAACTGAAAGATACGCTCCGAAATATACTGGCCCTGCCTTCTGATGATTATGTCAGCATCACCCTCACGGATAAAGAGGACTTGGATGTCTTCGACATGCAGGACAGACTGCGCGAAGCCTTCCCCAACCTGTTAGAAATCCAACGGGAAAGTCAGCGGCAGGTCAACTATCAGCAAAAGATTACGGCTCAAGATATCCTTTCCCCCTTCGACCTCTGTAAAAATTTTTTGGAAGATATTGACCCAGAAGAAGAAAAACTGCTTACAGAAATCATCAACGACATACAGCAGTCGAACGGAAAGGAGAAACAGGCATGAAACCCATAAAACTGACCCTGCAGGCCTTTGGCTCCTATGGGGAGCGAACCATCATTGACTTTACACGTCCCGTACAAAGTCTTTTTCTCGTTACCGGAGATACCGGTGCAGGCAAGACCACGATTTTTGATGCCCTGGTCTACGCCCTTTATGGCGAAAACAGCTCCAATACCAACAAAAAAAACGGCAACGACCTGCAAAGCCAGTTTGTCGGCAGAGATGTCACACCATTTGTGGAGCTGACCTTCAGTGAAGCCAAAGGCGGCGCTGAAGAAATCTATACCGTCCACCGCTCCCCTGCCCATCTGCGCAAACGCCAACGTGGCCAGGGCGGGGATATCCCTGTCAATGAAACCATTGCGCTGACCATGCCTGATGGCCGGGATTTCAGCGGCAAGAATAACGAAATCAACAATAAGCTGCAGGAAATCATCGGCCTGACCAAGGAGCAGTTCATGCAGGTCGGCATGATTGCCCAAGGGGAATTTATGGAACTCCTGCGCACAGACTCAGGCACAAAAAAGGAGATTTTCCGCAAGCTGTTCAACACCGCTATTTTTCAACAGATTACGGATAACTTAAAGGAGCGGAACAAGGCAGCCCAGAGTGAAATGGATAAACTCCTGCTGCGCTGCAAACTGAAAGCCGAAGATATACAGCTGCCGGAAAATATAGCCTCTGACCATTCTATAGCCGAACTAAAAGCAGCCATTATCAAGTCCGAAAAGCCGAATATCGTCACCATCGAAAAACTGCTGGAAGAATTGCCCTCTCTCTGTGAAAGCCTTGCCCAACAGGAAAAGGAACTCAAGCAGAACTTTACGACGCTATCGGCGCAAAGAGAACAGAGCATATCCCAGTATACTGCAGGAAAACTTCTCGCAGGCGCTTATGCTGAATTGGATAAGATTACGGAACAAGAAAAGGAACTCGCAGCCCAGCAGAGCGATCAGGAAAAAAATGCCCAACTCGCTCAGGCAATCATGGATGCCTATCAGATAAAGTCAGCCCATGACCTCTACGCCAGTCAGGCAAAACTCCTGCAGGATACCATGGCCCAAAAGGAACGCGAAACAGCCCGCCTTCCCGAACTCAAAACAGCTGAAGAAACAGCCACGAGCCAAAGTCAGGCAGCCAAGAAGGCATACACACAGGAATTATCCGCCTTCTCCGCACTGCAGACAAAAGTTACGGCCGCCAAAGAAAATTTTGCCGCCATAGCCGCATCCGAAAAAGCCTGTGCCGCTGCCCAAGCGCAAGCTGCTGCTGCCCAAATAGAAAAAGAGAAGGCACAAAAAAGCTTCGCCGATTTTAACGAGGACATCAAGCAATGGAACAAGCGCTTTCAGGAATTATCCTCAGCCGCAGGTGAAAAACAGAAATGGGCAGAGAAACAGGGGAAAGTAGAAGCCTGGCAAAAACAACAGCTGGAACTGGCAGAACTGGACAAAAAGCGCTCAGCCGCTCATGACGCAGCAACACAGGCGCAAAATTCCTTCAAGCAGGCAGAAGATAACTACCAGCAAAAACGTGATGCCTATGAACACGCCCATCGGATTTTCCTGAATGCTCAGGCTGGCCTTTTAGCGGCCGACTTAGAGCCCAATATGCCCTGCCCGGTCTGCGGTTCCACCACACACCCCCATCCCTATGTCCTGTCTGCCAGTGAACAACCGCTTGAGCGGCAGGCATTGGAAGACTTACAGAAGCAGGTCAATCAGCTCAACATTCAGCAGAGCAAGGCCGCGCAAAAAGCCAGTGAAGCCCTGACAAACTGCAAAAATCTCACGGAACAATACCAGTCTGCCAAGGAAAAATTCACGGCCAGTCTGCAGGAAGCCAAAATTCCCGCCGACACCAGCCTGTCTGCTATCGCTCAGGAATTGCATAAATGGGCCGCCGTCATCCAGCAGAAACTGCAAAAATATTCGCTGGAAGTACAGGAAGCCAACGCGCTCAAAGAGAATCTAGCCACCAGCAGCAATAAGCTCGCAGAACTGGAACAGACCGCCCAAAAGGCCGACACAAGGCACAGGGAACTCGAAACCAAGTGGCAGAGCCTTTCCAGCCAGCTGACCACCTTAAAAGGACAACAGACCTATAATTCTCCTGCCGCTGCCGAAGCAGCGTTAGAGGCCGGTCAAAAACAACTCCAACAGGCACAAGAAAAAGCGAAAAAAGCCGAAGGCGAACTGGCAGCAGCCCAGAAGTCCCGACAGGAAGCCGAAACCATCATCAAAGACTGCAGCCAAAAAATTCCCCAGCAAAATACGGCCAAGGAAACAGCCTATGAAGCCTATCAAAAGCACTGCACAACCAAAAATATGACGGAAGCGCAATGGCAAGCCCTAACTGCCGAATACACAGCTCAGGATGGTGAGGATAAAAAAACTCGTTATCAGCAGTATAAAAATACCGCCTTAAAAGTTCAGGGACAGAAAGAGACACAGCTAAAAAATATCAACGGCCAGCAACGTCCTGACTTAACCGCTCTTGCCGCCACACAGGATACGCTTAATGTTCAATGGCAGGAGCTTGGTGACAAGCTAAAACACCTGCAGCAGCTGCGACAACGCAATGAAGAAGCCACTGCATCCTTACGCGAACTCATGGGCAATCGCAACAATAAAATTGCCGCGGCGGCGCGCATCGAAAATCTCTACAGCCGCCTCTCCGGTAAAATGACGGGCAGCCGCATGGATATTGAAACCTTCGTCCAGCGCCATTATTTACAGCAAATCCTTCTGGCCGCCAATTACCGCTTTGCTGAGATGTCCGCCGGACAATTCGAATTGCGCCTGATGCCTGTGGAAGATGCGGGACAGGGCAAGAATCGCGGCCTCGACCTCCGGGTTTATTCCACCGTCACCGGTCAGGAGCGCGATATCAAAACGCTCTCTGGCGGCGAGTCCTTTATGGCCGCCCTGTCACTGGCGCTAGGCCTGTCTGACCAGATTCAAGCCAACACCACCGCCATCAACCTCGATATCATGTTTATCGATGAAGGTTTTGGTTCCCTTGATGACCACTCCCGCAGTCAAGCCATCAAAGTCCTCAAGCGCCTCTCTGCCGGCAATAAACTCATCGGCATTATCTCCCATGTAACGGAGCTCAAACAGGAAATCGACAACCAACTCATCGTCAATAAAAACGAAAAAGGCAGTCATGTTACATGGCAAATCAGCTGACACAAAGGCCCTGCAAGCAAAAACGCTTGCAGGGCCTTGTTTCACGTGCAACATGAAGGAAACGATAGGATTAGAACCAATACTCTACGCGGGCGAACAGTTTTTCTGCCTTGCGGTCATTTTCGAGCTGCTTGCCCCGAAAATAAATTGCCTTAGCCTGCACATTGGGGAAAATGGTATACTGTGCGCTAACTTCTACGCCCTTCGTATTATAGAAGGCGCCATCACAAGATGGATACATGGATGTATTAGCGCCTTGATGACGATACGATAGATAAGCCCCCCATGAGCCTTGATGCAATTTATTGGCGCCCTTATAGGCAAGATGCAGCAGTCCGGAACGATTATAGTAATCTGCGGCTGTATTCTGCATATAAGCACCGGTCAGAGAAACATTCTTGTCAAAGCGGTAAGTTGCCGCTGCTTCCCAGATATGAGCATTTTCCTCATTGGCTCCTCTGCTGTAAAACGTGTCTTTAAACATACCACTCTTAAGGTGATAATAAGCACCGGTCAATGAAAGCTTTCCCGGATTAACCGTTACGGCCAAACTTTGTATAGATGCTACATCTTCAGAAGCTTTGCGCTTGGTGGCTCGATTCAGTGCTTGTTCATAACGCAGATTAGCCTTATTTATGCGTCCTGCACGAGCCTGCACCTTAACCTTATTCCCAAAATTAACCTCTACACCGGATAATTGGGTAAAGAACATTAAATTCTTGTCATAACTTGTCGCATCCGGAATACGCCCTATCTTCACATTGAAATTCTTATAATTTCCCTGCGCCCACAAACGCTTTAATTCCACATCACCCGTGTCATCTTTTTTTGTATCAATGCTCGAATCTAGCCGTGCATGCACATTCCAATTCTTATTGACCTGTGCTTTAGGTTCAAGACGCAATAAAAGCGCCTCCTTGGTGGAATCCTTCGTTTTTCCCGTGGTGTCCTCGGTCCGTTCACTGGTGTAAGTATATCGAACTTCGCCAGACCACTTTACCATATCAGCATTTCTCTCTAACTTGGCCACACGCACACCAAAATTATTTAATTCCTCAGCAAACTCAGCTGCCAGCTTATCCACAAGGCCTTTGTCAGCTGGATTGCCCGTTTCTTTTGCCATGGCCTTAGCCACCATCTGCGCCATTTCATAGCGGGTGATATTGCGTGCCCCTTGATAGCGGCCATCACCATAACCTTCGATAACCCCGTCAGCAGCCAGTGTCGCTATGGCCTCGTACGCCCAATGCTCTGCGGGCACATCAGAAAAAGGATTTGCGGCAGCGCTGGCCCCCGCAGCCGTTCCCACTACCAGACTGGCTGACAACATGGCTAAAACTGTTTTTTTCATAACCTGCACTCCTCTTTATCCTAAAATATTAATTACACCAGTACAGACATCACAAAAGAGGTAACCAAGGCCACCAACATCGGAATTGCAGTTCTTTTTACTACGTCAACCGGCGATACATCAGCCACCCCAGCTACAGCAACCACCGCTGCAGTAATTGGCGAAGCGCTGCGCGCAATACTGGACGCCATCTGCATGGGCGTTATCATTGCGGCAGGCAAAATGGCCATTTTTGCAGCAATGTCCGGTACCAATGCCCCGAACGAATAAAAGGGAGCATTGCCTGACCCCATAATGACAGCAGATACCGTAACAATCAGAACCATCACCAAGGTTATTCCGGCTGCGCCGAAACCAGAACTCTGGGCACCGCTGATAATCATATCCACGGCCCCAATTTTCGTCAAGCCATAGGCAAATGTCTCACCTGCAACAATTAGGGTAATGACCGTAGCAAAAATCTTTCCCATCCCATCAAAGAAAACTTTAATGCTGTCAAATACAGTCTTTACGTCCCTTGTACGGACTAATTCAAACAACATGGCCAGCGCGATGCTGATAATCATCGCCGTAACCACCGGCATCTTGATGGTAGATATACACAGCTTGCTGAAAACAAGCACAAGTGCTATGGGAACCAGCGGTAAAATCGCATAAATAGCAGGCGGCAGAGAATCGTCCTTTTCAGCGGCCACAAACGTCATCGACTTCGCCTCTACACCATCCCTCCGGTCAAACCAGCGCTGTACCAAAAAATGCGCTACGGCAATCGCGAAAATTGTAACCACCGCTATGGGAATCTGCTCGCCAACAAAATAATCCGCCACGTCCAAACCGGCCGTTTTCGCCGCAAACACAGCAGTACCAGATGCCGGTCCTAAATCCAGACAAGGTGCTGTGGCAATGACCGCCGCCGCTGATAAACGGCTGACCCCCAAACTGGTCAGTACAGGATAAAGCGTTGCCATCAGCAATACACACAAGCCTGCCGCGCTGGGGATAACGATATTCAGCAGCTGCCCTACCACATAGCTGACCGCTAAAAGCAAATACGGAGATTTCATCATACTTAACGGTTTAGCAGATAAATGAACCAAAACACGACTTGCCCCGATATGCTCCATATACTTAGCAAAGCCGCCCACAGCCATAATGAGCAAACCTATCCCAGCTGCGCGGGAGCTAAAAGTATCCTCGATAAACTTAAAGATATCAAACCAGACCATTCCTGTTGTTTTCTTGCCATCCAGCAAAGGATACCCCATTAGTATTGTCATGGCCATCAGAAATATGCCGCCAGCAAAAAGCACCGTCTGGGCATTTTTCTTCTTTAGAATCATATAGGCCACAATCACAGTAGTTATCAGAGCCAAGGCCAACGCTAACATAAACTCTCCTCCTCTTTTACCGTAAACCGACAATATGCTGTATAATCCGGCACAGCAATTCGTAGCGGGGAATAATACTATCGATTTCCAGATACTCACCCTCACTATGGGCGCCACCGCCCACTGGCCCTAAACCATCAATTGTGGGGATTCCTTCAGCTGCGGAAAAACTGCCATCAGAACCGCCACCGCTGGCAGTCCAGCCAAAATCGACCCCGATTTCCTGCCCTATTTCATCAATGCGTCGGCAAAGCTCCATGGTTTTTTCCGTAGGAAGCATCGGCGGTCTTGTTATGCCACCTTCCACGGTAGCTGCCGTTCCCTCTACATGCGGCTGATTATGTAATGCATTCATAACCCCAGACACACGCTCTATTTCGGCCTTGTCATAATAACGTACATCAATTGCAGCACCGGCTTCTCCCGGTACGGCACTTATGCCAGTCCCCCCCCAGACCTTGCCTACATTTACCGTAGTCTCCTTGGTAAGATTGGTGGCCGACTGCAGGGCAATAATCCAATGAGCTAATTCCTCAACGGCATTTCTACCTGCTTGATAATCCACACCTGCATGCGCAGCTACCCCTTTGATATTGATATGGTACCTGGCAATTCCTTTGCGTTTATGAACCAGGTTTCCATTGGCACGACCAGCTTCCAGGACAAGAACGTAGCGGCTTTTTCTGGCTAATTCCGTAGAATACGCTGCCGAATACCTTGAACTTATGCCTTCGTGGTCACTATTGAGAAACACACAAATAGATGCTTCTTGCAGAGCGCCTCGCGCCTGTAGATTTGCCAGTGCATAAAAACCGCTCAACATACCCGCCTTACAATCGATTACCCCAGGACCATAAGCGCGGTTTCCCTCTACTCTAAAGGGGCGCTTAGCAGCCGTTCCCAGTGGAAATACCGTATCCATATGCGCCAGCACCAATACATCATAATGGTCAGTCTCTCTGTTTACAATTCGCAGACAAGGTGCAATGGTCGGTGACAACCTGACTTCTTCGACCAGCCAGCCGAGCGATTCATACTTTCCCTTCATAAAAGCAGCAATCTTACCGGCACCTTCTGGCTCAGAGGAAACACTGTCGATATTGACGAGTTCAGCCAGTTCGTCCAAATAGTGCTGTTTTTCCAGCTCCATACCAACTACCTCCTGTAAAACATTATTGGATAAAACAAAATGTCATGGCCACACCATTATCATAATATTTGCTAGACTAAATGTAAAATTCGCAATACTTCTAAATTTATTAGTCAATCTAATTGGACAAAATATGACAAAGCAGTATATAATGATGGCGAAACCGAAAAAACGCAGAAAGGTGATGCGTCATGCTCTTGCGGCAAATACAGTATTTTATGGCGGTAGCAGAATCACACCACTTTACAAAAGCAGCGAAACAACTCTTTGTCTCCCAGTCTGCTCTATCGCAGCAAATAAACAAACTCGAAGAGGATTTAGGGGTTAAACTTCTTGACCGCATTTCACATCCCATTACATTGACCCCGGCTGGTGAAGAATTTTACCGCTATGCCCAAAAGATAATAGCCGATATCAATCATCTTGAGCTGCAAATGCAGCACTATGCCCGTGACAATCAAGGCACTTTGCACGTCGGCGTGATTACGGGTCTTGGAAAACTCCCCCTTACCGATATATTTTCTAAATTCAATACCGAAATCTCCCCGCAAATGCAATTTTCCCTGACCAATTGTCTGAGCAAAAAACTCTGCCACATGCTGGGCAATCACGAAGTAGACATTGCCATTATGGCTGTCCCCAACGAATTGTCCACTGCAGAATTTGAACTGCTCTCCTTACAGCATGAACCCTTTATGGTTATTCTCCCCCCAGCCCATCCGCTGGTGAGTCAAGCACAAATAAACCTGAAGGACTTGCAGACCGAAAATTTTATCTTCCCTACGGCTGAAAATGTTTCCTATGATGTCTTTATGGCAGCCTGCCAGAAAGCGGGTTTCACCCCGAATATCGTTACCTACTGCAATACGCCCGGCCAGCGCATTGACCTTGTCCAATCCGGATTAGGCGTCAGTCTGATTTCGGAAAGCGGTTTGACCTATTTCAACCACCATGCTGATGTTGTATCCCGCACTTTAACAGAGCCCTTTTACAAGCATATCGCTATGGTAAGACGGCGGGAGGAAAAACATCCGCCTCTGGTCGATAAATTCTGGGAATATATCCGTACAAACTACGGTCAGGAAGAAGCTTAACTGACAGATTCTTACCGTTAGGCGGATATGATTATTTATATCACCCTTGAAAGGAGTGCTTTTAATGAAAGGTCGTTCTCTACTTATGGGGTTGTTGCTGCTATTAACGTGTATCCTTTTGCCATCTCACGATGTCCATGCACAAAAACAGCCACTCCCCACCGGTCTAAGTGCCTTTTCCATGGCGGAAACGGCTGGCGCCACTAGCGATTCGCTAAAGGTATATACCTACAAGCCAGCCGCCTGGCAAGATGGCCGCCCCATCGTCGTCGTCTTTCACGGTCTGAAGCGCAATGCGGAAGAATACTGCCAAGGCTGGAAGGAATATGCGGAAAAGCATAATTTCCTCATCGCCTGCCCGGAATTCACCGAGAGTAAATTCCCCGGCGTACGGTATTACAACTTCGGCAACGTTATCGACAATGACAACACGGGTGGAAACGTGCAGCCGCAAAAACAGTGGATTTTCCCGGTAATCGATAACATCATCAAAGAAACCAAAAAACAGGCGCATGCCAAGAAAAGCCGCGTCATCATCTATGGCCACTCTGCTGGTGCCCAGCTCGTCCACCGTTATGTACTCTTGAACAAAGGCACCTCTGCTGACCTCATCATTGCGGCGAACTCCGGCTGGTACACCATGCCCGATGAAAGCATTCCTTACTCCTATGGCATAAAAGGACTGAACCTGACGAAGAAAGATTTCCGTAATGCCTTTACTAAACCAGTTGTCATTCTCTTAGGTGAAAATGATACACTTCGTTCAGGAGCTCTGCGCAAAACCCCCGAAGCAGATGCACAAGGTCAAAATCGTTTGGAACGCGGACATAACTTCTATAAAAATGCACAAGAAAAAGCCACCAGTTTGGACTTAAAGTTTAACTGGCAGCTGATTACAGTACCTGGCGTCGGCCACGACGGTACGGGTATGGCAAAAGGTGCAATCCCCCTTATTGAAAAACTTGCCCGCTAACCCCCCTTACAACATTTTACACACGAACAATCCCCTGCAAGGACTCTGCTTGCAGGGGATTGTTTCACGTGCAACATATAGACGACATTATGCAATCATGGTTCCATCCGTAGCTTCCATCTTGGCAAATTTAACAGCCGCCTTGGCCAGCTCGTCAGTGGAGTCAATAAATGTGCCCTCCAGCCCATACATATCTACAGCCACAGGCACTTCCGTACAGCCAAGAATAAAGGCCTCAGCGCCCTGCGCCTGCATTTCCTTCAGCAGCTCCCTAACCGCTGTCGTATCATAAGCCTTATTTGTGGACTTGACCCCATCGTAAATCATATCATCAATCAAATGCTGTTTTTCTACAGCCGGCATGATGCATTTAATCCCGTTTGCCTCCAAAGTCCTCTGATAAAGTCCCGTGCGGACAGTACCACTAGTAGCCAACACCCCAACGGACTGATAGCCCTTTTCTTTGACACTAGCAGCAGCCACATCGATGATGGAAAGCACAGGAATGGTAATCTGCGGCAGGATTTCCGGCAGGAAATAATGCGCCGTATTGCAGGCAATGATGATGAAATCCGCTCCAGCCATCATCAGCCGTTTAGCGCTTTTCACCATTTCCGGCGCCGGCGATGCCCCCTGTCCCATAATCGCCTTGGTGCGGTCGGGAACCTGTGAGTTGTTATCCACCAACATGGGAATATGTTCCTGGTCATTCTTCGCTGGTGTAGCCAAAATGATTTTCTTCATCAAATCCACGGTAGCCATTGGCCCCATACCGCCCATAATGCCGATTGTTTTCATATTGCTCACTCCTCGTATTTCTTCAAGAAGATTTGCGTACGTTCATCTTGCTTAAAGCATAACACTGGGATAAAATATAAGCAAATACTTATAACTATATAAAAGATATAAAATATTTTTATATATAAGGATGTGAGACCTTATGACTGGCATGGACTATGTTTATACGGTCTATGAAGAAAAGAGTTTTTCCGGAGCAGCCAAAAAGCTGTTTATGACCCAACCGGCCCTATCCGCTGCCGTTAAGAAAGTAGAAAATGAAATCGGGATGCCAATATTCGACCGCTCCCGTTCTCCCCTGCGCCTCACAGATGCAGGTCAGGCCTATATTGAAGCCGCCGAAAAGATTTTCCAGATACAGAAAAATCTTCATCGTTATATAACCGACTTAGCTGAGCTGGAAACCGGCAACCTGGTGATTGGCGGCACTAATTTCGTAACCGCCTGCTTTCTGCCAACACTCATCCGGCAATTCAGCGAAAAACATCCCTTGATAAAACTTTCCGTTGTTGAATCCAGCAGTGCGGAACTATTCGCCGGCTTAAAAAACGGCACCATTGACCTCGTCATCGACAGTGGCGAATGCGATACGAAGGAGTTTGAATCCCTGACCTTCTTTACCGACCGCATCATGTTGGCTGTCCCCAAGAGCATGGATAGAGGGGCCACCGAACTTGCCTACTCCCGGCAGGATATCATTGCAGGCCGGCATCTTTCCCCCGGTGCGCCCGCTGCTGACCTCAAACATTATGCCCACACCGCTTTTCTGCTGCTCAGCCGGGGCAACGATATGAACCGCCGGGCCAAAGGACTGCTCCGGGCTGTGGGCATCGAACCCCCGGTGCGCCTTTACCTCAATCAGCTGATGACGGCCTATCACATGGCGGCCGCAGGCCTGGGGGCTACCTTTCTCACAGACACACTTATCCGCATGGCCGCTCCCAATGACAACCTCAATTACTACCTCATAAATCATCCGCTGATGGAACGGGAAATCTTTATCGCGGCACCACAGAAAAAATACCGCCCCAAAGCCTTGCAGGCATTTTGGGACAGCGTGGCGAATATCTACGTCAACGATGTGAATACATGCCAATAGGAGGATTATCGTCATGAAACTGCACAGCATAACCCGACGCAGCGATATGCTAAAATGTATGCTCTGCCATAATGCCCCCTGCGACAGTGCCTGTCCCCACGGAGTAGAGCCTGACAAAATTCTCCGCCATATTTGGTTCAACAATGAGGATTATGCTGCAGCCGGACTGGCGGAGAGCAATCCCTGCGCCGACTGTCCAGCGCCCTGCCAACAGGCCTGCCTGCGTCCGGGGGAAGTTCCTATACAAGAGCTTATCACCCGTCTCCATGAAGATGTTGCCCCTTATCTGGATATTCCCCAGCCTAGCGACGAGTCGTCCCTGCAAACAGATCTCTGCGGCATTCCGCTTGAAAATCCCTTTCTGCTGTCCTCATCCGTTGTGGCCAGCACCTATGATATGTGCGCCCGTGCCTTTGAAGCCGGCTGGGCGGGTGCTGCCTTCAAGACCATCTGCACTTTGGACATTCACGAAGCCTCTCCCCGCTTTGCCTCCATTAATGGCGCTGACGGCAGTATGATTGGCTTTAAGAATATCGAACAGCTCTCTGACCACAGTGTCCCAGAAAACATGGCCATCTTCCGCCACCTCAAAGAAAAATATCCCTCAAAATTCATTTTAGCCTCAATCATGGGGCAAAATGAAGCGGAATGGGGAGAACTTGCCCATACCTGTCAGGAAAACGGTGCCGATGCCATCGAACTGAATTTTTCCTGCCCGAATATGATGGAGGAAGGACTGGGGTCGGATATTGGTCAGGTACCGGAACTGGTCGAACGCTTCACGGCAGCAGCAAAAAAAGCCACGACCATTCCGGTTCTGGCAAAACTCACCCCCAATGTTGCAACAATGAGTCCTGCGGCAGAAGCCGCCCTGCGAGGAGGTGCAGACGGCATTGCGGCCATCAACACCATCAAGAGCATCATGAACGTCAATCCCCATACCTATATTTCCAGCCCTGCTGTGCATGGACAATCCGCTGTGGGTGGCTACAGCGGCAACGCCGTAAAGCCCATCGCTTTGCGCTTTATCGCGGAACTGGCCAAAAATCCTCACCTGAAAAATTTACATATCAGCGGCATGGGCGGTATCGAAACCTGGCGGGACGGCTTGGAATTTTTGCTGTTGGGCGCAAGTTCCCTGCAAGTCACGACAGCGGTCATGCAATATGGCTACCGTATAATCGAGGATTTTAAAACCGGCCTGAACTACTATCTCCATGCCAAAGGCTTTAATTCCGTAAAAGATGTTACTGGTCTGGCACTCGACTCCATAAGCGAGACTACTGATATACTGGAACGAGATACCATTATTTTCCCCCAATTTAATCACGACACTTGTCTAGGTTGCGGCCGCTGCGTTATCTCCTGTGCAGATGGCGGCCATCAAGCCATTCACTTAAATGAAAAACGCCAACCTATTTGGGACGGAAAAAAATGCGTTGGCTGCCATCTTTGCCGCCTGGTCTGCCCCACTCACTCGATATTCTCAGCCAAAAAGAGGATAAGCAGACAACATTAAATGCCTGCATATGTTTCACGTGAAACAAAACTTCAGTAGGATAATATCCACATCATGGCGAATATATAGGATAAACACTTATAAGCTAGGAAAGGAAGTCTCTCTATGAAAAGAAAAATTCTGACTGCTGTGAGCGGATGTTGCCTTGGACTTTGTGCCATGATGTTTTCACCACTTCCGACATTTGCTGCAGATACCATTGCCATTACCGACCAGCGCGCCACACCGTCATATTGGACAAAACATACCATCAATGGGGACAAAGTCTTGCTCACCCAGCAGGAAATCAGTACCCTCAATCGCACAATGCGGGAAAAAAGCAAAACTCTGGTGGATTTAGCAGCCTATAATATCCACCAGTCTGCTGCAGCGGTAAAAGAAATGATACTAGCCGCCCAACAGGATTACCGCGGTGAAGAAACACCTGGCGAGGCTTATGGTGCGAACGGCAAACAAGTTCCTACAGCGCACTTCAAACAAGTAAAGGCTAACTGTAATCTTGAAGGCTTAACGGGCAATATTACCGGAGAATATGCTTTGATTACAGAACGCACGAATATGCGTCTGCTGCCCACAGCTGACAATTACTTTGATGATGTGAACTGTCTCCACTACGACAATCTACAGACAACAGCACTCGACCCGGCAGAACCCGTGATTATCCTGCACAAGAGTAAAGATGGTGCCTTTGCCTTTTGTCAGGCTCGCCATTATACAGGCTGGGTAAGCCTTAGCGCTTTGGCCATCACAGACCGCAAACATTGGCAGCGTTATGTAAATTCCAAGGATTTTCTTGTCGTAACCGCCAATAAAAAGGTTGTCTCCGTAGGCGGCACCTGTACGGTACTGTTCCAAATGGGCAGCGTTATCCCGCTGGCCTCGAATAAACTGCAGGCGCATGACACCTGGCTGGCCTATGTTCCCGTAGAAGTAAATGGCGTCTTGAGCGAAGCAACGGTAAAAATTACGGATGATGACAGCGTCCACAAGGGTTTCCTCCCCTGCACTCCAAACAACTTTATCCGTCAGAGCATGAAATTCCTTGGTGACGAATATGGCTGGGGCGGTATGGACGACAGCGTGGATTGTTCCTCCTTTGTCGCTGACATCTACCGCAGCATGGGCATTGAACTTCCGCGCGATGCCGACCAGCAGGAACTGGCCATGTCCCAGAGCCTGAAATTCGACGGCCTCACCACAGCCCAACGTTTCGCCAAGGTAAAAGAAGCACCTGTCGGTGCACTTCTATTCAAACCCGGTCATGTGATGATGTACTTAGGTCAGGATGCGAAAGGAAATCCCCTCGTCATTCATTCGGCCAGCAGCTACTTCACCTTTGATAAAGGCCAGAAACAGAAACACTATATTCGCAAGGTACTCGTATCGGATTTGCACTATCAAAACGGCAAAGCCGTTGAAACCATCGACGGCCTGACCAGCGCAGGCTTTTGCGCTAAATAAACATAGCGAAAACAAAGAGGATTGCCCGCCATGAGCAATCCTCTTTTTGTTTCACGTGAAACAATATCTTATTTTAGGCTTTTGCACCTGTAGAATACATCTTAATCGGTTCCGGATTATCCTCTATGCTCCAGACACCACAAGGGCAGACACCGGCACAGATCCCGCAGCCGATGCACTTATCGGGGTCGGATACGTATTCCCAGCTGCCGTCCGCTTTTTCGATGCGGGTGATGGCTTTTTCCGGGCAGGATTCCAGACACATCTTACAGTCACGGCAGGTACCGCAGCTGACGCAGCGTGCATGGTCATCCACGGGGTCGCCGAGCAAGCAGTGATGGCATTTGTCAAAGTAAGCCTTGGAGAGTCTCCCCGCCGGAATCTGCTGCTTCTGCGGGAAAGGCTTAACCTCCTGCCCCATCACATACTGGTCAACGTAGTAAGCCGCTTTACGGCCGCTGCCGATGGCGTCCGTAAGTCTGCCCGGCTTGATGGTATCACCGGCTGTGAATACGCCCTTGGCAATGGACTGGTCAGCCTTCGGCACGAGCCAGCTCTTGCGGAAGAATTCAATGCCTTCGTCTTCGGGCAGGAAGTCGAGCACCGGCTCTTCACCGATGGACACGATAACCTGGTCGGCAGGAATGAAGGTACCGTCATTAGCATAGACACCTTCAGCCGTAATCTTATTGGTGAAGAACGGCCAGACGAGCTTGCCGCCCAAACCTTCTACATAGTCGATTTCCTCTTTGAACGCTGCCGGTTTCTGTACGTCCACCGCCACTACCGTTTCTGCGCCCATTTCATAAGCCCCACGGCAGGTATCCATACCGGAATTACCGGCACCGATAACGACCACATGCTTGCCGGTTTTCGGATGCTCACCACGATTGATGGCCTTGAGGTATTCAAGCCCCATAGTCAGCCGTTCCGCCCCCTCCCAGGGGAAGAAGCGGGATTTCGTACCGCCCGTTGCCACAACCACCGCATCATGTTCGCCGCGCAACTGGGCAAATTTATCTTTATCTACCTTGCAGGAGGATACGAATTTTACGCCGACGCTTTCAATGCGTTTGAGTTCGGCTTCCAGGAGTTCATGGGACAGTCGGCCGCGCGGAATAACCTGTTCCAGCTTGCCGCCGATATGTTCCGCTTCATCATAGACCGTTACGCTATGACCCTTACGCGCGAGCTGCCAAGCAACAGACAAACCGGCTACACCGCCGCCGATAACGGCGATTTTCTTGCCCGTCTGTACGGAAGGTTTTGCCACCGGCAGGAAAGCCGAACGATAGCCCAAAGCGCCAATCTGAATCGGCTCATCAATACCGCCACGGGTACAGCCATCCATACACGGGTTCGGACATACAGAACCGCAGACCGAACCAGGAAACGGCGTATAATCGAGTTCCAGCTGGAAAGCTTCATCGAGCTTGCCCTGACGAATCAAGTCAAAGCGGCGCTGGGTTGGAATGCCCGTTGGGCAGTTGAATTCACAGGGTGCCGCAAATTTGGCATTATCCCAGCTCGGTACACGCAGACGGTAAAGCCCCGTAGATAGCGTATTATGCACCGCAAAATCATCATGGGCAACGTCGGAGAATATACCGCCCTTAACCCATTCATTCATGCGGAAGGCCTGCATGGAAGGCTTGTTGTTGCCCTTGGCTGCCTTTTCTGCAAAGGTCAGCGGCGTGAGCTTCTGCCATTCCTGCCAGTTGGTAAGTTCGCCTTTGAGTTCACTGCGTTCGATATGGTTCAGGAAGTCATCCATACCGCCCTGCAGGAAAGCAATATCCTCATCATCAAGTGGCAGGCATTTGATATCCGCCGGGAAGTCATCGACATTGCCGCGGACATAAACAACACCGCCGACCATGCCGACACAGGCACGTTCGCCGAGTACAGACGCAAATTCTGCACTGTCATAACCGCAGACCACAGCACGGCCGCCGCCCATAAACTCAAAGGAGAAAGAACCTGTGTTCTTGAGAATCCAAAGCTCCGGTTCCTCATAGAGCGGGTCATGCTTCATCAGCGAACCCGTACGGGTACCGCTACGGCCGCCGATAAAGATTTTACCGCCTGAAGAGCAATGGCCGGCCGTATCACCGGCATCGCCCTTGACGGTGATGATACCGCCAGCATTAAGCCAGCCCACATCAGCAGAGGTTGCCCCCTCCACCACGATTTCCGTGCCCGGCAGACACATGGAGCCTGCGCGCTGACCGGCATTGGTGATATGGAAATGCAGCGTCTTGCCTTCCGGATGCCACAGAGGGCCACCAATATCATGCTGGCCGGAAGCCGCTACTTCAAATTCCGTTTCGCCCTGCCGTACAGCTTCTTCAATAGCCAGCAGCAGGTCCTGGGTGGACATACGGTCATGTCCCTTCATGGTATTAATCTTGAACATTACGCTATCCCCCTATTAACATACATACTGAATGCCGAGCTGGTCGGCCACGGCCTTGTCCGTGGATACCAGCGCATCGCTGCGACCGATAGGCAGCGAGCTGTTGCCGATAGGCGCCATGAGCTTTTTGAGCTCGGAGTCGAAGGCCAATACATAGTCCACAATCTTCTGCGCGCCCTTGTCGATATCCAGACGCTTCACGAGGCGCGGGTCCTGCGTGCAGATGCCCATGGGGCATTTGCCCGTATTACAGGAGTTGCAGCGGCCCTGCTCGTTGCCGACACAGCCCAGGAGCTGAATGAGTACCTTGCCGACGAACACGCCATTGGCGCCTAAGCACATCAGTTTGAAGGCATCCGCCGCCGCATTGCCGGTCATGCCGATACCGCCGCCGCCGTAGAGAGGAATCTGCCCCTGCAGGCCCTGCTTGACTGCGGCCAGATAGCAGTCACGAATCTTCGATACGACAGGATGGCCCGTATGGTCGAGGGAAACCTCGTTAGCTGCACCGGTACCGCCCTGAATGCCGTCGAGGAAGAAACCGCCGCAAATCTTATAGGGGTCACGCAGGAGGTTGTTGTACACGGATACGGAAGTAGCCGAAGCCGCGCACTTGATACCGACCGGCACACGGAAACCGAACGCTGCATTCATGGACAGGTGCATTTTCTGTACCGATTCTTCAATAGAATACAATCCCTGATGGTTCGGCGGCGAAGCAAGTGTTGCCTTCGGCACACCACGAATGGCCTGTACATGTTCCGCCACTTTCGCGCTGGGCAGGAGGCCGCCATCACCGGGTTTTGCCCCCTGACCGATTTTAATGAGAATACCTGCCGGGTCTGTAACCATATGCGGCATCGCCTTGATGATGCGGTTCCAGCCAAAATGACCGGACGCAATCTGGATAATGAAGTATTTGAGATAATCCGATTCCAAAAGTTTAACCGGCATACCGCCTTCACCGGAGCTCATGCGCACCGGCAGGCCGCATTTCTCATTGAGATAGCCGACAGCCAGAGCCACAGCTTCCCAAGCACGGGTGGACAGTGCACCGATGGACATATCGGAGAAAATCAACGGATAAATCCAATCCACAGGCGGCGTCTTGGCTTTTTGCACCAATTTGCCATCCTTGATTTCAAAGGGCAGGTCTTTAGCCGGCAGTACCCGCCCAAACGGAGCGCGGATATCGAAGGTATGGCGGGCAGCGTCCAAAGACGGGTCCGTCATCTGGGAGATGCGGCCCACCACAATGCTGTCCAGCGTACGCTGAGCGTTGAGGTTGGTACGGCCGCCCCGCTTGATGGGGCCGTTATCCTTCGAGAGCAGGGTCTTGCGGGTATCTGCATTGCGCACCGGACGGATGGCATTATTCGGGCAAATCTTTTCACACATGCCACAGCCACGGCAGAAATCCGTCAGGCTGGCCACCTGCTTGATGATTGGTCTGGCGATATGCGTATGTTTCGGTTCTGGCTGGCTGCCTTCCGATACCGTCAGCGACTGTTTCTGCACCTCTACCTTAATGGCCTTGAAGGAGCAGCCAGCCACGCAGCTGCCGCACATGGTACAGCGCTCTGCGTGATATTCGATTTTCCACGGCAGGTCATTGACGCCGATATCCTGTGTTTTTACTGCTTCCATCTCTGTACCTCCAGGTCATTGTCAATCACGACAATCTCACGTTCATTGGGATAAATATCCTGCGACTGGTCACGGTTCGGCATGATTTCATTGATACCGCAGACCTCCGAAGAAATCGCCACCATGTTTTCATCACGCCCCACCACTACCGGGCGCAGCTTCTTAGAATCACAGCAGGTAATCATGCGGCAGTCCGGCAACACGCCGATAACCGTATTCGGCCCGTTGATTTCCAAGTTGGCCAGGGACTGGCGAATAGCGACCAGCACATCCTTATCTTCACGCTGTTCGCATTCCTCAAAGGGCAGCGGCGTAATGACATGCTTATAATAGGTCAGCGGCCATTTGAGTTCATGGTGCACATAGTGCAGGGTATTTAGGAAGCACTGGGAATCGGATTCAAAACCGATATAGCCGCGGTGCAGGGAAGACTGAAATTCCTTGTTCTTCGTATAGAAGGTATTTTCGCCGTTAGCGCAGAGCGTATAACCCTGCAGGAAGAACGGATGTGCGGCATAGCGTACAATATCATAGTTGGTATTCTGACGGCACTGCGCCACGATGGATTTAGCCACGAGGCAGCCATTGTCATCCCAAAGATGGAAATAGGTAGCAATATCCGCAGGGTCGCCGATTTCCTTCAGCGTCAGCACATCCGGCCAGAAAGAATACACAAAACCGGCATTGTTCTCCGTGAGGATTTTGCGCAGAGCCAAACGCGTATCGAGCAGAAGATTTTCCTTTTCTTCCTTGGTCATATGCCCGGCTTCTTCCGGATAATCATAGTTGCGGAAGATATAGTAAGGCATAGCCTTGATATCGAGCCCCGGACGCTTGTCCGGCACCGGAATCCACTCGGCCAGCGGCACAAAGTTATGCGCATCCATATAGTCCTCGACCAACTGTGCGCCGCGCTGCGTGCAAGCCAGAGAAAGCAATGGCTTATCTTTATAATCGGAGAATATACCATAAAGATCCTGCATAACCATGGCAAAGCCCGAATTATCATGGCCTTCCTGCTGAGGCAGCATCAAATGCAAAGCCTTGGATGGCTGGATAGGCACCTTGCTCTTAATCGAACCAATTCTGCACATAACTGTCGCTCCTTTGCGAATGTATACAAAATATTATACCATTGTCCATACTTGATGTATTTTTATTACAACGTAATTTACATTATAAAAACTTTGTAAACCTGTGTCAATAACTCAAAAGCCGAATTTTATGCATTTATGATTGGCATAACCCCCAATAAAAAGCCGTGCTAAGCCTACATTTTTGTATATTTATTCATATTTATGTATTTTTTATAAAGCCGTATATTTACATTGTTACAGATTTGTTATACCAATGAAGGCAATAAAAAAGCCCTATGCAACAATGTGCATAGGACTTTCGATAATATAATGCATTTGTTATGTTATGTATTTTTTTACGGTATACAAGAATACAAAGGCTGTTTTTCTCCTCTGCTTCCCCATGTAAGTATACATAATACTTTTAATGGAGGTAAGCTGCAGGGTTCACGGCCTGCCCGTTAATCCGCACTTCATAATGAACATGAGGGCCAGTAGAAAAACCGGTACTGCCCATATAGGCGATGACCTGGCCGCGATGTACATACTGACCGGCAGTAACTGCTACCTGCATAGCATGGCCGTAACGGGTCATAATGCCATTGCCATGGTCAATATCCACCATGTTGCCGTAGCCGCCATCATTCCAGCCAGCTACTCGCACAACACCATCTGCCGTAGCAATGATGGGCGTGCCCATATCATTGGCAATGTCGATACCGGGATGGAAATCCGAGCCATTCCAGCGCAGGCCGTAAGGCGAGCTCACAACACCTCTAGCCGGCCAAATTGCCGGCGTAGTACCGCCCGGCAGGGATACGGCAGGAATCCCCAGTGCCTGCTGACGCTGGCTCAGTTCTTCCTTCAAGGCCGTAAGGGACTGACGGCGTACAGCCAATCCCTGCTCCACAATTGCCAGCGTATCGCTGACATTCTGCACGGTGGGCGTGCTTATAGGGCCGCCCTGCCCATTGTGGGTGGCAGGGTCACCCCCCTGTTCACCGCTGGCATTCTCCTGCTGATTTTCCTGCAGAGGCTGTGCACCGGACAGGCGCCGGATATCTTCTTCCAGCTTTTTCAGCTGATTCATTTCCTCCTGCAGGCTGTTGGCTTTTTTCGCGAGCTGCAGCAGTTGTTCCTGCTGAATACTGTTGACCTGGCGCAAATCCTCGATTTCAGCCGCACCATTGCGGTTAGCAAAAGTGCTGTACACCGCATAACTGAAAGCCCCAACAAAGAGCAGGGCACCAGCCAGCAGGGATACCACACCGTATTTTAACAGATTGATGGGCAGGCGGATGGTTCTTACATCACCGCCCTGGGGAGGGATAAATTTTATCGTATATTCCTCAGCAGTTTTGCTTATTTCTTTTTCTGCTGACATTAAAAGCCTTCCTTTCTAAGTACCTTTATTACTGGGCTTTGGCCATAGCTTCCTTCAGGGCCTGTTCTTCTTCCTGCGTCATGGGGTAGGAAGACTTACCATCCTCAATAGGCTTAGCATAGCTGCGGGAATCTTCCCGGCCAAAGATGCTGGACAATACCACACCGTTGTTATGCGCATCGAGCAGAGCTACAGCATAGCTCAAATCGCTGCCCATGTCCTCGAAGGCACGGAAACGCACCATGCCCACCCGGGTAACTGCCATATTCAAAAGTTCATCCATGCGGCGGTTTTCCGTATCCAAACGCTGGTTTTCTTCCACCACATGACGAACCTCGTCAATATGGCCCATCAACAGGCGTTCCAGATTATCCCCATCCACGCCATTCATCATCTTCCGATAGCGCTTCTTCATATAGCTGAGGCTCCATGCCTGCTTAATCATCACACACAGCATGATGAACATAATCACTGCCATAGCCACCACAATAAAAGGCATATTATCTGCCATAAACTTCATAAAATAGTTCATATTCATTCGAAACCAAAACTCCCTAATCGTTTATACCGTAAACTTCCCCGTCTGCGAAAACTGCCGCAAGGCATCCATCTTCGCCTGTTTCGTACTCTGCTGACGCTCCAGCATGGTTCCCATAATGCGTTCCAAATCTTCATTGGAGTAAAACTCAATTTCCAGCTTACTCTTTTTCTTCCCCGTCTGAATCCGCACCTGGGTGCCGAACATCTGCGTCAGCTTATCCACCGCATCCCGGATAAAAATATCCTGTTGCGGCTTTTCCTTCGCCGCATGCTCCCCACTCTGTTCATGAAGCAGTTCCGGATTTTCCAGCAGCTTCTTCACGAGCTGTTCGGACTGGCGGGCCGAAAGCTCCTTGCTCTGAATGTAATCTGCCGCCTCCAGCTGCAGCTCCTTATTCTCCAGTGCCAGCAATGGCTTAGCCTGCCCCATGGAAAGGCTGCCGTTAGCCACATAGGCCTGCACCTGTTCTGCCAGATTCAACAAGCGCAGGAAATTGGCAATATGGGAACGGCTGCGGCCGACTTTCTTGGCCACGGTTTCCTGCGTGAGCTTAAATTCCTTCATCAAGCGCTCATACGCCTTGGCTTCTTCCA
This sequence comes from Selenomonas sp. FC4001, assembly GCF_000701565.1. NCBI lineage: Bacteria > Bacillati > Bacillota > Negativicutes > Selenomonadales > Selenomonadaceae > Selenomonas > Selenomonas sp. FC4001. The sequence continues at coordinate 112,894 of NZ_JNJF01000011.1, read as the reverse complement.
TGGCATTTAAGTTTTCCCGCTGAATGTTTTCGATCAGCGCAATCTGAGCAATTTCCTCATTGTTGAATTCCCGTACATCTACGGGCACTTCCTGCAGACCTGCCAGCTTAGCCGCCCGCAAGCGGCGTTCCCCGGCAATCAGCTCATAACTGCCCTCGGAGAGTTTGCGCACCAGCAAAGGCTGCAACACGCCGAATTCCTTTACGGATTCCTTTAGTTCCTCCAACGCGCTTTCATCAAACTCCATACGGGGCTGATAGCGGTTTGGCTTTATGGAAGCAATCGCTACCGACTGTGCTTTTTCCGCCTTCTCCGGCTCCACTTTGGCTTTCACCAAGCCAAAAGCGCCTAACCCTTTGCCCAAGCCACCTTTCTTAGCCACGGGCAATCACCTCTTTCGCAAGCTTCATATAAACCTCGGCGCCCTTGGATTTCTTGTCGTAATAAAGAATGGGCTGGCCAAAGGACGGCGCTTCGCTAAGGCGTACCGTGCGGGGAATCATGGTCTTGTACACCGCGGTATCGAAACTGTTGCGGACTTCATCCACCACCTGCTCCGCCAGTTTCGTGCGGGAATCGTACATGGTCATAACCACACCCTCTACGGCCAATTCAGCATTGAGGTTGCTGCGCACCAGCTCAATGGTTTTCATCAGCTGGGCCACACCTTCCAATGCGTAGAATTCACACTGAATGGGCATAATTACAGAATCTGCTGCTGCCAGCGAATTAAGGGTCAACAACCCCAAGGAAGGCGGGCAGTCAATCAGGATGTAATCGTAATTATCCCGCACCGCATCCAGAGCTTTTTTCAGCCGCGTTTCCCGGGAGATGGCAGCCACCAGCTCCACTTCTGCACCTGCCAGTTCAATATTAGCGGGCAGTATATCCACCTTAAATTCCGTCTTCTGAATAACTTCGCTGACGGGCACATTGTCAATCAATACATGATAAATGGTCTTATCCAATGCGGATTTTTCCACGCCAAAACCACTGCTGGCATTCCCCTGCGGGTCACAATCCACCAGCAGGACTTTTTTCTTCTTGGCCGCTATACAGGCAGCCAAATTTACCGACGTGGTGGTTTTGCCCACGCCGCCCTTTTGATTGGCAACTGCGATAATCTTTGCCAAAACTTTTCACCACTTTCTTTCACTGTGCGTTAAGTTACAGTAATGCTTGTATATTTCCCTTAAAATAAGTATAATTGTTACATTAAAGGTTTTATTTTGGACAGTTGTAATTATTACCCCATCCGAAAATAAGCATACCTATATAATAATATGAAATGCAAAAAAATGCTATTGTTTCACGTGAAACAGTAAAAAAAATTTAAGGTGGTGAGTTCATGCCTGTTTATAATGCGCCCCTGCTCTCCATAGATGCCAAGGAAACCCGCCGTTATGCGGGCCTGCAAAAAGCCGTTGACTTTGACGAAGAAAAAATCCTCGCCGCCTGCGAAGATGCCCGGCTTATGGCCGCCCCCAAAGGAATATGGGAAGTCTATGATTATGACTGTGAGAATCAGGTCATTAAGTCTGCCCCGCCCTGTACCATACAAGGAAAAAAAATAGGCCAGCATCTGGCTGGCTGTGAAAAGATTATCGCCCTGTCGGCAACCGTTGGCGAAGAAGTCGAAGAAGAAGTGACCCGCCGCTTCAATGCCGGTGAATACAGCACCGCGGTCATCATGGATGCAGCTGCTACCGCCGCTGTGGAACAGATTGCCGATGGCATGGAAAAAGCCCTGACACCCAAGATGGCCGCCCAAGGCTTTGCCATGAAGTGGCGGTTCAGCCCCGGTTATGGGGACTGGCCCTTGGAACAGCAGCCGGAGTTAATCCGTCTGGCCCATGCAGATAAAATTGGTGTCAGCCTCAGTGCCTCCCTAATGCTCATGCCCCGCAAGAGCATTACAGCGATTATCGGCCTCTACCGCAAACAAGCAGAAACTGCCCCCAGCCACAGTCCTCATGGTTGTGCAATGTGCAATAAGACCGACTGCCCCTCCCGTAAACAATAAATCTCCAGAACAGGAGCTGAATGTATGTGTAAAATCGAAATCTTTGATGGTGCCATGGGCACCATGCTGCAAGCCGGTGGCCTTCAGCCCGGAGCCTGCCCGGAACTCATGAATATCGAAAATCCGGATGTGGTAAAGAACATCCACAATGCCTATATAGAAGCGGGCGCCACCATTATCGAAACCAATACCTTTGGTGCCAGCCCATTAAAGCTCGAACACTATGGCTTAACAGACCGCATGGCAGAGCTCAACACGGCCGCTGTAAAAATCGCTAAGGCAGCCGCCAAGGGGCGGGCTAAAGTAGCCGGGTCCATGGGCCCCACAGGCCGTTTTATCGAGCCGCTGGGAGATTTGTCCTTTGACGAAGCCTACCAGAACTTCTACGACCAAGCAAAAGCCCTTGCGGAAGCCGGTGCCGATTTCCTCATTATCGAAACCTGTATCGACATTCAGGAAATGCGTGCCGCACTTCTGGCCGCCAAAGATGCCTGTGACATTCCGGTTATCTGTCAGCTCTCATACAGCGAGGACGGGCGCACCGTAACGGGTACTGACCCGCAATCGGCCGCGATTCTGCTCGACGCCATGGGCGCAGATATCATCGGTGTCAACTGTTCCCTTGGCCCGGAAGAACTGGTGCCCATCGTCAAAACGCTGGCCGAAAACTGCACCTGCCCCATCAGCGTCCTGCCCAACGCCGGTATGCCCTATCTGAAAGACGGACATACCGTATTTCCCATGGGGCCGGAGGACTTTGGTAAATGGGGCGTAAAACTCTTGGAAGCCGGTGCAAGCTATCTGGGCGGCTGCTGCGGTACTACACCGGAACATATCCGCGAGCTTGCCAAAGCCGTAAAGGATATGCCCCTGCCAGAACGCAGACTGCCGGCCAAAAAACTCTGGCTGACCAGCCGCAGCAAATCCGTCTGCATTGATAAGAGCCTGCCCACCCGCCTCATTGGCGAGCGCATCAATCCTACAGGCCGCAAGAAGCTGGCCGCCGAAATCCGGGACGGTTCGCTTTTAGGTGTCAAAAAAGAAGCCGTCAATCAGGTCAAAGCCGGTGCCCATCTGCTCGATGTAAATATGGGCGTTGGCGGCATTGACCAGGCTGCCGCTATGAAAAAGGCCGTCACTGAAATCGCCCAGCTTACTGATGCTCCGCTGGCTATTGACACCAGTGATGCAGAAGCCTTGGAAGCAGGCCTCAAAGCCTATCCGGGCCGTGCGCTCATCAACTCCGTCAGCTACGAACCGGAGCGCATCGCCCAGTTCCTGCCCTTGGCAAAAAAATACGGTGCCGCTATTCTCTGCCTGCCTATTACGCCGGACGGCGTACCTAAAACCGCCGAAGAACGTATCGCCGTCATGCACAAAATCATTGCGGCAGCTAAAGAAGCGGGCTTAGATGATGGCGACTTCCTGCTGGACGCTTTGGTCATGACCGTATCGGCAGATAAGAACGCCTGCTATGAAGTGCTGATTACCCTGCAGATGTATCGGGAAAGATTCGGCTATCCCACCACCATGGGCCTGTCCAATATCTCCTTTGGCCTGCCCAACCGCCCGCTGATTAACAGCACGTTCTTTGCCATGTGTCTGGCGGCAGGACTGGATGCTCCGATTATGAATCCCTATGACGAGTCCATGCAAAAGGCACTGATGGCCAGCGCCGCCCTGCTAGGTGATGACCCCAACGGCCTTGCCTACAGCAAGAACGAAGCCAATCTGGCCGTTCCGAAGGCTGCTGCCACGGCCAAGGTCACAGAACTTTCCCCGCTGGAAGCAATCAAACAGGCAGTCATTGACGGGGAAAAGGACGAAATCCCCCTATTGGTGGAAAACGCCCTCAAAGCTGGTATGGCTGCCAATACCATCACAGAACAGGCACTGACCGCCGCCATGACGGATATCGGCGTGGACTTTGGTGCAGGCCGTATGTTCCTGCCCCAGGTATTGCTATCCGCTGAAACCATGCGAGCCGCCTTCAACAAAATCAAGGAGTTGACCCCGGCCAGCACCGCCCCGGAACAGGGCACTGTCGTTATCGCCACGGTAAAGGGTGATGTTCACGATTTGGGCAAGAATATCACAGGCGCATTGCTTGCCAACAGTGGCTTCAAACTTATCGATTTGGGCAAGGATGTGGACAGCACCGATATCGTCAGAGCCGCAATCGAAAACAACGCCGATATTGTGGGCCTCTGCGCACTGATGACCACGACCATGGTACAGATTGACAAGGTTATCGAAGACCTCAAAGACGCAGGCTGCAATGCCAAAGTCATGGTCGGCGGTGCCGCCGTCACCCAGGAATATGCCGACAGCGCCGGAGCGGATGCCTATGCTCCGGATGGTGTAAAGGCTGTAGAACTAGCCAAAGAACTCGTAAAAAACTAAAATTACACTCCAAAAGCCGCTGATGACTTTCTGAGTCACCTGCGGCTTTCTTTATTTGCATATCCTCTGCCAAATATACCGCTGCAATATGTTATACTACAGGTCATATTATGTTCCCTGCTGAGAATATTAAACACAATACATTGATTTTTGATAACTAATATGTTATCATTTAGACAAAGAAAGGGTACATCATGCATAAAATTATTATTTACGCTGACCGAAAAGGTAACTCCCCATTGCTAGAATATATGGCAGAACTGGAGACCAACAATGGTAAAGACAGCAGAATCAAGCTAACCAAAATCCGCGAATATGTCAAGGCATTATCCCTCAACGGAACATATCTCCCCGAAAAATATGCCAAGCACCTTGACGGGGAAATATGGGAACTCCGGCCAATCAATGACCGTATCTTATTTGCCGGATGGGTTGACGGCGCATTTGTACTTCTCCACAGTTTCGTCAAAAAAAGTCAAAAAACCCCAAAGCGTGAAATTGAAAAGGCAAAACGAGAGCTTGCAGACTTCAAGGAGAGGGAGGGAAAATCATGAATTACACCAAAAGCGGCTTCCCTGTATGGGACGATGAATTTGACCAGGAACACTTTACCTCAGAAGAAATCGCAGAAAGCGACCTCCGGGCAAATCTCATAACGGCCATGATACAGGCCCGACAGGAAAAAGGACTCACCCAACGAGCTCTGGAAGAGTTGAGTGGGGTAAAACAACCACAAATAGCCCGCATGGAGCACGGGGACTCCAACCCACAACTGGATACTATGCTAAAGGTACTGGCAGCTATGGGCAAGACTTTGGCCATTGTTCCATTACGTGCACGAACTTAAGTAAAAGCCCGTCCCACAAAGGGATAGGGCTTTTTAGATTCTTAAATCAATCTCCTTCTCGTATTCCTTCATCCATTTCGCTCTCCGACGTTCTAAATATTTCTCCCTTTTAGCTCTTTCGCGCATAAGCTTATGAGCCTTTTTCTCCTCCTTAACGCGCCTATGTTTCTCAGCCCCCTGTTTGTCAGCTTCCGGAATCAAATCCTTAGGCAATCGGTAAACCGTAACCAGACTTTCTTCCTTTGTAAATATATGCATAGCTTGCGCATAGATTCTGCATACATGAGAAGTTCCGTTCTGTATAGCCTTTACCCGCATAAAATCCGCCAACGCTCCACGAACTTCCGAAGGCAGCAAACCATACTTGATGACGCGTTGCAAATATTCCTTGTCACTTTGCATACTTGTGGACAAACGGCGGCGCAATCTACGACTACCATGCTTCGTTAAGTTAGGCATCAATACACCTCCGTGTTCAACAAAAAGGCTGTAAAGTTCATTGCTCCCATGCAATAATTTCTTCACAGCCTCTATTATTTACTTCTTTAATGGATTAGAACAATACCTTTGCCAGATGTAAATATTCCGGGTCAAGCTGTTTCTTGTTGTTTACGGAGTCATGCAGGTCGATGGATACTACGCGGCCTTTGCTGAAACCGAATACTACATCAGACAGGCCGGAGATAAGGGCCAAAGCAGCCTGCTCGCCGAGCTGGCTGGCGCGCACGCGGTCGATAACCGTCGGCGAACCGCCACGCTGAATGTGACCGAGAACCGTCACTCGGGTATCGAGTTCTGTTTTCTTGGCAATGAAATCACCGATTTCCTGTGCATTGCCAGCACCTTCAGCTACAACTACGAGGATATAGCGCTTGCCTTCTGCATAAGCATTCTTCATGTCATCGCAAAGTTTATCCAAATCATAGGGTTCTTCCGGCACGAGAATGTATTCAGCACCACCGGAAATACCGGAAACAAGTGCCAGCCATCCCGAGCTGCGGCCCATTACTTCCATAACGATGACACGACGATGGGCCGAAGCCGTGTCACGTAACTTATTGATGGCATCAATGATGGTGTTGGCTGCCGTATCACAGCCAATGGTGTAGTCAGAACCCCAAACGTCATTGTCGATGGTGCCCGGCAGACCTACGATAGGAATGCCCGTTTCCTGAGACAGCAGAGAAGCACCGCGCAGAGAACCGTCACCGCCGATAACGCAGAGGCCCTGAATACCGCGGTCAACGAGGTGCTGATAGCCGAGCATACGGCCTTCCGGCGTCTTCCAGCGTTTGCAGCGAGCCGTGCCGAGGAACGTGCCACCGCGCTGAATGATATCGCCTACGTCTTTAGATTCCATTTCAAACATATTTTCTTCGAGCAGACCATGATAACCATCACGGATGCCCCAAACTTTTACACCTTCATAGAGCGCCGTGCGCACAACAGCACGGGCTGCCGCATTCATACCGGGGCTGTCGCCGCCGCTGGTCATGACTGCAATGCTTTTTAACATAATCGAAGTTCCCCCTTGAATTATAAGCAATCTGCGGTCATTTTTGCTGGCCGCAGGAAAAAACAAACCTCACTAATCCCTATCATACCATAAAAAGAAGAAATCTAACAGAAATTTTTTCAATGTCGCTTCAAGTTAATGCATTACTGGCGAAAGGGGAATACTTTTTTGTCTTCCGCGCAAATGTCTCGCATGATGTTGCCGTTTTCTTAGTATCTCGCGCCGGTCACCACGGCGCTGCTTTCAGCTTTACTTCCCGCTCTTTCGCTTGTGAGCAGCCTGCGGCAGTGCGCTCCATACAAAAAACAGCCCCCTTCTGCCAAGATACAAAGTTCCCGAAATAAGCCACGATGAAAAATCGTACCTAAAGAGCCACAAGTGCAACGAGGGGCGAGGGGATATGTTTTGCGGGCAGGAGCGACTGCCGTCAGGCTGGCCGGAAGCCGAAAATTTCTGGACACAACGCTGAAAGCCGCGACGTGGTAACCGGAGCATTTAGCTGGAAAGCGCGACTTAGCGAACCGGTCATTTAGCGACGCCCGCAAAACATATCCCCTCGCCCTGACCGCAGTTACTTAATTGAAAATGTCCTTGACAAGGGGATATATTTCGTGTTAAATTCGTTGTAGTTGATGCTGTGCGACTGACGGAAGTGGATAACCACAGGGAGCACAGGGAAGAAAAGCCGACCGTCTGGGTGAAAGCCTGGATTTGTGTCGGCTTTTTACGTTATATGGAGGAGATTTGCAATGACGGAAATGGAACTGAAATACGGCTGTAACCCCAATCAGAAACCGGCCAGAGTTTTCTGCGAAAAAGGTCTGCCCTTTACGGTGCTGAATGGCAAACCGGGGTATATCAACTTGCTTGATGCCTTTAACAGCTGGCAGCTTGTGCGTGAACTCAAAGAAGCCACCGGCCTGCCAGCCGCCGCATCCTTTAAACACGTCAGCCCGGCTGGTGCAGCTGTTGCCGTTCCCCTTTCCGAAGCTTTGCAAAAAGCTTATTTCGTCGAAGGCGTAGAACTCAGCCCTGTGGCTACCGCCTATATTCGCGCCCGCGGTGCTGACCGCATGTCTTCCTATGGCGATTTCGTGGCCCTGTCTGACGAATGCGATGCCCAGACAGCCAGCTTCCTGAAACGCGAAGTTTCCGACGGCATTATTGCCCCCTCCTACTCTGCCGAAGCTCTGGAAATCTTGAAATCCAAGCGCAAAGGCACGTACCTTGTCATTCAAATGGATACGAACTACCAGCCGGAACCTTTGGAACAGAAACAGGTCTTTGGCATTACCTTTGAACAGCAGCGCAATGATATAAAAATTACGCCTGACTGTCTGATGGAAATTCCCACGGTCAACAAGGAACTGCCGGAAAGCGCCAAGCGCGACCTCCTGATTTCTCTGATTACCCTGAAATACACCCAGTCCAATTCCGTCTGCTATGCCAAGGACGGTCAGGCCATCGGCATTGGCGCAGGGCAGCAGTCCCGCGTACATTGCACCCGCCTGGCCGGCAATAAGGCCGATATCTGGTATCTGCGCCAGTGCCCCAAGGTAATGAACCTGCCGTTCAAAGAAGAAGTTCGCCGCCCGGACAGGGACAATGCCATTGATGTATACGTTGGCGAAGAAAGCGAAGACCTCTTAACCGACGGCAACTGGGAACACCTGTTCACCGAAAAACCGGCACCGCTTACCCGAGAGGAAAAGAAAGCATGGCTCGCCACCCAAACAGGAGTAGCCCTTGGCTCGGATGCTTTCTTCCCCTTCGGCGATAATATCGAACGCGCCCGCAAGAGTGGTGTCAGCTACATCGCACAGGCAGGCGGCTCCATTCGTGACGACAATGTTATCGCCACCTGTGACAAGTACAATATGACCATGGCTATGACGCATATTCGCTTGTTCCATCATTAATTTGCTTACCCCGTTCTTACATACATACACACAGCAAAAATCGCTGGCGGCTCATCCGTCAGCGATTTTTGTCTTGTATCCTTATAGCGATATACGGAAAATATCTTCCAATACATCCCGCACGCTCTTATGCTTCGGCCAAAATTGTTCGTTCTTCTTTACTACCTTTAACACACTGTGGTAAATCTCATCTTCCAATGACCCGGACACGATATTTTCCCAGTTGTGCACACTATAGGGCCGTTCCTTGATGGCGTTATCTGGACGGCCTGTGACCTCCAATTCACTTAGGAACTGAATTTGCTTTCTATCTGGCCGCAGGTAATAATGCTCCAAAAAATATTTCTGGGGATAGCTGTACTCCTCATCCGGAGCCACCTTTATCAGCTTAATCCAGATATCCAAAATCTCCTCAGTTTCCGAATAGGGGATTGGCTTCCATTTTACATTCTGATTGTCCAGATAATAGACAAAGCCATTATCCTCAAACAGGTAGATATAGCGCACCTTTTTATCCGACTGCTGGTCTGTGTCCTGACCTTTTTCCTGACGCTTGCGTTCCATTGCCCTGCCTAAAGCGCCCTTTTCTGAACTGCTGTTATCCTGTTTGCTAATCGAATCATTTCCACGGCTAGTGTCGGTCTTTATTTCACTGCTGGTTGTTTCTTTCATATCTGCACTAATTCCCTCTACAGCCTGAACAGTCATAGGCATCCACAAACCTATGACGGCCATCCCCACAACCGCGACTCTTTTCCACATATCCATTTTTCCACCTCTATTCACTGACACCTAATCATGTTTCTAGTATTCTCCATCCATGTCAAATATCCTTTTTACCTGTACGCAAAAGAAAACGGCACAGTAAAATGCGAAATCATTTTATCGTGCCGTTTCGGTTACTCGTTTTTTCTGCTTTATACTATGGGATTTTTTGTCGGTGTACCGGCCTTGCGCGGATAGGCCTTCGGGGTAGGCATGGTCTTATTGATGATGATAACCGCCCGCTTGTCATCAAGCTCCGGCAGCTTTACCGGACGGATTTCCGTCTTACTTCCGCCCATGACCTTGATAGCCTTGGCAGCTTCTTCTGCCTCATCATGATACTGCATACCCTTGAGGGCGATGAAGTGACCGCCTTTTTTGACAAAGGGCAGGCAGTATTCGCAGAGAATGGGGAGTCTTGCTACCGCTCTGGACACCGCGATATCGAAGGACTCACGGTACTTCTTATTGCGGGCACCTTCTTCAGCGCGGGCATGGACGCATTCGACATCCTTTAGGCCCAGTTCCTCGACCACCGTCTGCAAAAACTTGATGCGCTTGTTGAGGGAATCCATCAGGGTCAGCTTGATTTCCGGGCAGAAAATCTTTAACGGCAGGCCGGGAAAGCCTGCGCCCGTGCCCACATCAATAACAGTGGTACCATCCTTAAAGAGTTTTTCATCATAGGCCGTAATACTGTCAATCATATGCTTGATGGCGACTTCCTTGGGTTCAGTGATGGCGGTGAGGTTAATCTTTTCATTCCACTCCACCAGCAATTCAAAGTAGCGGTTGTACTGCTCCATCTGCGTATCGTTAAGGCTTATGCCGTATTCGGCGGCCGCTTTTGTTAGTTCTTCCTTAAACATCGGCTTTGCCCTCCCCTGCTTTGATGCGCTGCTGTTGTTCGAGCCAGATAAGCAGCACGGAAATATCTGCCGGCGATACGCCGCTGATGCGGCTGGCCTGACCTACGGAGCGGGGACGGATAGCCTTTAACTTTTCCCGGCCCTCATCACGCAGACTCGGTACATCATCGTAGTTGAGATTTTCCGGCAGAAGTTTTTCCTCGAGCTTTTCCATGCGTTCGACCTGTTCCAGCTGTTTTTTGATATATCCTTCGTAGGTGATGGTGATTTCCACCTGCTGTTTGACTTCCTTATTGAGTTCCGGCAGTTCAAAGAGCTCTGCCAGCTTGTCATAGTCCAAATCCGGACGGCGCAGGAGGTCGTAGAAGCTCGTTGCATTGCGCACCGGTTCAATACCTGCCGCCGTAAGTTTTTCCGTGATTTCCTTGGTTGGGTTAATACTGTTCTTGCGCAGATAGTCCAATGCTTCATTGATGGCGTTCTGCTTTTCGGTATATCTTGCCCAGCGGTCATCTTTGACCAGACCAACACGGCGGCCGAGTGGCGTCAACCGCTGGTCGGCGTTGTCCTGCCGCAGCAGCAGGCGGTATTCGGCACGGCTCGTCATAATGCGGTACGGCTCATTGGTTCCCTTCGTCACCAAATCATCAATGAGCACGCCGATATAGGCTTCACTGCGCTTTAATACCAACGGTTCTTCATTTTTTATCAGCATAGCCGCATTGATACCGGCGATAATGCCCTGTGCCGCCGCTTCTTCATAACCGGAGGTGCCATTTGCCTGTCCGGCCGAGAAAAAGCCGTGGATGTTCTTGAATTCCAAGGTCGGTTTTAACTGGGTGGGGTCAATGCAGTCATACTCAATGGCATAACCCGCGCGCATGACCTTGGCCTGTTCCAGCCCCGGAATGGTGCGCAGGAAGTCAAGCTGTACATCCATGGGCATCGAAGTGGACATGCCCTGCACATAGACTTCATTGGTATGGCGGCCTTCCGGCTCCAAGAACAGCTGATGGCGTTCCTTGTCCGGGAAGCGCAGAATTTTCGTTTCGATTGACGGGCAGTAACGGGGGCCGATACCTTCGATAATGCCGTTGGCCATCGGGGCGCGTTCCATATTGTCCCGCAGAATCTTATGGGTTTCTTCATTGGTATAGGTCAGGTAACAGGGAATCTGTTCGCGGGTCACTTCATCACTCATAAAGGAAAAGTTGCGGCATTCCTCATCACCGGGCTGAATTTCCATCTTGCTGTAATCGAGGGTGCGTGCATCTACGCGGGCGGGCGTACCGGTCTTAAAGCGCATCAGCTTTACGCCAACTTCTTTAAGCGAATCGGAAAACTTCACCGCCGCCCTTTGACCTGCGGGGCCGCCCTCGTAGGTGTGCTCGCCGATGATAATACGGCCCTTGAGATAAGTTCCCGTAGCCATAACAACAGCCTTGGCCTGATAGATTTCACCGGTTTCTGACTGCACACCGGTAACTTTGCCATCTTCGACCAACAGTTTGTCAATCAACAGCTGTTTGACATCCAGATTTTCCGTCTGTTCGCAGGTTTCCTTCATGGTGAACTGATAGAGTTTTTTATCCGCCTGCGCGCGCAGGGCATGAACAGCGGGGCCTTTGCCCGTGTTGAGCATGCGGAACTGAATGCAGGTCTTATCGGCATTTACGCCCATTTCCCCGCCCAAAGCGTCGAGTTCCCGCACGAGATGGCCCTTAGCCGGGCCGCCTACGGACGGATTGCAGGGCATCATGGCAATATTATCCATTGAAAGTGTTGTCAGCAGCGTGTTACAGCCAATGCGGGCGGCCGCCAGTGCCGCCTCTACGCCGGCATGACCTGCACCCACTACGATTACATCATAAGAACTGGCAACAAATACGTTTTTACTTTCCATTTTCCTTACCTTCTTATTTACCAATACAGAACTTCGAGAAAATCTCATCAATAATATCTTCGCCCACCGTATCGCCGGTGATTTCGCCTAATTTTTCCCAGGCAGAGCGCAAATCAATGGAGATAAAATCCAGCCCCATGCCTGCTTCAATCGTCTGCAGGGCCGCGGCTAGATGATTGTCAGCAGTGCGCAGGAGATTTGCCTGCCGCTCGTCGCTGACAAAACTGCCCTCGTCTGCTATCACTTCGCCGCCGTATACCTTCTGCTGAATGGCCTGCGTCAGCGCATCCAAACCATGATTTTCCTTGGTGGAGATTTCGATAACGGACACATTGGCTTTGGCAGAAAGTTCTTCTGCCGTTACCATGGACTGCAAATCGCTCTTGTTCAAGAGAACGATCGCCTCCTGCGCTTGCAGCAGTTCCAGTATTTCTTCATCCTCTGCATCCAACGGGCGGGAACCGTCAAACAGTGCGAGTACCAAAGCGGCATCGTTAATCATTTGCCGGGCCTTTTCCACGCCAATCCGTTCCACGACATCTTCCGTAGCCCGGATGCCTGCCGTGTCGATAATGCGCAGGGGCACACCGCCCACATTGGCGTATTCTTCGATGGAATCGCGGGTAGTACCGGGAATATCGGTAACAATCGCGCGTTCTTCCTGCAATAAGGCATTTAAGAGACTTGACTTGCCGACATTGGGCTTGCCCACGATAGCCGTCATGAGGCCATCCCGCAGAATACGGCCTGTACCGGCAGTTTTTAAGAGCTTGGCAATATAGTTGCGGATTTCAACCACTTTTTCAGCTACTTTTTCCGTCACCACATCATCCACTTCGTCCTCCGGAAAATCAATAGCTGCTTCTAAGTGGGCAATCTGCCCCAGAATCTCCTGACGGAAGTTCTTTATCTGCTGGGAGAACTGACCGCTTAAATGGCCAGCTGCCATTTTCAAGGAACGGTCTGTTTTGGCCGTGATGATATCCATAACGGCCTGCGCCTGAGATAAGTCCAGACGGCCATTGAGGAACGCCCGCTTGGTGAACTCGCCCCCCTCAGCCGGTCTTGCCCCATGGCTATAGGTCAAAGCCAAAGTCTTACGCAGCGGCATTACACCACCATGGCACTGAAACTCCACCACATCTTCCCGTGTATAGGAATGCGGGCCTTTCATAATCAGCACCATAGCTTCATCAATAGTCCGCTCGTCTTCATCCACTATCCTGCCATAGACAGCTCTATGACTCGCATAAGAATCCAATGAGTTGCCGCTGGCGGGCCGAAACATCTTGCCGGCAATCTCCAGCGCCTGTTCCCCGCTCAAGCGGATAATGCCAATGCCGCCCTCTCCCTGGGCAGTGGCAATCGCACTAATCGTATCTCCTTGCATTTTCTCACCTACTATAATACACCTAAAAGATACACAAAAGGGCAGCCTCAAAATGAGACAGCCCTTTCACAGCTCTCTTAGCTAATGCTTATTAATCTTCGTTGTAGCGTTCCTGCACTTCATAATCGCGACGGCGGGAACGGCGGCGGCGCGGTACAATCACCACATAGCGGCGGGGTTCATCCCCGGCACTATAGGTGCTTACCCGACGATTATCCTGCAACGCCATATGGATAATCTTACGCTCATGACGGTTCATGGGTTCCAGATGAACCTCTTCACCGATACGGCAGGCCTTTTCTGCCAGATGGCCAGCCAGCCGCATAAGCGTTTCCTCACGGCGTGCGCGGTAGCCTTCAATATCAATAATAATGCGAACACGGCCTTCAGCCACACCGCGGTTAGCAGCGAGATTCACCAGATACTGCAAGGAATCCAGCGTCTGCCCATGTTTGCCAATAAGAATACCCAGATTTTCGCCTTCCAGATTAAAGACTACACCGTCTTCTGCCTCAGACTGCTTCCAGGTCACTTCAATATTCATAGCCTCGAATACTTCCCGCAGGAACTTCTCGGCACGGGCCAGCTGTTCCTCGACAGGCACTGTCGGTTCAGCAGGCTCAACTTTCTCAGCAGCTTCCACAGGAACATCTGCTGCGCTGCCGTTATCTACTTTGACATCTTCTACGGTCACAGCAGGAGCAGCATCTGCAGCCATTTCCTTCTGCGTAACCTTAATCTTTGCCGGCTTTACGCCGAACAGTCCCAGAAATCCCTTGGACGGAGCTTCCAGCACTTCATAGTCTACATCGTTTTCCGTGCAGCCAAGCTGCTTCACAGCCGAAGCCAGAGCTTCCGCCACGGTTTTCCCCGTTGCTTCAACCACCTGTGCCATTAGGCAGCCTCCTTCTTCGGTGCGGCATTGTCACCGCGATACATCCACCACTGCTGGATAATCTGCACCACGTTCATGGTTACCCAGTAAAGTACCAGACCAGAGGGGAAGTTAATGCTGATCCAGCCGATAAACAGCGGCATGATGAACATCATCATCTTCATCTGCGGGTTATTGGAATCCGTCGTGGTCATCTTCTGCTGGAGGAAAGTGGTCAATGCCGACAATACCGGCAGAATATAGAGCGGGTCCGGATTCGACATACTGGTCATCCAGAGGAAGTAAGCCGATTCCGGCGTCGGATAGCTGAAATTGTACAGAGAATAATACATGCCCATAAGAATCGGCATCTGAATGAGCAGCGGCAGGCAGCCAGCCAGCGGGTTCACACCGGCATCCTTGTAGAGAGCGCCGATTTTCTGCTGCATAACCTGCGGATTATCCTTATATTTCTCCTGAATCTTCTTCATCTTCGGAGACAGTTCCTGCATGGCCTTCATGGACTTGACCTGCTTCACCGTCAGCGGATAAAGCGCCATCTTAACAATAATCGTCAGTAAAATAATTGCCCAACCATAGCTGGCAAACCCCGCCGCACTGGTGATTGCAAAGAGACTTTCCAGTACAAAGCGCAGGAGGCTTTCAATCGGAGAAAAAAGAGTGCTAAAAAATTCCAAACCATCACGTCCTAATCTAACAGTCACACTAATAATTATGGTACAGGGTCATAACCGCCCTTATGGAAAGGATGGCAGCGCAAAAGGCGCTTTATGGCCAGCCAGCCACCATGGCGAACCCCGTATTTTTCAATGGCAATGCGCGCATATTCCGAACAGGTGGGAACATAGCGGCAAGTTGGTGGTTTCAATGGAGAAATAAACTTTTGATAGCCCCATATCAAAAGGAGCAAAAATTTTTTCACCGGAAGATACCTGCCTTTTTGCCCAAGGAGAGGAAACTCTTCTCCACCACAGGGCACTTCACATTGAGCATAGCCTGTCTGCCCACGAGCAGCAGGGCAATGCCCGGCCTCAAATCCTGCTGATGCAGGCGGTAAGTCTCCCGCAGGAGACGCTTTACCCGGTTGCGCTTTACAGCACAGCCCAGTTTTTTTCCGGCGGCAAAGCCCACTTTCCCCGCCAGCTCCTCCGACTCAAATACATAGAGTACAAAGTAACGGTTGGCCAGGGACTTTCCCTTGCGGTAAACCCGCTGGAAGTCGTTGCGACGCTTGAGCATCCGCCGTCTCGGCAATTCAAACATACCTAAATTCACCAAAATCTATCTGAACATAAAAATGGAACTAATCAAAGAAAAAGGTCACTAACCAAAGTGACCTTGCTTTACAATTTATGCCGAAAGCTTCTTTCTGCCGCGCTGGCGTCTTCTCTTCAAAACGAGACGACCGCCCTTCGTCTTCATGCGCTCACGGAAGCCATGGGTCTTCTTTCTCCAGTGGTTGTTCGGCTGAAAAGTCATTTTCATTCGGTATACACCTCCTTAAACTAGTATTATTCTGATTTCAGAAATTCATCGTTATGTCTCAGTGAAAAGTCACCCTCGCACTAAGAATCACTATGAATTATAGCCTAAGCCTTGGGCAGTGTCAATATAATATCCACGGTTTTTTCGTCCCTGGTTGTGGATAATTTCACAAATTCTGCGCATATCCACAGAAAAACTGTTGATAACTCAGTTTTATTTTGGTAAGATATTGTTGGTAATTTTGCGGATAACTTCACAGGACTTGATTTTTCGGGAGGGTTCGACTCCCGCATTTTTATCCCCTTTTCCCGCCTCATCCCTTGCGGAAGCCTTCATTTATCCACAGCTGTGGATAATCATGTGGATAAACTTATACACCTGTGGAAAAAAATTCTTATCATACTTTTATATGCAGAAAGGAACGTTCTAAATGGAGCAAACACAGCTGCAGGCTGTCTGGGCCCAGATTCTCGACAAGATGAAAGAACAGCTGGCCCCCACAGCCTTTAATTGGCTAAATCCCGTTCAGCCTCTCTCCCTGACAGACGATACTTTGGAACTGGGCACTCAAAACGAGATGTCCAAGGAATGGATTGCCGGACACTATCAGACTTTTATCGAAGATGCGGTAAAAGCTGTGTTAGGCGGCCCCAAGGTTGTCCAGCTGACGGTGATGGCAGAAGCCAGCACGGCAGGCCAGGAAGATGCCCCCGTAGTGGTAGAGGCCAAAAACGAAAAACCCGCGCAGGGAACGCTTTTCCCCGAAGGTGGCGCAGAGGCACATACAGAAGTTGTTGCGGAACCTCATATTGTGGCCCCCGGCGACAATTCTTCTTTGAACCCCAAATACACCTTTGATACGTTCGTAACGGGTAAGTCCAACAATTTCGCTCATGCAGCTGCTATGGCCGTAGCCGATAAACCCGGCAAGACCTACAATCCTTTCTTTATGTACGGCGGTGTGGGGCTGGGCAAGACCCATCTCATGCACGCCATTGGCAACCGAGTGCTCAAGAACCATCCGGAAATGCGGGTACTCTACGTATCCAGCGAGCAGTTCACCAACGAAATCATTCAGGCCATCCAGCAGGGTACCTCAGATAAATTCCGTCAGAAGTACCGCAACATCGATGTGCTGCTGATTGACGATATTCAGTTTATTTCTGGCAAGACCAGTACGCAGGAAGAATTCTTCCATACCTTCAACACGCTCTATGACGCCCAAAAACAGGTTATCCTGTCCTCCGATAGGCCGCCCAGAGAAGTGGAACGCCTCGAAGAACGCCTGCGCTCCCGCTTTGAGTGGGGCCTGACCACGGATATCCAGGCGCCGGATTTGGAAACCCGCATCGCCATCCTCAAGAATAAGGCCCAGAGCGACCACTTCAGCGTACCTGATGATGTGATGGTCTACATTGCCAGCCGCATCGACAGCAACATTCGAGAGCTGGAAGGCGCCCTGACCCGGGTAGTTGCATATGCCTCCCTGACCAAGAGAACCGTTAACACGGATCTGGTGGCCGAAGCCCTCAAGGATATTTTCCCCAACGGCAAAGCCAAGGAAGTCACCATGGACATCATTCAGGAAATAGTGGCCTCCTATTTCAAAATTAAAATCGAAGACCTTCATTCCAAGAAGCGTACCCGTAATATCGCCTATCCCCGACAGATTGCCATGTACCTGTGCCGGGATTTGACGGAAACCTCCCTGCCCCAGATTGGCCAGTTCTTTGGCGGGCGGGATCATACCACCGTTATCCATGCCTATGACAAAATCAATCAGGACAAGGAAACGGATAACCGTCTCAAAGGCATCTTAAACGAACTGATTGACCGTATTCAGAAGGTCTGATAATGCCACGCCCTCGTTATTCACAATGAGGGCGTGGATAACTTTGTGGAAATGCCTATTGAAATCTTGTTAGCAAAATGTGGATAAGTGAGAGCTGTGATTAAGTCCGTGGATAATGTGGATAAACGGCCCTATTGTTTTCAACACATTATTAACAGGCCGCTTGTAGATAAATTGCTATACCGCAGGGCTTTTCCACATTTCCACAGGCCCTACTACTACTACGGCTATTTATTTATATATTTCTAGAGTCATAATAAAAAAAAGAAAGGACCCTGCCCCATGAAAATAACATGTCAAAAATCTGAGCTGACCAATGCCCTTTCCATTGTTGCCAAAGCAATCGCTTCCAAACCCCAGACCCCCATTCTGGCAGGAATTTTTATGAGAGCGGAAAACGGTATCTTGGAACTTCATGCCACCAACAATGAGATCGGCATGGTCTGCCGTATCCCTGTAGATATTGAAGAACCGGGACAGATTGCCGTCAGCGGACGTTATTTCCTGGATGTTATCCGCAAACTGCCTGGGGATAGTCTGACCATCACTTATAACCGCACGGAGAAAATCATCAACATCACTTCCAATCAGGCCAGCTTTACTCTGCTCAGCATGAATGCGGCAGAGTTCCCAACCGTTAAGGAAATCGAGAGCAACGTAGAATTCACCATCAAGGACAACATCCTGCGCGCTTTGATTAAGAAAACTGTTTTTGCCTGCTCCAAAGATGAATCCCGTCCGGTTTTCACCGGCTGCTATCTGGAAGTTGCTGACAACAAAGTCACCATGGCAGCTACTAATATGCACAGATTGGCTGTGAAATACGAACAGTTTGCAGAACCGCTGGGCAATATCAAAATCATTATCCCGGCCAACATTCTGCAGGAACTTCTCCACAATATGACTTCGGATATCCCCGCGGATGTGCATGTTTGCTGCAACTTTAATCAGATCAGCTTCGCTTTTGATAATATCTACATGACTTCCCGTCTCATCGAAGGCGCATATCCCGATTACAATTACGTTATCCCACCCAATCACGATACGTTAGTCACGCTGGACTCGGCAGAATTCAACGCTGCTGTTGACCGCGTTTCCCTGATTTCCCGGGCTGGTGATTACAATGTCATCAAGATGGAGTTCGCCAATGGCCAGCTCCATATCACCTCCAACAATCCGGATATCGGTAACGCCGAAGAAACGATTCCCGCTTCCATCGAAGGCCCCGAGGTAACCATCGCCTTCAATGCTCAGTACATCACGGATGTGATGAAGATTATCGACAGCAAAAACTGCGAACTGCGTTTGACCAAACCCCTCTCCCCCATGACGGTGCGGGAAGAAAAGGATGATGCCTTTATCTATGTCGTTACGCCGGTACGTACGGCCCATTAAGGAGGTTATCCACATGCAGATTGAGGATATCGAGATTGAAACAGAAGAAATCCAGCTGGATCAGTTCTTAAAATGGGCTGGTGTTCTGCCCTCTGGCGGAGAAGTCAAAGCCCTGTTGGCGGAAGGTTTGATTTTCCGCAATGGAGAGAAGGAATCTGCCCGCCGCCGCAAACTCCATGATGGTGATGTGATTGAAATCATCGATATGGGAGCATGGCGGGTAAAAGTCAACAAATAACAGGTGTAATAATGAATATTTATTCATTAAAACTGAAAGATTATCGTAATTATAGTGAGTTAAAGTTAACCTTTGACCCCAATATCAATGTTTTTCTGGGGCAGAATGCTCAGGGAAAGACAAATATCATTGAGTCAGTCTATTATGCTTCGCTCGGACGCTCCCACCGCACGCATACGGATACTGATTTAATCCGCTGGGAGCAGCCTGGAGCACTGGTGCAGCTGGGCTTTACCCGCTTGGGGGTGGAGAATAAGCTGGAATTTCAGTTCAGCCGGGAAAAGCGGCGCAGGATTCTTCTGAATGACCATCCTATTCGTCCCAAAGAACTGGTGGGCAGCTTAAATACCGTACTTTTTTCCCCGGAGGACTTGTTCCTCATCAAGGGGGCGCCGGCACTTCGCCGGCGTTTTTTGGACGGAGAGATAAGTCAGGCCAGCCCAGCCTATTACCATGAACTGGCTAAATACAGTAAAATCATCACCCAGCGCAATAACCTCCTGAAAAAGATAAGGGAGCGCAAAGCCGGTACGGAGATGCTGGAACTTTGGGATGCCCAGCTGGTGGACAGTGCTGTCAAAATTACGTTGAAGCGTCTGGAAGCCGTCAAGAAGCTCAATATGCTGGCCAATCTCATGCAGCGGCGGATTTCCGGGAATCTGGAGAATCTGGCCATTGCCTATGAAATCCACGGGGCAGATGGGGATAACGTGACAAGTGACCTTCATTCATGGTATAATAAAGAGCTTGCAAGTCACCGGGAAATCGATATTATCCGCGGTTCCACAGGGCGCGGCCCTCATCTTGACGATATTATTTTGACCGTCAACGGGATTAATCTGCGTTCCTTTGGTTCCCAGGGGCAGCAACGCACAGGCGTGCT
Source organism: Selenomonas sp. FC4001 (assembly GCF_000701565.1). NCBI lineage: Bacteria > Bacillati > Bacillota > Negativicutes > Selenomonadales > Selenomonadaceae > Selenomonas > Selenomonas sp. FC4001. The sequence goes on along the minus strand of NZ_JNJF01000011.1, from coordinate 92,511 downwards.
GTCTTTGAAGCTGGCGGAATTGGAATTTCTGCGTTCGGAGACAGGAGAATACCCGGTACTCTTGCTGGACGATGTCATGAGCGAACTGGACGCATCCCGCCGCAGCCAGCTCATGGAGTTTATTCGCCGGGAGCGGATTCAGACCATGATTACGGCCACGGACAGTGCCTATTTCCCGGCGGAACGCATTGGCACCTATTATCAGGTGGCGGCAGGGAGAATTACGAGGTAAGTCATGGCTGGCAGCTTGAAAGCCCGCAGCCCGGGATTGGAACGGCCGGATACCATTATCCGTAAGACCATTCACCATATGGGCAGCAACGCAGAGAAAAAATATTATATGCATTGGGTTCTGTGGCACTGGCCGGAGATTGTGGGCGATTTTATCGCCCGCAATACCTCGCCACAGGGAATCCGCAAGGATACCCTTTATATCTATAGCGACAATTCTGCCCTGCGCAATGAGCTGCAGATGATGATGCCCCAGATTGTGCAATCTGTGAATAATTATGCAGGACAGAAGATGATTGATAAGGTGGCTTTTTCCAAGCGCTGGGAGAAGTCGGACAGCGAAGGCATTGATGAAATCCGCTTGGCTGCTCCGCCTGATGATGAGAATCTGGGCAGGGAGCGCCGTAATATGCCGCTGTCCCCTGCGGAGATGCAGGAAGCAGAATCCTTGGGCGCAGCTGCTGGCGATGGAGAAATTGGCCGGGCAATCAGCGGGCTTTACCGCAAACATCTGCAAATGCAGAAGCTCAAAATGGCTAAAAATTATCAGAAATGTCCCCAGTGCGGGCGGCTGATGCCGCCGGATGCTGCTATTTGCGATGATTGCAGCCGCAAACAGCGGGAAAGCATTACAGCGGCGGTGCGGCAGGTTCTGAGGGATATGCCCTGGGCCCGCTATCCGGAGGTCAAAAAGTATGTGCCGGAGGCCACTACCAAGATGGTCAACGAACAGCGTTCCATCATGGTCCAGAAGCTGGCGGCGGATACGGATGTCAACGACAAGACGAGCATTAAGGCCAAGACACTCGTCATGCTTTACCGCTGTCTGCCACCGGAACAGCTCAACGAGGACAATATCACGCGGGCGCTCTATGCCCTGCGGTTCGATATGCATCGTCCTAAGGATTACAAAACACCCAAGCGTTATGATGTGATTAAGCTGGGGAGGAGGTAACTTATGTTTCTCCATTTAGGCAATGGCATGTCCGTCCGCACCAAGGACGTAATTGCCATTCACGATTACACGATTTTTGCCAAAGGCGCAGGCAGTGAGTTCCTGGCCCATGAAAAGGCTTTGGGAAGGCTCGAAAATACTTTGCCTTTGGATATCCGCAATGATGAGGAAGCCAAGAAGTCCCTCATCATCACAGACGGGAAAACTTACCTGTCGGCGATTTCGCCCTGGACACTGAAACGGCGTTCGCAGATGGTTTATGATACAATGGATATGGATAAGGATGTTTCTGTAGAGGAACAATCGGACTATTTGATGGAATGATGGGAGCGTAAGATTTCATGGCAAATGATAATGAACAGTTGAACATAGAAAATACCGCGCCAGCAGAGGAAATGGAAAGCGTTGATACCACAGGCGTAGAGATTCATACGGACGAAAGCAGTGCCGAGGTGACAGCTGTAGATGCTGATTACGGTGCCGAACAGATTCAGATTCTCGAAGGTCTGGAAGCAGTTCGCATGCGTCCCGGTATGTATATCGGCAGCACCTCGGAGCGCGGCCTGCATCATCTGGTATACGAAGTTGTGGACAACTCCATCGACGAGGCTTTGGCCGGTTACTGCGATAAGATTGATGTAACCATTCATCGGGACAACAGTATTACCGTTACGGATAATGGCCGTGGTATCCCCGTAGACATGCACGAAAGCGGCATGCCTGCCGTAGAAGTCGTACTGACGGTGCTTCATGCAGGCGGTAAGTTTGGCGGCGACGGCTACAAGGTATCCGGCGGTCTGCACGGCGTAGGTGTATCCGTTGTTAACGCTCTCTCCACCTCCATGGAAGTGCAGGTTAAGCGTGACGGCAAAATCCATGAAATCTCCTTTAAGCGCGGCGAAACTGTGGAAAAGCTCCATGTTACCGGCGAAACGGAAATCACGGGAACCCGTGTACACTTCGTACCCGACCCGGAAATCTTCTCCGTGACCACATATAGCTACGATACGCTCAAACACCGTCTGCGCGAGCTGGCCTTCCTGAACCACGGCATCACCATCGTGCTCAATGACGAGCGTGGCGAGGAACTCAAGAGCGAGAAATTCCACTTCGAGGGCGGCATCAGCTCCTTTGTGGAACACCTCAACCGCAAGAAGGAAAAAATCAATCCGGAGCCGATTTACTTCAACGGCACGAAGGACGATACCGTTGTGGAAATCGCCCTGCAGTACAACGACAGCTATCAGGAGAACATCTATTCCTTCGTCAACAACATCAACACCGAAGAAGGCGGTACGCATCTGGCAGGCTTCAAGCTCGCACTGACCCGCGCCGCTAACGACTTTGCCCGCAAGCAGAATATCCTCAAGGACAAGGACGGAAATCTTTCCGGTGATGATGTGCGTGAAGGTCTGACGGCTGTTATCAGCCTCAAAGTCCGTGACCCGCAGTTCGAAGGTCAGACCAAGACGAAGCTGGGCAACAGCGAAGTCCGTGGTATTGTGGATTCCATCGTTACGGAAGGCCTGTCCGAATACTTCGAGGAAAACCCCGTTATCACGAAGAAATTCATCGAAAAGGCCATCATGGCCGCCCGCGCCCGTGAAGCCGCCCGCAAGGCACGCGAACTGACCCGCCGCAAAAATGCGCTGGAAGTATCGAGCCTGCCCGGCAAGCTGGCAGACTGCTCCGTCAAAGACCCGGAAATGGCCGAAATCTACCTCGTAGAGGGTGACTCTGCAGGCGGTTCCGCCAAGCAGGGCCGTGACCGCCGTTTCCAGGCTATCCTGCCCCTGCGCGGTAAGATTCTGAACGTAGAAAAAGCCCGCCTTGATAAGATTTTTGCCAATGCGGAAATCCGCACGATGATTACGGCTTTCGGTACGGGTATCAGCGATGATTTTGACCTCGCAAAACGCCGTTACGGCAAAATTATCATCATGACAGATGCCGATGTGGACGGTGCCCACATCCGTACACTGCTCCTGACCTTCCTCTATCGCTACATGAAGCCGCTGATTGAGCATGGTCATGTATTCATTGCCCAGCCGCCTCTCTATCAGATTCGCAAGGGCAAGAAGCATTGGTATACCTACAGTGATGAAGAACTGGCCAAGAAGCTCGACGAGGTGGGCCGTGATGGCAGCACCGTACAGCGCTACAAAGGTCTGGGCGAAATGAATCCGGAACAGCTCTGGGAAACCACCATGGATCCCGCTGGCCGTACCATGCTGCGCGTGGAAATGGCTGACGCCGAAGCAGCTGATGAGCTCTTCACGATTCTCATGGGCGATAAAGTAGAGCCACGCCGCCAGTTTATCGAAGAAAACGCTAAACTCGTGCGCAATCTCGATATTTAATTAAATTTTAATTTGACTTTCCGATTTTTTATGATATAGTAATAGCATAAATCCCATACAAGGGGAGTAGCTGAACGGTCAGATATCGTCAATACGGTGCATCGCACCCGGTATGGCCGGCTATAATTTAGTAAGCAAGACCTTGTCTTACAGGTGGCCTGCGGGCGGCGTGTAGGGCGAGGTCTTTTTGGTATTTATTTTTGCGTGAAAAAGGAGTTTGATTAGCTGTGATGGAATCTTTATTTGCAGGGATGTTTAGTCCCGAATGGTTTGCGGCGTTATCAGGTATTCTGTTGCTGGATATTCTGTTATCCGGCGATAATGCGATTCTGATTGCACTGGCCTGTAAGAATCTGCCGGAGCACAATAAGAAAAAGGCCATCTTTATCGGCGGTTTCGGTGCCGTGTTTATCCGCATTGTATGTACGCTTTTTGCCACCAGTGTGCTGGCGGCACCCTATATCGAATTTATCGGCGGGGCGGCACTTCTCTATATTGCCGTGAAATTGTTGACGGATCATAAGGAAAATAACGAGGAAGGCGAGGCTCCGGCCAGCTTTGGCGCAGCGGTACGCACGATTCTGATTGCCGATTTCATCATGAGTATCGACAATATCCTGTCGCTGGCAGGTGTGGCCAATACGGTGCCGGAAGGCAAGTGGAGCCTTATCATCTGCGGTCTGTTAATCTCTATCCCCATCGTGCTCTTTGGGGCACAGATTTTCCTCAAGCTCATGCAAAAGGTGCCTGCCCTTATCTATGGCGGCGCGGCTATCCTTGGCTGGACGGCGGCAGAACTCATGACGGCGGATAAAGGCCTGGGCATGTATTTTGAACCCTATGCCCTGGCAATGAAGATTGGTTTTGTGGCGATTGTTTTGGGCATCGGTTATTATTTGAACAGACGCTATGCGAAAGAAGTAAAGTTGGGAGTGACGGATAATGAATAATTTGAAGACCTTAATGCTGATGGTGCTGTTGGGCGCCATTATGATTTTCATCGGCGGTCTTGTAGGCGGCAAGGGCGGCATGATGGTTATGCTCATGATTTCTTTGGGCATGAATTTCTTTTCCTACTGGTTCAGTGATTCCGTGGTGCTCAAGATGTACAATGCCCGCGAAGTCAGCCGGGAGGAAGCACCGCAGCTCTATGGGCTGGTGGAGAATCTGGCCGCTAATGCTGAGTTGCCTATGCCCAGAGTTTACATCATTAACGAGGATACGCCGAATGCCTTTGCGACCGGCCGCAATCCGTCCCATGCTGCGGTAGCGGTAACGACGGGAATTATGCGGGCCTTGGATTATAACGAGCTGTCCGGCGTATTGGGACATGAACTGGCCCATGTAAAGAACCGCGATATCCTGACGGGCACGATTGCAGCGATGATGGCTACGGTCATTACCTATACGGCACAGTTCTTTGCCTTCTTCGGCGGCCGCAGTGATGATGATGAAGGCGGCAATCCGATTGCTGCCCTCTTGATGGTCTTTCTTGCGCCACTGGCTGCCAGCCTGATTCAGATGGCGATTTCCCGTTCCCGCGAGTATGAAGCCGACCATGATGGTGCCGAAATCTGTGGCAACGCCAACTATCTGGCAGATGCCCTCGAAAAAATCGAGTATTATGCCTTGAATGGCCGCCAGATGAGCGATGCCACCCCGGCTACGGCCCATATGTTCATCATCAATCCCTTCAGCGGGATTGGCTCGACCATGAGCAGACTTTTCAGTACGCATCCGGATACCAGCGACCGTATCGCCCGCCTGCGTGCCCAGGCTGCCGGCAGATAACATTTTCTTTGTAACTTAAAGGAGCGGTATAACCTTTTCTGTAGCGCTTGACAAGCTGGCGCGAAAGAATAGGTTATACCGCTCCTTTTATGTATGATGTTATTTTATCAGTTTATCGAATTCTTCCTGTGCTAGTGGTCTGGTCAGCCCCATAATAGCCATCAGCTGAATCAGCGCCGTGGATTTATCACAGGTATTGCGGATGATGTGGCTGCAGACTTTCCACAAATCGAATTCCTTGTTATTCTCTGCGTATTGCAGGTGGTATTTGATTTCGTCATTGGTATAGCCCATACGCAGAAGCCGGTCTACCAAGGTTACATAATCCACCATCAGGAATATGGTTTCCAGTCGTTTCTTGATGAGTTTGCTCATGGGCTTGAGACCCGTGATTTCTAAGATAATCACGCTGATGGTATGATCCCGCAGGGAATTTAAGATATCGTCCTTGCGGTAGCCATAACTATAGCCCTTGTGGGTGAATTCCACCACAAAATCCATCTGGGCAAATTCTTCCGGGGTAACGGTTTTATAGAGATTCTCCCGGGATAAGTTGTAGCGGGTGCGTTTGTGGTTACTGAACTCCTGAGTGGTGTAAGCAGGGATATAATGAATCCCCATAGCCTCCAGCTGGGTGGCCATAGTGGCTCTGCCGGATGCTTGCGCGCCCATCAGTGCATAAATTTTGTTTTCCATATCACACATCCTTATTTTCAAAGGGCAATACAAAAGCGGGAACTACCGAACGTTCCCGCTTTTGCCGCCTCTATACCTTCTGCCTACAACGATATACTAGATATCGTTGTTCTCCCTCCTTTATAATACAACACTTGCTATATGATTTCAATAGAAAAAATGCAATTTATGTAAATTTATGGAAATAGCGGCAGCAAAGAGGGTTTTGAGAATCTTTGACGAATATATTATATTAGTATACAACTATACGATACAGCAAATATTTAAGCATTTTCTGGGGAGGGGCCATCATGTATTTTTATTGTGAGAAATGTAAGAAACCATATCCGCTGAACACGCACTCCTATATCTGTGAGTGCGGGGGAATGTTCCGTTTGCATAAGGATAAAATGGACGAAGTGCATAATGATATTACACTGGGGGAAGTGGAGACGCCCTTACTGCCGTTGAAGGTGGGGAAACTGGAAGTGCTGCTGAAATTGGAAAATCTGCAGCCAACTGGTTCCTTTAAGGACAGAGGTGCTCATGCGCTGATTAATGAAATCAATCACTTGGGCATCAAGAAAATTGCTTTGGATTCAGCAGGCAACGCCGGGGCTTCGATTGCTGCTTATGCAGCCGCTGCCGGCATTGAATGTACGGTTTATGTACCGGACGATATTTCGCCGGAAATGAGCAAGCAGATTGAGGCCTATGGTGCCAATATCGTCAAAGTACCGAATGGCCGCATGAGCACCTGCGCAGCCGTGAAGAAGAATCTGGGGGATGCTTACTATGCTTCCCATGTTTATAATCCGTTGTTCTTTGAGGGAATGCGCCCCATGGCCAAGGAAATCTACAAACAGCTGGGCGATAGGATTCCGGAATACATCTTTATGCCCGTGGGCAACGGCACCATGATGATCGGCTTGTATCAGGGCTTCATGGAATTAGGCCGCCTGCCGCATTTTGTGGCAGTGCAGAGTTCCAAGTGTGCGCCGCTCTACGAAGCCTTCAAGGTCGTGGACGAACAGCCGAAGAAAACAACCATTGCTCATGCTATTCGCATTGAACGGCCAAAACGCATCACCACCATGCTGGAAATTCTGAAGCAGACTGGCGGAGATGTGGTGACGGTAGAGGATGCGGAAATCCTCAAGGCCAAGAAGTATCTGGGTTCCAAGGGTGTGTATGTGGAGATGACTTCGGCAGCAGCTTTGGCTGGCGCCGAGAAATTCTTTGCCAAGGGGAAACCGGATAACTACAAGGTAGTTATTCCTATGACGGGCAGTGGTTTGAAGCGTTGAGTCTGAGGAGAGTGCCTATGCTGCACGGGATAATCGATATTGGCTCCAATACCATTCGGATGGCGGTCTATCTCATTGAGGGCGGCCATTTTGAACAGCTGATGAAGCGTAAGGCGACAGTGGGGCTGGCCTCCTATGTGGAAGACGGGATTATGCAGCCGGAAGGCATAGACAAAGCAGTTGAGACACTGCAGGAATACAAGAAGATTTTGCAGTGTTTCAACATTACGCAGGTGGATGCTTTTACCACAGCGGCTTTGCGCAATGCCAAAAACAGCCGGCAGGCGGTGGGCGAAATCGAGAAACGCACAGGGATAAAGATTCGGGTCATCAGTGGTGACGAGGAAGCTACCCTTGATTTTATCGGTGCCACCCACAGCCTCAATAATGCCTCCGGACTTCTGATTGATATTGGCGGCGGCAGTACGGAAATCGTGACTTACCGCAATCGGCAGATTCAGTACAAGACCAGCCTGCCGATTGGCTCATTGGGCTTTGCCAAGAAGTATGTGAGTTCTATCCTGCCGACTATGAATGAATGTCTGGAAATGTATGGCGAGGCGGAAGCTACCGTTGGGGCCGCAGCTGATTTCTGCAATATCTGCGAGGCAGAAATCGTAGGCATTGGAGGGACATTCAAAGGGGCATGTGCCCTGAATAATGAACTCTTCAATCTTCCGGCCGTCAACCGTCGTTTGGAAACGAAAAACATCCGTTCCATTATCGGCACGTTTATCGGCGATTTGGGAATGACCCAGGAAATGGCGGTGGCGCTGATGCGCTCCGTGCCTGAGAGGATTCAGACCATTATCCCGGGGCTGGTTATCGCCAATGTGCTGGCAAGAAGATTTCAGAGCCACTGGATAACCTATAGTGATTCGGGGGTTAGAGAGGGGTATATTTACAGTCAGATTATTGACAAATAACAAAGAAAAACTACAACAGACAAAGCCAGGCAAGAGCTTGGCTTTTTGCTTTTTGGGCGTAGAAATGATATAATAAAGTGTTGATTTTTAGCTAATTGGTTATGTAAGAAATAGATTTTGAGGTGAGATTGTGGAGTTTGAACAGGGAAAAATTGTCCCCGTCAATCTGGAACATGAGATGAAGAACTGCTACATCGACTATGCGATGAGCGTTATCGTGGCTCGTGCTCTGCCGGATGTGCGGGACGGTTTGAAGCCGGTACATCGCCGTATCCTCTACGCCATGCAGGAAGCAGGCATGGGCTCAGGCAAGCCCTACAAGAAGTCGGCGCGTATCGTCGGCGAAGTTTTGGGTAAATATCACCCGCATGGTGATAGCTCCGTTTATGATGCAATCGTCCGCATGGCGCAGGATTTCTCCATGCGCTACATGCTGGCTGACGGTCACGGCAACTTTGGTTCCGTAGATGGTGACCCGGCCGCTGCAATGCGTTATACGGAAGTCCGTATGTCCAAGATTTCCGAGCTGATGCTGCAGGATATCGACAAGGAAACGGTGGATTTCACGCCGAACTATGATGAGTCCTTGAAGGAACCTTCCGTATTGCCGGCTAAATTCCCCCAGTTGTTGGTCAATGGTACTTCCGGTATTGCCGTAGGTATGGCTACCAATATCCCGCCACACAACATGAGTGAGGTTATTGACGGCACACTGATGCTCATTGACAACCCGGATACCACTATCGAGGAACTCATGACGGCCATCAAGGGGCCGGACTTCCCGACGGCTGGTTTGATTCTGGGCAAGGAAGGCATCCGTCAAGCATATACCACAGGCCGCGGTATCATCAAGATGCGGGCCAATGCCCATATCGAAACCATGAGCAACGGCAAGCCACGCATCGTGGTTACGGAACTTCCGTATCAGGTCAACAAGGCTCGTTTGATTGAAAAAATCGCCCAGCTGGTGCGTGACAAGCAGATTGAAGGCATCACCGACCTGCGGGATGAATCGGACCGCAACGGTATGCACATCGTTATCGACCTGCGCCGTGATGCCAATGCCAATGTTATCCTGAACCAGCTCTTTAAGCACACCCAGCTCCAGGAAAGCTTCGGTGTTATCATGCTGGCTCTGGTAGATGGCAAGCCGCAGGTTCTGAACCTCAAGCAGGTGCTTCATTACTACATCAAGCATCAGGAAGAAGTCATTACCCGCCGGACGCAGTACGATTTGAAAAAGGCTGAAGCCCGTGCTCATATTTTGGAAGGCTTGACCATTGCTCTCGACCATCTGGATGCGGTAATTACCACCATCCGTGAAAGTCGCACGGCTGAAATCGCCAAAGAGGCTTTGATGTCGGGATTCAAGCTGTCTGACAAGCAGGCACAGGCAATCCTCGACCTCCGTCTCCAGCGCCTGACCGGTCTGGAACGGGAAAAGATTGAGGAAGAATATCAGGAAACATTGAAGGCCATCGAAGAATTCAAGGCCATCCTCGCTGATAATCAGAAAATCCTGGCCATTATCAAGGAAGAGCTGACGGCTGTAAAGGCCAAGTACGGTGACGAACGCCGCACGAAGCTCACGATTGATACTTCTGAAATCGATGTGGAAGACCTCATCGCCGAAGAAGATGTGGTCATCACTTTGACCCATAACAATTACATCAAGCGTATGCCACTGGACACCTACCGCCGTCAGAATCGCGGTGGCAAGGGCATCAAGGGCATGGGCACGAAGGAAACGGATTTTGTGGAAAACCTGCTCATTACCACAACCCACCACACCATCCTGTTCTTTACGACCCGCGGCCGCGTCTACAGCCTCAAGGCTTACGAGATTGCCGAATCCAGCCGTACGGCCAAGGGCACGGCGATTATCAACCTGCTGCAGCTTGACCAGGGCGAAAAGATTACGGCTGTTATTCAAGTCAAGGGCTTTGACCCGGATAGATACCTCTTCATGGCTACCCGCAAGGGGATCGTGAAGAAGACGTCCTTGTCCGAGTTCAGCAACCTGCGCAAGAACGGCCTCAACGCCATCAACCTCGATGATGATGATGACCTCATGGGCGTTAAATTCACCGATGGCGAAAGCTATCTGATGCTGGGCACTAAACTCGGTAAGGCCATTGCCTTCTCCGAGGATGATGTGCGCGCTATGGGCCGTATGGCCCGCGGCGTAAAGGGTATCAGCCTGGCGGACGGTGACGAAGTTGTAGGCATGGATATCCTCGTGCGCAACGCCGAAGTCCTGACCGTTACGGAATCTGGCTACGGCAAACGTACCAGCACCGAAGAATACCGCGCGCAGACCCGCGGCGGCAAGGGCCTCATCAACATGAAGGTCACGGAAAAAACCGGCTGCGTGGTAGGCATTAAGGTGGTTCGTCCCGAACACGAACTCATGCTGATTACCACCGACGGTATCGTAATCCGCACCAACGTATCCGATATCTCTGTTATCAGCCGTAATACGCAGGGCGTAAAGCTCATGACCACGGCAGAAAATGATAAGGTAGCTTCCATGGCTACTCTGGAGCAGAAGGAAGACTAAAATGAAACCTATTGCTCATATAAGTAAGAAAGTTATTGATGCATTAGGTTTGGATATTACCGAAAATACACCGATATATTTGGGTGAAAGTAATATTAAGCACATGAAGCAGCGACACTTCGCTGATTATGATGAGTATGGAGATGTTATAGCTGATATATTAAATCAGCCAGAATATGTTGGTAAAAATCCCAAAGATGATTCAATAGAGTACGTACGTGAATATAAGCGAACTAATGATGAATTTGTCAAAGTAGCAGTACGAATTTCGTTGAAAGGTCGATATTATGCGCGTTCGTTGTATGTATTAAGTGCCAACCGTGTACGGAATTTCATACGCAAAGGTACATTAAAGGATTTGACAAAGTAAGTAATATGAACTAGAATGATAGTAAGAAGAGAAGCAGAGGACGGAACGGGCAGCCGTCGCCGGAAGGGGGAACCCTGATTAGGAGATGCGGGAATGTCACCCCGCCTATTCTCGAATTCGGATAGGAGTCGCCTAGCGGCTCCTATTTTTATGAAAGCAAATATAGAAAATGCCGATAAAAACAACAATACAATGCTGTTGTTTTTATCGGCATTTTTGTACTTTACTTTTTCAACAATTCTCTTGTATGTTCTGCCACCATTTCCGGTGTCATCTCCCAATTGCGGGCTACGCCAGTTTTGCGAGCGGCCTTTGCTACGGCTGCGGCAACGGTAGGTGCTACTTCAGGATTAAAGGGGCTGGCGATGATATGGTTTTCGTCCAATTCTTCCGGCTTAATCAGGGAGGCGATGGCTTTTGCGGCGGCCATCTTCATTTCCTCGTTGATGGTGCTGGCCTGTACGTCCAGAGCGCCGCGGAAGATGCCGGGGAAGGCCAGCAGGTTATTGACCTGATTGGGGAAGTCGGAGCGGCCTGTGCAGACGATTCTTGCTCCGGCTTCTTTTGCCAGATGCGGCAGTATTTCCGGTTCGGGGTTGGCCATGCCCATGACGATAGCATTCGGCGCCATGGTACGCACCATATCCTGCGTGACACAGCCTGCAACGGATACGCCGATAAATACATCAGCTTTGCGGATGACGGCGTTCAGAGGGCCTGCCTCATGGCTGGGATTGGTAATCTTGGCAATATCTTCCTTGTAAGGGTTCATGCCGTTGGGACGCCCTTTGTAAATGGCCCCACGGGAGTCACAGAGTATGATATTGCGGCCACCCGCACTGTGAATCAGCCGTGTAATGGCCTGTCCGGCAGCACCGGCACCATTGACCACGAATTTAGCCGTGGCAAAATCCTTGCCCACTATCTTGAAGGCATTAATCAAAGCGGAAACCACCACAATAGCGGTACCGTGTTGGTCGTCGTGGAATACGGGGATGTCCAAAGTCTTTTTCAGTTCCCGTTCAATATCAAAGCACTGGGGCGCTTTGATGTCCTCCAGATTGATGCCGCCAAAACTTGGTGCCATCAGCTGAACGGCCTTGATGACCTCCATAGGCTCTTGCGTGTCCAAACCGATAGGCACGGCATCTACGCCTGCAAAGCCCTTAAAGAGGATTGCCTTGCCCTCCATTACGGGCATACCCGCCTGTGCGCCGATATTGCCTAAGCCCAGCACAGCCGTACCGTTGGTGACTACCGCCACCATATTGCCCTTGCTGGTATAGTCATAGGCCTTGCGCTTGTCCTCTTTGATGGCCAGACAGGGGGCGGCCACGCCGGGGGTATAGGCCAAAGTCAAATCCTCGGCAGATTCCAAAGGCACCTTGCTGGCCACCGCCAGCTTGCCCAGATGTTTTTTATGCAGCTGCAAAGCCTGCTCATTTACATTGCTCATATATCGTTCAAACTTCCTTTCCGAATATGGTCCATATTTTAGCTCCAGGTTCAAGCTAGTTCTGTATGTTATGTTACAGTTTACAGATTTTAGATAAATTATTCCGTTAATCACATAAAACTGTAATATACTTCATTATAACCAGATTCTAAGAAAAGACAAATATAAAATATTAATTGATACAATAGTTATACGCTATAAACAATGTTTAATCAAATTATAATGAGATTCTTAAATTCTTCTAAAAAAGCTGCGCTATGATATCGAAGTGAGCATTGTAGTAATAATTTAGAGATTTGGGTGGAATCGTAATGGTAATCAATAAAAATTTAGTATGCTTATCAATAATCTTAATTATGTTGACACGATTGTTGCATGATTATATCCCCTATGACTATATTTATGCTTTTTGCACGTTGTTTTTTGTCATTTTGAATATGTATTGCTGGGAAAAAACACGTAACAAGTTGGTGGTATTATCCTTTTCTTTTATGGCGCTTATGTTTGCTGTTCCCTTGGTTTGGAGTAGTACCAGCGTATTTGAAAATTATTTTAAGTTTGTGACGATGTTTTTGCTTTTGTTCATCTCAATTTCATTGTTGCTGATAAAGGGGATGAAAGAGAGTGATGAAAATGGGCGAAAAATATTGAAGTTCATCATGATGTCGTTAGGAGGCGTTATATTTTTGCTTTGTGCTGGTGGATATGCTTTATTAGCACTTAAATCTTAGATTGTTTTGTGAGGAGATATTAAGAATGAGGAAAATGGACTATAAAGCATTTATAATTGCCTTGATTGGCCTGGCGCTGGGGAAAATACTGAATCGTTCCTTTGGCAATAACGATATGATACTGGTGGTAATGGGAGCAGCTAGTCTCCTTTTAGGGGGTTATTATTGGAAAAAGGAACATCAGGACTGTATTGTGCTGATGCTGGTCTTTGCGATTTCTTGTTTTATTCCAGTGACCCTAGGACAGTATTCTGAGGATATACGTTATCTATCGCTTATAGGCAGTGTTGCTTTTATGATAATGGGGATAAATGTTTTTGTTGTGTGGAAAAGCAGGCGGGAGTCAGATGCAGGGAAAAAGAAGTTTATGAGAATAGCGGCTGGTATAAATACAGTAGTTTTACTGTGTTTCTGTGGGATAGCCTTATATGCGTTTTGATAAGTGTATTTCATGGGGAAAGGAAGCAGCATTAGGAAATGACCAATTTGAAAATAAGCAAGCCTATAGTGTGTTTTTCGATTTCGTTGATGACATTGGTCAAAGTAATGGATGAATATATAAACGCGAACTTACTTTGGGGATGTCTTTTGGTATTATTTGTAGGCTTAGCTGTATATTGTTGGAATAAACTCCATCAAAAAGTAATTATGTTGTCGCTAGGATTATTTTGCATATCGTGTCTAATTGGGCTTTTTTGGCCGGTTAATACAACATATGATGGCGTAAACAAAGGTGCTTTAATACTTTGGTCGGAGTTTTTTGCAATTACGTCTGTATTGGTTAGTAAAATGAAGGAATGCAATGAAGATGATAAAAAGTTATTGAAGTTAATTATTGGATTATTGGGTGGTTCGTTGTTCTTGTTGTGTGCAATTATTTATATTGGTATTTGGATGAAATCAAAATAGGCTGCTGCACGTTGCATTACGTGCAGCAGCCTATTTGTATTACGAACTTAGTATGAAATTAACGGGTTTTACTTACCCCAGTGCTGGGGGTCGGTACTGAGGAATCGCCGCTGTTATCGGTGCTGGGAGTACTTTGACGGCGGTCGGAGCGGGAAGTTTCTTCACGGTTGCCCCGTTCTTCGCTGTTGCGGGTGCGTTCCTCCCGGTCTATATTTTTGTCTTCACTGCGTTTATTTTTATCGGCTTTTTCCTCTCGGCGGCGGTTCTTGCTGCTATCGGAAGGTCTGGCTTTGCCAATGGAGGTATCGCTTGCAGGAACTTCGCTGGCGCTGGCCGGAATGCTGTTCTCATACTCGCGGATGTCGGCTTCCATTTTGGTCTTGTACTTGCCGCTGAGGGAGACGCCAAGAGTGTCAGCAACCGTCATACGGAGCTTGTTGAGGTTCGGAATCCAATAGCTGATGCCATCGATGTAGAGCGGTCTGCCCGGCACCATATCGGTTTTAAGGCCGTTTTCCTTGGACTGCTTCAGCGTACCGGCAAATTCCAGCAGCTGGCGGAAGGTCAAATCCGTCTGGATGGAATCCATGACTTCCTTGATAACGGAAGGCAGTTTCGGAATAATGGCCGGGGAAACAATCTTATCCATGCAGGCGCGCATAAAATCCTGCTGGCGGCGGATACGGCCCAAATCCCCTTCTTCGTCGCGGTAGCGCACATAGGTTACGGCTTTTGCGCCATCCATATGCTGCATACCGGGCTGGAAGTCGATGATAAGACCGCCGTCATCATCCCAAGGGTCTTCGTAGTGCATGCGTTTGGGCACATCAATATCAATGCCACCAATGGCATCAATAATTTTCTTAAATGACTTGGTATTGATGATGATGTAATGGTCAATATTTACGCCCAGCAGGTTTTCTACTGTGTCCTGAGAGAGTTTTTCCTTGCCATAGGCATAGGCAGCGTTGACTTTGTCAAAGCCATGGCCCTTGATTTTCACGCGGGTGTCGCGGGGAACGGAGAGCAGGGAGGCCTGATTGGTCTTGGGGTCGATGGAAGCAATCATCAGCGTGTCGCTGCGGCCCACATCATCGTCACGTTCGTCCACACCCATAATCATAATGGTGGCCTTGTCTTTGGCGGTAATCAGTTCTTCACTCTGTTTCTTTTCCACAGGTTTTTCCAGCAGACTGTTGCTGGCGTAGTAAGCACCAGCCAAAGCTGCGGAGATAAACACCAGTACCATCAGCACCCAAGGCCAGATACGGCGTTTCTTCTTTGCCTTGCGAGGAGGAATATTGGAAGTTTGCAAAAATCATACCTTCTTTTCTTCAAAATTGTTATGGATTCTTACTCATTGTAACACATGTTTATTATAAACTAATTAAGTATAACAAACAAATCTGAAAAAAGCGAGGGTTCAGTGGAAAAAATGTTACAATATAGAGAGTAAAGGAGGCTTAGGTTCATGGCAAAGGAAATTGAACGGAAATTTTTGGTGAAAGACAGCTGGCAGCCGCAAAGCGCAGGCATAAAAATAGCTCAGGGTTATTTGTCCACAGTGCCGGAGCGTACGGTGCGGGTGCGGATAAAGGGAGAGAAAGGGTATCTGACCATCAAGGGAAAGAATGTGGGGGTCAGTCGGGCAGAGTATGAATATGAAATCCCCCGGCAGGATGCAGAGGAAATGCTGCAGCTGGCCGAGCAGCCCATTCTCGTCAAGACCCGCTATTTGGAACAGCAGGGAGAATTCATTTGGGAAGTGGATGTTTTCGCGGGCGAAAATCAGGGGCTGGTAGTGGCAGAAATCGAACTGCCGGCAGAGGATGCGGAGTTTTCACGTCCGGCCTGGCTGGGACAGGAAGTATCCGGTGATGTCCGTTACTACAATGCAAACTTAATAAAATTCCCATTTTCCCTGTGGAAAAAGTAGGATTTTGTAACATTATGGGTCGGCTTGGGGATATCCACAAGATTTAGGCATAAATCTGGGGATAAAAGCACAAAATGTAGTTGATAAGCGTTTGTCAAGATGAAAATATAGGGTTATCCACGGATTTATCCACATTATCCACAGATTTTGCCTAGATGGGCATAGACAATATTCACATGATGCTTATATATTATAGAAGGAAAATGCAAAAAAACAGGGAGAAGTTCATACTTATCCACACCTGTGGATTATTATGTGGATAAAATGTTCCCTTATTTGGTGGGATTCACATGGACAGGCAGGATTTTTTTGGCTGAAGGCGAATTCATAAGAGAATAGGCATGATTAGTGGAAGAAAGAGGTGAGAAGTCATGCTGTCGGAATGGGAGTTGTTTCTGAGGCTGGTTCTCTCCTGTGTTTTGGGCGGTATCATCGGTTATGAGCGCCAGTCCCGTAGAAAATCGGCGGGGTTGCGTACCAATGTGCTGGTATGTCTTGGTTCCTGTTTGATTATGGTCATGTCCATCGGTCTGTATCAGGATGTTGAGGGCAAGACCAATGCTGACCCGGCGAGACTAGCAGCGCAGGTGGTCAGCGGCATTGGTTTCTTGGGCGCCGGTGCCATCATGAAGGAGGGGCTGTCCGTTACAGGCCTGACTACAGCTGCCTGTCTTTGGGTGGTGGCTGGCGTTGGCTTAGCGGTAGGAGCTGGCTTTTATACCGGAGCGCTTATCAGTACCGGTTTGGTATTTGTGACTTTGGGCAGGCTATCCCGCTTAGATGACTGGGTGGACCATGAGAAGAATCTTTCGCTCAATATCCACACAGTGGACAGGCCTGGGCAGCTTATGCGCATCAGCCGCTGTCTGGAGGATTTGCAGCTACGGGTCAGAGGTGTAAAGGTCAATGCTGCTGATGATGAAATGGAAGAGGGCGGCGAGCGCTCGATGTATATTGATTTGGAAATTTTCAACAAGCAGAGTATCAAGAGCATCATCATTGTCGATGCTGTGCGGCAGATAGATGGTGTTATCAGGGTGGATGTTGTCTAAGAAAATTTTATTTCGCGCAAGGATTTTGCTCTTGCATGGGGAATAGTAGAAGTAGGTAGTAGTGGCTAGAAAAGGAGTGAACCAAATATGAATCCGGAAATCGTGGATACCATGGTGCGGGCGGCTATGCAGGTCATGGATAACGCTTATGTACCTTATGGAAAGGCAGCTATTGGCGCTTGCGTGTTGGCCAGTGATGGCACCTTTTATACAGGATGTAATATCGAAAACGCCGTACCCCGGCTCTCCGTCTTTGCGGAGGAAGTGGCTATGTACCGGGCGGTAGCAGATGGCAAGCGGGAATTTGACGCCATTGCCGTGATTGCTGATACGGATGAGCCCTTTGTTCCCAATGGTGCTGTATGTCAGCTGTTGGCAGAGTTCAACGTGGAAGAAATCATCATGACCAATATGGACGGCGTGGTGAAGACCGCGAAGCTCACCGATTTGATGCCGTATGCCAGAGCACCGCTGGATAATGCTCTGCGCCCTGTAGAAGAAGATTAAAACGCTAAAGTAATGCCCCCTTTCTTTCGATATATAGAGAGAAAGGGGGCATTTTTATGTCGCAGATGTCAATGGAAACGTTACTGGCCCTGCAGAATCTGGCGGCCAAGTCATATAAGAGCAAGGAAAGCAAATTGGAAACGAAAACGGGGGATGGCGAAAGCTATCAGGATATTTGGGCGAAGGTCAAAAAAGAGCAGGAAGAATGGGATAGGACTCTCAATGAATACGATTTGACGAAGTACAAGCTGGGGCTTATGGACAGCTTCTGGTCGGATAGCCGCAAAAAGACACAGGATTATATGTACAGCTACTATAAACGCCAGCAGCGGGCCATCAATCAGCAGTCGATTAATGAAATTGCCCAGAATATCGCCTGGCTTAATCAGCTGAACAACAGCGGGCTATTAAATGGAAGTATCGACACCGAAGCGGCGCAGGCCACCGGCAAAGCACTGAAAACGGCCCTGCAGACCACGGTGCTGGCAAGCATAAGGAACTTTCAGGTCAATTCGTTTTTGGGGATATAAGCAAAAAGAGACTGTGAAATTGCAGTTTATCGATGTTATTGCGAGATTATTTTTATTTGTTACAGCTCAGTTTGGGCGGAGGTGGTAATACTTTTCGCCGTTGCACTAAATGACCCACAAGTAAGTGTATGGGCTTTTTAGTTACCTGCGCCGGGCAAGACCGGCGGCGCGTATGTTCATATCAGTGTTTAGTTTATAGCGTTTGTGGGCCAGTCCTCACTTCGTTCGGACAGTCGTTCCACGGCGAAAAGCATCACCACCTCCGCCCTAAGCGATGTCCGTATAAGATGGCATTTTCGCAGCGATAAGCAACAAGTACATCGATGTTCTTGTTACGGGAGCAACGAGTTCGTGGCAATAGCATAGACCGTATCTTGGGGCGAACGGGGAGTGATTTTTCTGTAAGGAGCGACTGCCTGAACGAAGTGAAGGCCGGCCCCTGTAGAAAACAGCTAAGTAAATACGCTGAAAAGCAGCGCCGTTGGCCTGCCCGGCGCGAGTAACTGGATAATTCTATTTTACGAGGGGGTCGTTTAGCGGAAAACAGAAAAATTACTCCCCGTTCGCCCCTGACGATGTATGAACTGGATACCTTTATCACGAACTTCCCGACAAACTGCAATTTGCCAAAAGTGCGTTGACAACTTTTATGTCAACGCACTTTCTGGCTGTTAAGGGGACTTTACATCCCCTGTATGTGTAGATGTCCGATATAGCTTTATTATGCACGCATAATGAGATTTACGAGGAACGCCAGGCTGATTACGCCCATAACCCAGCTGACTTCCTTATATCGGCCGGTACATACTTTCAGTACCACATAGCTGATAAACCCAAAGGCAAAGCCGCTAGCGATGCTGTAGGTCAGCGGCATCATAATGATGGTCAGGAAGGCTGGTACGCCGTCGGTGAGGTCGGAAAAGTCAATGTCCTTGACGGAAGAAATCATCAAAGCACCGATGAGAATCAGAGCAGAGGCCGTCGCATAACTGGGCACCAGTGCAATCAGCGGGGCGAACAGCAGCAGGGAGAGGAAGCCGAGCGCCGTGATAACGGCGGTAAGTCCTGTGCGGCCGCCGGCTTCGATACCGGTGGCGCTTTCCAGATAGGTGGTTACGGTAGAGGTGCCGACAAACGCACTGCCAATCGTAGCGAAGGCATTCATGGTCAGTGCCTTGTTGAGGCCGGGGATTTCGCCATCATCCTGCACCATATTGGCCCGGCGGGTCAGGCTGATGAGGGTGCCGATATTATCGAAGAGTTCCACCATGGTAAAGGTGAAGATGATGGAGATAATCCCATAATCCCAGGCACCTGCGATATCGAGCTGGACGAAGGAACCGCTCACCGAGGGGATGTCGAAGCTGATAATATCGCTGATACCGTGGGGAATGGGAGAATATCCCAGCGCCATGGAGAGCAGTGTGGTCACGCCAATGCTGATGAGGATAGCACCCTGCACGCCACGCACCATGAGAATGACCGTGAGTGCCAGTGTGAACATGGCAAAGACGGGGGCAGGCTGGGTAACGTCACCAAGCGCCACAAAGGTTGACGGGTCAGCTTGCAGGACACCGGCATTTTTGAGGCCGATAAAGGCGATAAAAAGGCCGATACCGACCGTGATGGCCGCTTTGAGTGTATCCGGTACGGCATGAATGATGGCTTTCATAATGCCGCCGCAGGTCAGAATCAGAAAGACGATACCCGAAAAGAATACGGCACCGAGGGCCACAGTCCAATGCAGGTGCAGGCTGCCGCAGACGTAGTAGGAAAAGAACGCGGCAAGGCCAAGTCCGGGGGCAAGTGCCACCGGGTAATTGACCAGTACACCCATAAAGAGGGTGGAAACAGCGGTAATCAAAATCGTAGCGGCGATGGATGCTTCCTGGGGCACACCCGCATCCGTGAGCATATGGGGAATGACAAAAACGATATATGCCATGGCAATGAATGTAGTCAGCCCGGCAAAGAATTCTGTGCGTACCGTCGTTTTGCGGTCGCTCAGCTTAAATAGGCGGTCTAGCATAACTCCTCCTAAAATTATAGATATAAGCCTTCCCCCCTGGGAAAGGTGGACGCATTTTGCGGTTGCCATCTTCCTCAGAGGGGAAGGCTTTATATATGTCTTACTCGTTAGTGATTAGTCCTTGATGGGCTTTTTCAGTACGGACAGTACAATGCAGCCTACTACAGCACCAATGATGATGGCTGCTAGGTACATGCCTGCATTACCGATGGTCGGTACGACGAAGATACCGCCATGGGGAGCACGCAGGGTGCAGTCAAAGGCCATGGACAGGGCACCAGCCGTAGCGGAACCGATGAATACGGAAGGAATCACGCGCAGGGGGTCACCAGCAGCGAACGGAATAGCACCTTCGGTGATGAATGACATACCCATTACATAGTTGGTGATACCAGCTTTGCGTTCGCTTTCGGTGAAGCGGTTCTTGAAGAACGTCGTGCAAAGCGCGATAGCCAGAGGCGGAACCATACCGCCAGCCATAACAGCGGCCATTACATGGTATTCGCCGGAAGCGAGAAGGCCAGTACCCGTTACATAAGCTGCCTTGTTGATGGGGCCGCCCATGTCGATAGCCATCATGCCGCCCATTACGATACCCAGCATAATGCGGGCGTTCGGGTCCATGTTCTTGAGGGTTTCAACGAGCCAGGTGTTGATTGCACCAACCGGCGGAGCAATGATGAACATGCTGATGAAACCGATAATCAGAATACCGAAGAACGGATAGAGCAGAACGGGCTTGATGCCGTCCAGAGATTCCGGCAGGCAGGAGAATGCCTTCTTCAGGAAGTTTACAGCGTAACCGGCTACGAAACCAGCTACGAGAGCGCCGAGGAAGCCGGAACCAGTCGTGCCAGCCAGCGCACCGCCAACGAAACCTACAGCAAGGCCCGGACGGTCAGCAATGGACATAGCGATAAAGCCAGCGAGGATCGGCAGCATGAAGCCGAAGGATGCACCGCCGATATCCATGAAGAACTTAGCCAGCGGCGTATTGGAACCGAATTTGCTCGGGTCGATGGAGTAATCATCGAACAGGAAGGCCATGGCAATCAGGATACCACCGCCAACAACGAAGGGCAGCATGTGGCTGACACCGTTCATGAGGTGCTTGTAAATCTGACGGCCGAGGCTTTCACCGGATACATCCGCAGCAGATTCTTCTGCATCAGAACCGGAAGCATGATAGATGGGAGCGTTGCCGGACAGGGCACGGTCAAGGAGTTCGTCAGCCTTGTTGATGCCGTCAGCAACCTTGGTGATGATGGTCGGTTTGCCATCGAAACGGGCCATAGCGACGTTCTTATCAGCAGCGACGATGATAGCGTCAGCTTTGGCGATTTCTTCAGCGGTCAATACGTTCTTAGCACCGCCGGAGCCGTTGGTTTCAACCTTGATGGTGATGCCGCGCTTCTTAGCGTGCTGTTCGAGGCTTTCCGCAGCCATGAAGGTGTGGGCAATACCCGTCGGGCAGGCCGTAACAGCCAGCACCTGAATGTGGTCGGCTTTCGGCGCTTCTTCTACTGCATCTGCAGCCGCCGGAGCAACGAAATTGCCGTCTTCCTTGGCATCGATGAGCTTCAAGAATTCATCTTTGCTCTTGGCAGCAATCAGAGCTTCCTTGAAGTCCGGGTCCATAATCATGGTAGCCAGCTTGGACAGGATGGCCAGATGATCATCATTGGCAGAGTCCGGAGCAGCAATCATGAAGAACAGGCGGCTCGGCTGGCCGTCCATGGATTCAAAATCCATACCAGCAGGAACCGTCATAGCAGCAAGGCCTGCTGCCTTTACACCAGCACTCTTGGCATGGGGAGTGGCGATACCGTCGCCAAGGCCAGTGGTGCCGGATGCTTCGCGGGCGAATACATCCTTGGTGTACTGTTCTTTGTCGGAAAGGTTGCCGCCGGCTTCCATGAGGTCAGCCAGCTGATTAATGGCTGCAGCTTTGTCAGCCGGGGAGGCGCCCAGAACGATGCTCTCGTTCTTGAGCAGGTCAGTGATACGCATAATGTTCTCTCCTTTGCAAATAAAAGAATTATATATAATGCCTAAAAGGCGAGATCCCAAATGTTAAGCGATGGTGGCCAGCAGTGCTTCAACTTCCGGACGGGTAGCGAGATTTTCGCTGAACGCGGAAGCAGAACCCGTGGCTACGCCCATGTGGAAGGCTTTTTCAAAGTCGCCATTGGATTCCATGTAACCCGTGATGAAGCCGGCTACCATGGAGTCGCCAGCGCCGACGGAGTTGATGAGCTTGCCCTTCGGTGCCGGGCACTTATAAGACTGGCCTTCCGCCGTCAGGAGGATGGCACCGTCACCAGCCATGGAAATCAGCACGTTCTGTGCGCCTTTTTCCTGTAGCTTCTTGGCGTAGGTGATGATTTCTTCATCCGTGGTGAGTTTTACGCCGAACATATCGCCGAGTTCGTGATTGTTGGGCTTAATGAGGAACGGATGATACTGGAGCACGTTGAGAAGCAGATTCTTCTCAGCGTCAACCACGATGCGGATACCCTTGCCGTCAAGGCGGGCCATGATGCGCTGATAGATGTCATCCGGCAGGGTCTTGGGAATGGAACCGGCCAGTACCAGCGTGTCACCTTCTACGAGTTTGTCGAGCTGTGCAAAGAGTTCAGCCTGCTTGGCTTCGCTGATGTCCGGGCCCTGACCGTTGATTTCCGTCTCCGTGCTGGCTTTGGCCTTTACGTTGATACGGGAGAAACCTTCGTCAAGCTGTACGAAATCGCTCTTGACGCCGAATTCCTTGAGCTGGCGCTTGATTTCTTCGCCGGTGAAGCCAGCGACAAAACCTAGGGCGCTGTTGTCATGGCCCATATTCTTCAGCACGATGGACACGTTGATGCCCTTGCCGCCAGCCAGAACCTGCTCGTAGTTGACGCGGTTGATGGCACCGGCGGTGAAGTTGTCCAGACGGACGATGTAATCCAGGGATGGATTGAAGGTTACGGTGTAAATCATTTCTTACTCTCCTTCAAGAACAGTGGTATAATCACGGTATTTTTTATCTTCCAGCCGGCCTGTAATAATGGTAGCACTGGAGATATTGGCAAAGGTGATAGGGGAAATCTTGTTGAATTTTGACTGGTCAGCCAAAACGTAAGCATGCTTGCAGCGAGCCAGAGCAGCGCTCTTGATGGTGCCTTCATCTGCATCCGGCGTAGAAAAACCGGACTTGGGGCTGATGCCGTTGGTACCGAAGAAACCCTTGGTAAAATTGTAGCACGTGAGGCTTTCCAGGGCTTCTGTGCCGATAACCGCTTCTGTAACGGCTTTGACAGCACCGCCGATAATGAAGACCTTAAAGCCTTTGGCAGCCAGCTTGGCAGCATGCTGCATACCGTTGGTGACGAATACGGCACTGGTTTCCGTCAAAAAATCAATTAAATGCAAGGTGGTGGAACCCGCATCAATATAGACAAAATCCTTCTGCTTGATGAGTCCGGCAGCCTTGCGGGCGATGGCGATTTTTTCCTCAGGGAATAAATCGTTCTTGGTTTTCATGTCTTCCTCGGCACTGCTGTAGTTGTTGTCGATGGAAGTGGCCCCGCCGTACACCTTGTAGAGACGCCCATTCTTGTGCAGGGCGGTCAAATCCCTGCGCACTGTGGATTCAGATGCGTTCAGGGCACGGGTGAGGTCAAGGACGGTAACAGCCTTTTTTTCCTCAAGGATGCGCAGAATTGTAGCATAACGCTCTTCCGTCAGCATGGCTATCACTCTCCAAAAATGTGATTTTTTTATATAATACAACTAAACTCCTTCAAAGTCAATCAAACTCACGAAAAAACACGCAAGAAGTTGCTAAATCCCGCCAAAAACTGTCGATAAAATACGAATGTACTTTAGTGTGGTACAGAAATAAACATGAAAAAGAGGATTATTGTCTGCGTTTACCTAATAATATATAATGAATATAGAACGAAAATGGGAGTGTGAGGTGTATGGAAGAACAGGCAGCCTTGAATAATGAAGTAAAACCTAAAATTGGCCAGAATCGCACGACGTCATTTTATGTGAAAAAATATGCCATGATTTTTGTCGGGGCGGTTATTGCAGCTTTTGGCTTGGAAGAATTCTTGATTCCCAACAACGTCATTGACGGCGGTATCGTGGGTGTTTCCATTATGATGGAAACCATCACGGGCATGAGCATGGGTGTGTTTCTGGTACTCTTAAACATTCCCTTCCTCTTTATGGGGTACAAGCAGATTGGCAAGAACTTTGCCATTGCCACTTTGGTTGCCATCTGTTTTCTGGCCGTCTGGTCAGAGATATTTGACCCGTTGGAGAAGGTGACGGATGACCCCTTCCTGGCGGCTATCTTTGGCGGCATTATTGATGGTATCGGCGTGGGGATGATTATCCGGGCTGGCGGCAGTCTGGACGGTACGGAGATTGTGGCTATTATTATGGATAAGAAGTCCGTGTTCTCCGTGGGCGAAGTAGTTATGTTTATCAACCTCTTTATTCTGTCCAGCGCAGGACTGCTCTATGGATGGGACAAGGCTATGTACTCGCTGGTGGCATATTTTGTCATCTCCAAGATGATTGATGTGGTCATCAAGGGGTTGGATGAAAGCTACGCCGTGATGATTGTGACCAATGAGCATGAGGAAATCACTTCGGCCCTGAATGACCGTTTAGGCCGTGGCGTGACCCTGCTGCATGGTGCCGGTGGCTACACTGGGGAGAGCAAGGAAGTGCTTTACTGTGTGGTGACTCGTCTGGAAGTCGATAAGCTCAAGGAAATCGTACTCGACAAGGATGAAAATGCCTTTGTAACCATCAATGCTGTCCATGATATTGTGGGCGGGCGGTTCAAGAAAAAGTCCATTCATTAAAAGCCCGTGTGGTTTAAGGTTCTGGAGGTGTTATTGTGAAACGGAAAATTGCCTTACTATGGGCACTGTTGATGCTTATCCTATCGGTGCAGGTTTGGGCGGCAGAGCGCACGCCGCTGCGGGTGGCGCAGTTTCCCTTGCTCATACAGAGTTATATGACGCCAACCCAGGATGTGCATGACCGCTTGGAAAAACTGGTGGACAGGAGCCTGCATGTTCCCTTGAACGGCACGTTAAAAGCCGTCCAATACATTCCGGAAAAGGAATGCTGGGCGGCTTTGGAAGATGCGCGCAATGAAGCTGTCGGCAAGGTAAAGCTCAAGGATTTAATGCGGCCAGTGGCAGAAAAGCTGAATGCCGACCTGGTAGTTATGCCGGTGCTTACAGGTTATGAGCAGTATCAGACCATGCGCTGGAACCGCTGGGGCAGATATATCGTCCATAGCTATGCGGCGGTGGAAATTGTCGGCTTTGACAAGGCTAAGGCAGAATCCTTTAGCAAAGGCGCATCGCGTCATTTCAACGATGAATACGCCACGCAGGGCGATGTGTCGCAGCTGGCCTATGAGGCTATGGAAGAGGCTCTGCAAAGTGCGAAAATCCATGACCGGATATGGACGTGGAAGGACAGATAATCAGGTATAGCCGTTCATGACCACATCTACCTTCCCGGTGCGGGGGTGGAAAATCAGGCCGTGAATGGGTACATCAGCGGGAATCAGTGGATTAAGGCGGATGCGTTCTACCGTATCGATGACATTTTGCTCGGGATGGTGGAATTCATCCGCCCATTCTGTGAGTTCCTTCTTTATCATATGGATGGCTTCTTTTGAAATGCCCCGTTCCACCATGGATTTTATGAGGCTTTCCGAAGTGGTGTTGGCCATGCCGCATTCGTGATGACCGATGACGATAATCTCCTTGACGCCCAGTTCATAAATACATACGAGCAGGCTCCGAATGGTGCCATCAAATACGCCGGTAATGCCATTGCCGGCGGTTTTTATTACCTTGGCTTCCCCGCGGCCAATGCCCAGAGCAGGTTCCAGAAAATTCACCAGGCGGGTATCCATGCAGGTAATCAAAGCTACCTGCTTTTGGGGCAGCTTGCTTTTTTTCAAATCTTCAAGGGTGTAGTCAGCGGGCGGATGGGCGCAGAATTCTGCATTGGCCGCCAGCATGGTATCGAGAATGGTCATGGTGCTTACCTCCCCTCAAAATACGCTTGGCCGGATATTTATCGTCTGGCCGTTGCGCAGGCTGACTTTTTGCACGAGGCAGCTGCGCATGCCCACCATGAAGAGTTCAAATTCATCCGCATGGGGCAGTTTTTTGGTCAATTCATCCCTTGTCATCTTGTCGGCAAGATTCTGGTTCCCTTCCTTGCCATTCGGGTCAAGAATCATGACATAGTACTCGGCGGCGGGAACATCCTGAAAGGTGAACTGTCCCTGCTCATTCACTACGGCATGGTAAATGGGCTGGTTGGCGGGGATAGTTCCTTGCTGATACCATTTTTGCACGGCGGCGTAGGGAAGGGCCGTAAAATTAATCCCCCGTTCAATGAGCCAGATTTCTGCCCGCTCGGAACGCTTGCGGTTCTTGGGGGCGCTCATATCCCACATCATGGCTGCGCCGCCTTCGCCCCTGCCGATGTGCATTCCCCGTTCGGTATTGGGCAGGTGAACCGTGCCGGTGATGGTGCCGCCGGCCGCGGCAACGGCACTGATGCTTATCAGCAGGCAAAATACCAGCAGAGCGACAAGGCGTTTCATATAAATCATCCTTTCTGACATAGTTTCCAGTAATTGTTTTTGCCATTAGTTTTCGCCATTGGCAGAAAAAATCCTGCTGGATTTGCCTGTGTAGTCATTTTGCGGTACACTAGAGAGCGACGGTATGCACTGCATAAAGCAAATTTCAGGGTGCAACTGTACGAAAGGAGACTATAGTTTATGACAGATTGGGAAAAGTATCAGCAAATTCGCCGGGAAGCCGCGTTTACGGGGCTGGCGTTGCTGGTGCTTATTTTGTTTTGGTGCTGGGCAGGCTTTGGCCTGGCTGGCGTAGATATGGAGATTGGCGGTCTGCCTCTCTGGGCAGTAACCTCCAGTATTGGCGTATGGCTTTTTGCCATTGTGCTGGTGAAAATCTTGCTGAAATTCGTCTTTAGGGATATGCCCTTGGAAGATGGCGGAAAGGAGGGCTCTGACCATGAGTAATGGCGGCAATCCGGCAGCGCTTCTGCCCCTGCTTATCTTTATGGCCGTGATGATTGGCATTGGCTTCTATGTACGGCAGGTACAGGCCCGAGGCTTTGGCAGGAATTTTGTTCAGCAGTATTTTATCGGCAACCATGATTTGGGTGGCTTTGTGCTGGCTATGACTACCGTGGCCACATATAGCTCTGTAAGTTCTTTCGTGGGCGGGCCGGGCATGGCCTGGCAGATTGGCTTTGGCTGGATTTACATGGCGGTGGTGCAGGTTACGGCTATCTTCCTCGTGCTGGGTATCTTCGGCAAACGGGTGGCCCTGCTGTCCCGCAAGTTCGATGCGGTGACGGTAGTTGATATTATCCGTGAGCGCTTCCAGTCGGACGGATTGGCCAGTTTGGCGGCTTTCATCATCGTATTGTTTTTCTGTGCGACCATGACGGCGCAGTTCGTGGGCGGCGCCAAGCTCTTTGCGGCGGTGACGGGTTACAGTTATGAGATGGGCCTGCTGCTCTTTGGGCTGGCCGTGGTGGTCTACACCACCGTGGGCGGCTTCCGGGCTGTGGCGCTGACCGATACCTGCTGTGCCCTGATTATGATGGTGGGCATTGTATTGTTGCTTTACTATGTGCTGGCAGCAGGGGGCGGCTATGAAAATCTTATGGCCAATCTCCATAGCAACCACCCGGAAATGTTTGAACCCTTATCCAATGGCCATATGCCTGTCGGGCTTTATCTGACCCAGTGGATATTGGTAGGTATCTGCACCATTGCCCTGCCACAGTCGGTGGTGCGTGGCATCAGTTACAAGGATACGGCTAGCCTGCACAAGGCCATGCTGATTGGTACGGTGGTCGTGGGCTTTATGAATATCGGCATCAACTTTACGGGCATTCTGGCCCATGGCGTGCTCACCGGAGATTTGGCCTCCTATGGCGGTGTGGATAATATCATCCCTAGGACTATCGTCACGGTTATGCCGCCGGCTTTAGTGGGGCTGGCCATTATCGGCCCGTTGGCAGCTTCTATTTCGACCATTTCCGGCCTCTTGATTGTGGCTTCTTCGGCCATTATCAAGGATGTGTATCTGCATCATCAGCATAAGCAGGGCAAAGAGCCGGGCACGAAACAGCTGCGTCTGCTCTCCATGCTGGCGACAGCCGTTATCGGCGTGGTGGTGTTTGTCATTGCGCTGACGCCGCCGAGCCTTATCTGGATTATCAATATGTTCGCCTTTGGCGGTTTGGAAACGGCCTTTTTCTGGATGCTTTTGCTGGGCCTGTTCTGGCGGCGGGCTAATAAGCTCGGCGCACTGCTTTCTATGAGCGGCGGTACGGTGGTTTACTGCCTGACGCAGGGCATGGGCTTCAAGGTTATGGGCCTGCATCAGATTACCATCGGCATTACGGCGTCGCTCTTGTTCTTCCTGATTGGCACTTATCTGGGCAAGCCGCAGGACGAGAAGGTTTTGGCAGAGTTTTTCCCTCATAGGGAGAATTAATAATCATATAGGGAAAATTTTTCTAAAAAATAGTTGAAACTGCAAAAAATATCTTGCTTAATTGGGACTTTTGGGGTAAAATTACAAAGTATTTTTGGATACAAATGTATATTGTGGAAATAATAATGGGATATTGTTACTGGAAAGATTTTTTTGGAGAGGAGAAGAACGATGATTGTTGCGGTGAATAGTGCGACAAACAAATTGTTTAAGTTCAAGACAGGTAAGTATAATTTGAAGGAGCAGGCGGCTTGGAAGTCCCGGACGGCTTTTGTGGAAGATACGTTGCAGGAGATTTTGCGCAAGGCGGCCAATAAGGAAGCTACGGTTTTTGCAAAATGTTGTTACGGCATTGAACTGGGCAGAAGTGAAGCCGAGGACCGCTATCTTTTGTCCTATGATGATGCAGTGGGCTATTGGAAAAATTTTGATGCACGGGTGTATCAGATAGCATAAAATATACGAACAGCCCATGAAGCAAGGGATAAGCTTCATGGGCTGTTTTTTGTTTCGCTTATAATAAGACCAGTTCAACGCCGAATACAACGATACAGCAGGCGGCGGCTACTTTGAACAGGCTGAAGCCTTTCCAGGCCAGGACGATGCCGATGATGAGGGCTAAAAGACCTGCATAGGGGCTGCGGGTGGCATCTATGATGGCGGGGAAGGTCATGACTGCTAGGGTTACATAGGGGACGTAGAAAAGGAAGGAGCGCAGAAACTGGTTCTTGATGGGGCGGCGGATAAGGGTGACGGGCAGGATGCGGATGGCGAGCGTTACAGCGCTCATTACGAGCAGATAGATGTAGATATCGTGGTTCATGGGCGTTTTCCTTTCTCGATGAATGGTATTTATTAACATTTTAGGCGGATAATGCCGGATTGTAAAGAAAAATAGCAGGATTTCACCAAACGAAGGGCGAAATGTTATAGGCTGATGTTTCAGTAAAATATATGAATCTGGGAAGGTGTGGCAAATGAAAAAAATACTGCCTGTAAAATGGCTGTCTGTTCTTGTTTTGGGGCTGTGCTTGCTGTTGAGTGGCAAAAGCTGGGCCGCTGAATTTGAGCCGGTTTCCTATACTGCCTATACGTCGCTGTTCTGGCTGCGGGAGGCTGGTGTGCCGGAGGCGGCTGAATATGCCAAGGCAACGGGGAAACAGCATCTTTTGTTCACGGGGAAAATCAAGAATTTTTATACCCTGCAGCCGGTGAATATGCTCTACCATGAGATGCGTTATGCGGCGCTCAATGAATATATTCAGCAGAACGGTTACAAAAATGTCATGGACATTGCCTGCGGGTTTTCCTCCCGGGGACTGTACATGGCCCGTCATGGAATCCATTTTGTGGGTGCAGAATTCCCCGCTGTTGCAGTCTATGGCAATCAGTATCTGGTCAAATGCCTGAAGCCGGAGGAAGTGAAACTGGCATCCTATGAGGTCGCAGATGCTACGGATAAGGCGCAGATGATGGCTGCGGCCGACAAGATGGAAGGCCCGGTCTGCATTACCATGGATGGCCTGATGATGTATCTGACCCATGAACAGCAGGCCAGCGTCCTGCAGAATATCAAGGCTGTTTTGCAGAAACATGGCGGCTGCTATATTACGTCGGACTTTTCTGCCCGTGATTTCGTCATGGGGGCTTCCAAGGTCGTTTATGGGGAGAAAAATGCCCGTGAAGTCTATAAGGAATCGGCCAAGGTTTACGAGGAAATTGCCGATGCCGATTTTGACCCAAAATTCTTTGCAACCGACGAAGAAGCAAAAAAATTTATTGCAGCACAAGGGTTGAAGGTAAAACAGATTCCCTTGTTTAAGGAATCATTTAAGCTCTACAGCGAGAAGGGGTTGAATAAATTGCAGCTTCAGCGTTTGGATGACCTGAAGAAAGCGAAGATTTTATGGCTGATTACACTCGAATAACGGACCGTTCTTTTGTCATTACATGGAAAAATTTTTCGCAGGCCATGGACTGGATTGCGGATTCATTGTCCCAAGAAAAGGCTGAACAGCATGAAATTTATCTGATGCAGCTGCTCGTAGAGGAAACTTTTCAGCGTTTGGCCCAGCAGGATAAAAAGGCGGAAGACTTTAGCCTGACGTTGAGCTGGAAAAAGTCCTTTCATCGCTTAAAGTTGTTGCTGACGGCCAAAGGGGATGCCTATAATCCTTTGTTGCTGCTGCCGGAAGATATGGAAAGCGACCTGACCGGGTATGCAATCCTGAAAGCTCATCGCAAACGGCTGAAGTATTCGCGCAGCAGACGGCGGGGCGAAAATATTGTGGCCATACAGTTCCGTGACCCGGAGTATCAGGAAGTGCGTAGGATTCTGGCAGGACTGATTTTGGGCACGGCTGTGGGGGCGTTGCTGTACATTGAAGCTAGTCAGGCAGCTAAGGACTGGCTGGAGGCAGTTGTTATCGAACCGATACAGACGGTATTTATCAGCGCACTGATGATGGCGATTGCGCCAATGATATTTTTCTCGGTCATCGAGGGGATTATCAGTATGTCCTATTCCAGCAATATCGGACGTATCGGCTGGCATGTGGTTTTATGTTCACTGCTGAAACTGGCTTTTTTCGTAGCGGCCGGCCTGTTGGCGGGCTATCTTATGGGCGGTACACCGGAAATTTTGGCTACGCTGACACTTACCTTGGAGGGCAATCTTGGCAATGCTCCGGGCATTACGGTGGGGTCGCTGTTAGGAGGGATTGTGCCGGGGAATGTGGTTTCGCCTTTTTCGACCAATAACATCATGCAGACCTTGTTTCTCGCCTGCTTCTGTGGTTTTATCCTGAATAAAATGGACGGACAGCTGGATTGGGCGCGTGAAGGGGTTCGCTTTATGAGCAATTTTACGATGAATGTTGTTCAGACCGTGAGCCTGCTGCTTCCCTTTCTGGTGTGTATATCCACTATCAAAATGGTTATGCAGCTGGGGATTATTGGCCTTTGGGCGTATGCTCGGATGCTTCTGGTCATTGCGTTGGGGCTGCCTCTTAGCTTTTTGGTGGCGGCTTTGCTGATTCTGCTGGTTGCCCGTTGCTCGCCCCTGCCATTTTTGCAAAAAACAGTGCCGTTTAGTGCACTGCCCTTTTCCAGCAGTAATTCCAGTGCCTGTCTGCCGGCCACGCTGAAATTTTGTGTGGAAAAATTAGGCATGAATGAGCGGATTACGAAATTTACGGTACCGGTAGGTATGCAGTTCAACATGGATGGCACAGCCTATTATGTGTCCGTAATATCCATGATGCTCGCGTGTACGTTTTCGGTGGAGATGAATGCAGACTTTATCTTTTCCCTGTTCTGCGTGGAGTTTTTGATGGCGATGACGGGAGTGGGACTTCTCGTTATGCCGCCGGTATTGGAGAATATGGGGATTCCGGGAACTGCGGTTATGCATTTTATCGGCATTGAGCCGATTATCGATATGCCGGGAACGGCGCAGAATGTGGTAGGGGATATTACATCGGCGTTTCTGGTGGCAGGGAAGGACAGGCAGGTGGATGAGGCGGTTTACCGTTCTTAGTTAACATCATAGTGTAAAGGCGCCCGTGGGGCTGGTAACACTTTTCCTCCGCCATAGACAGGCTTGTCAAAAGCTGCGGAAAAGCATTACCAGCCCCATGGGCTTAATGCGAGATGATTGCTCCGCCTTGATATATGATGTAAAGTTTCCCTTGCTTTTCTTTTGGGTGGGTGTTATACTACAGACATACGGAAAGCAATGGATTAGAAAGACCCCCGGCAAGTCGACAAAGCCGGGGGTCTTTTGTGCCTGTTACACCTTTAGTGGTTCAGCCAGTAGCTAAAAAGCGCTACCAGAATTCCTACTGCCAGTGGAACTATGGCATTCCAGAGTAATTTGGAAAGCAACGGATTTCACCTCCTCTCGCAAGGAGATGTTAACATTATAACGCAATACTGCAGATAAGACCAGCTGCTTCATCTCGGAAGTGGCTGGTCTTATCTGTGATTGCTTATGTATGATTACTGGTCATTTTTAACAGGACACAGTATAGCACCAATGGCGGCGATGGCGACGGTCAGGATGATGGTTCTTGTGCCGCCGGACAGGTCGCTGATTTCGGGCAGGTGGGCGCAGGCGAAGCTGGCGATGAAGCTGATGGCGACCAGCGCACCAATAATGCGGTTATCTCTGGCGGGCGGGATAATGACCCAGATGAACATGCCAAAGAGTGCTACGCTCAGGGCGCTGACGGCGGCTACAGGCAGGAGGTTGCCCGCCATAACACCGAGGGCGGTGCCGACAGACCAGCCCGGCAGGGCTACGCTCATGGCACCGTAATTGTAGTAGGGATTCAAGGGGCCTTTTCTCGCAATGGTGATGCCGAAGATTTCATCGGTGATATCAAAGCCCACCAGCACTCGGTGGAGAATATTGGTATCTGGGGAGAATTTTTGGCTGACGACGCAGCTCATAAGGAGGTAGCGGGCGTTGGCTACGAGTGTCATAATGGCCAGTTCCAGATAGGGAGCGTCAGCAGCGATAATGGTAAAGGCCGCGTATTCACCTGCTGAAGCGTTGTTGAAGAAGCTGGCTAAGAAGCCTTCAAAAGGGGTAAGTCCTGCATTGCGGGCGGCAATGCCCAGGGTAAAGGAGACTACGAAGTAGCCCAAGGCAATGGGCGTGCCATCGCGAATTCCGTCCATAAATGCCTCCCGGCGAGGAGAGGATGTTGTTGCCAGTGTCATACGTTCACTTCTTTCATAGATTAGATAGCCTTCCCCTATGGGGAAGGTGGGCGCGTAGCGCTCGGATGAGGTTTTTCTTAATCTTCCGATTCGGCATAGCGTTTGGCCAACAACCTCTGCACGTTATTTTGCTTGCGCCGTTCAATCTGCCGATGGATAAAGATGTTGGGAATGGCCACACCTACGGCGATTCCAATGATGATGGTCACGGCATCTACGCCCATGCGGAAGCTGGTAAAGAATTCTTCGCTGGTGATGAACTGGATATTCAGCAGGGCAAAGAGCAGACGGTAGAGCAGTACCCCGGGAATCATGGGGATAGCCGAGGGAATGGTCATGACGATATTGGGCGTATGGAACCAGTGAATGGCTTTGAGGGCGATGAGCCCAACCACTGCTGCGCCGATAAAGGAACCAGCGGTTTGGGACATCCCCAGCTCGATTACGGAAATATTGCGCAGCAGCACCGTGATAATGCCACCTACAGCCACTACCGGCAGAATTCGTTTGGGCACGTTGAAGATGATGGAAAAGCCCGTGGCCGCAATGGCTGCCGCGATAGCTTGGGACAGGTATTGAGTGTCGGGAGTGAGCTGGACACTGGTAAAGTCTGTAACCCCGCAGAGGCGGATGGCAATAACGATACCGAAGGTCATGCTGCCTACAACTAACAAAGTGTGCATGGCTCTTGTCATGCCGGCCACGATAAAGTTATTGAGCAAATCATCCACGGCATTTATCAGCGGAATTCCCGGTACGAGAAATAGAGTGCAGGCAATTAGAGGATACCAGTTCAATTCTCCCGTAAGGAATTGGGTACTCCAGGCCAGAATCGTGGTGACAAAAGAAGTGATGGCGATGGTGGCATAGGCATTAAAGGCGTAGGCATTGCAGAGCCGCCGCGTATAAAAGCCCAGCAACGAGCAGATGGCTGTCAGCAGGAAATCAAGCCAGCTGCCACCAAATAGTTTGCAGAAACCGCCGCAGGCCGCGCCTGCCCCGAGTGCAGTCAGCCATACGGGATAGGCACGGGGAAGATTGCGGATATTGTTCAGCTGACGGCGAAATGCTTCGAGGCTGTAATTTTGGGCCAGGGCCCGCCAGGTCAGTTTGCTCACCGCTGACAGGGTAGTCATATTGACGCCCAGCTTTTGGTACTTGCAGAATTCCGTATAGGAATGGCGGCTGTCGCTGACATTGAGCATCAACGTGGTATAGAGCACATGCTGATGCATATGTTCCTGGTCAATGCCCATAAAGGCCGCAGCCCGCCGCATATCCCGCACGGTGCGGTCACTGTCAGCACCGTTTTCCATCAAGAGGGCCCCGGTCTGCAGCAGCAGATGCAGTTTCTCGCCGATTTCAGCAAAGGGTTTATTCAGAATTTCATCCTTGTCGTCACTCAAAATATCCCTATCCTTTCTTATAATATGTAAATAACATTGTAAATGTATGTAAACTATTGTAGGACAGTAGGAGATAGATGTAAAGTTTTTTGGCGGGAAAAATTGTGGTAAAATAAATAAGAAAATATAGTCGAAATGAGGAAGACAGATATGGTAAAGAACATCATCAAAGATACGGAATTCCTGCAGAAAGTGGCGGAGCCTGCTACCCGCAAGGATAAGGCTGTGGCAGAGGATTTGTTGGATACCCTCAAAGCCAACAAGGCTATCTGCGTAGGGCTGGCAGCCAATATGATTGGCGTGGCCAAGAGCATCATCGCTGTGCAGGTGGGCAAGCAGAATATCGCCATGTTGAACCCGCAGATTGTCAAACATTCCGATGAATGCAGCGAGGTTATGGAAGGCTGCCTGTCACTGCTGGGAGAACGTCCGGCCAAACGCTATACATGGATTGAAGTGGAGTATAAGGATATAAAATTCAAACCGCAGAAGCAGCGCTTCTCCGGCTTCACCGCAGAGGTCATCCAGCATGAGATTGACCATTGCAATGGCATCATAATTTAACTCATCAGGAGAAAATAAAGGCAGATTCGCCAGTGAAAAGCGAATCTGCCTTTTGACATGTCATTTATTCTGTTATCGTTGCATGAGGAATGTCGTCCTCATCAAGTTCCCCTTTGCGGGACAAGTAGCTTTCGGTTTCTGCCACAACGACGCCGGACAGGGCAATCAGGGCAATCAGGTTCGGGATAGCCATAAGGCCGTTTACGATATCAGCCAGAATCCAGATGGCTTCGAGTTTGAGGAAACCGCCGCTGGCAATCAGTGCAATGAAGATTACGCGGTAGGGCATTACACCTTTGGTACCGAAGAGATAGATGCAGGCGCGCTCGCCGTAGTAGTTCCAACCCAAGATAGTGGTGAAGGCGAAGAGCACGAGTGCGATAGTCAGGAGGCTGCTGCCCACAGCACCGTAAGCAGAAGCAAAGGCGGCGCTCGTCATGGCGGCACCGGCGGCATCACCCTGCCATACGCCAGTGAGGACGAGGGCCAGGCCTGTCATGGTGCAGATAATCAAAGTGTCGATAAAGGTACCCGTCATGGAGATAAGGCCCTGTTCAGCAGGTTCCTTGGTCTTGGCGGCAGCGGCGGCAATGGGCGCAGAACCGAGGCCGGATTCATTGGAGAACACGCCGCGGGCGATACCATTCTGCATGGCCATCATAATGGTGGAACCGGCAAAACCGCCGGCTGCTGCCGTGCCGGTGAAAGCGGATTCAAAAATTAAAGCGACAGCGGCGGGAACGCCATCAAAATTCATGGCGATAAGCCCCACGCTGATGGCGATGTACATGACCGCCATAAAGGGAATGACCTTGGCGGCGACTTTGGCAATGCTCTGCAGGCCGCCGATGGTGATAGCGGCAATCAGAATTGTGAGTACAGCGCCCGTGAGCACCTTGGACAGGCCAAAGGAAATTTCTGCACTATCCACAATGGCGTTGACCTGCGGGAAGGTGCCGATACCGAAATATGCTACGAGGATGGTGGCAGCGGCGAAGAACGTAGCCAGCGGCTTATACTTTTCGCCCATGCCCTGACGGATGTAGTACATGGGGCCACCGGCGATATTGCCCTTGGCATCCGTGCTGCGGTACTTAACGGCCAGCAGGCCTTCGGCATACTTGGTAGCCATGCCGAAGAAGGCGGCCATCCACATCCAGAAGATAGCGCCGGGGCCGCCGATTTTCACAGCAGTTGCTACGCCGACAATATTACCCGTGCCGACCGTAGCAGCCAGTGCCACGCAGAGGGCCTTGAAGCTGGAAACGTCTCCTTCGCCGTGATTCTTGGCTTTGAAAATCAGGGAGAGAGCCTTGGGCAGGCGTACAACCTGCAAAAGTTTCAGGCGCAGGGTCAGGTAGATGCCTGTGCCCACCAGCAGGGTAATCAGCGGCGGCCCCCACATGAAGGAGTCGATGGCATTGAGCATAGGGATAAATGATTCCATAAATTGATGTCCTCCTCGTATGATATAAACAGGTCTGTGTCTACTGAGAAAAAACACAGGTACTTCTAAAATAAGATAGTCCCTATATTATCATACAAAAAGACATTTGTCTACAGGATTCCTGCCATTTTTAGCAAATATTGAGCATTGGTCGTCTGGCAGCGGCCATTCTTTATTTTATAGTCAAATTTTATCTTGTTATTCTCGTAGTATTCGGCAAAGTGATAATTGGTCACGGGAATATCATTACCAGACTGCAAATCACAGAGTTCGAAATCATGAGTAGAAACCAAAGTGATGGCATAAGGACGGGTCAGACGCTTGATGGCCTCGCGGGCGCCGATAATCCGGTCGGCCGAGTTGGTTCCCTTGAAAATCTCGTCAATGCAGATAAACATCGGCGTCTGTTTCTGGCTGAAATCCACCATCTGCTTGATGCGCAGAAGTTCGGCATAAAAAGTGGAAATCCCCTGCGATTGGTCATCATGAACCTGAATAGAAGTAAAGATAGCCATGGGTGTGCAGGCAAAACTTTTGGCGCAGATGGGAGCTCCCGCATAGGCCAGCACCAGAGAACTGGCCAAAGTGCGCATATAAGTGGTTTTGCCGGACATATTGGAGCCTGTGATAATGCGTGTTTCGGCGGTCATGGCAGTATCGTTGGGCACGGCCTTTTCTTCAGTGATTAGCAGGGAGGAAAGGCCTGTCGTGTTCAGTTGGGGTGCGCCTTTTAGTATCTGCGGGAAGCTGAATTGTTCCCGGGTATGGGCTGTCATGGCCAGGGAGATATAGAGTTCCATCTCTGCCCAGGCATCCAGCCAATTTTTTAGGTTTTGTGCGGCGTTGTCCTGCCAGCGGTTAAAGCGGGAGGCGCAGTGGCAGTCCCAAAGCAGCAGGGCATTGCCCAGCACGAAGAAAAAGAGATTGCGGCAGAGGTTTACATGGTCCGTGAGGCGGGCAAGTTTCTGCAGGGCAGGAGCGCCCTCCGTTGACAGGTCAGCAGACAGCTTGTTAAGCTGCGGGCTTGTAAAGTTTGTCTTTCCCATGCGGATAAACAAGGCACGATAGGCGTGTAACTCATGATTGAGTGTGCGCAGCGGGGCGAGGATGGTCTGATTCTGCCGGTGAAAGACCATGGCAATGGCAAATTGCAGCAGTATGAGGAGACCGGGAATATGCCATTCCATAAGGCCGCCGAGTGCCAGTACAATACTCGTCATGGTTAGCAGCGGGAGCAGCCGGGCCGTTTGCTGCAGGACAGGGCTGATATGATGAGGCTGGTCTGCAGTTACTTCCTTTATCAAAGGCGCAGTGTCGTGCCCTGTGGGGAGAAAACGGCTCAGGGCCAGCAGTTCCACGCAGAGACGCTGGTGGTCAATGAGCTCGTTGACCGCTGCCTGACGTTGGGCGATGACATCTGTGGGTGGCGGTGTTACTGTCAGCGCTTGGGCAAGTTTTTGCCGGCCGAGGGCGGTGCGGGCGCAGCACATGTATTGATAAAGGGAGGCTGGGCCATAGATATGCAGGTCAATGTCCTGGGGACACTCGGGATGAATGAATTCATCCCCTTTGTCGGTCAGCTTTTGCCACTTTCCATTGAAGCGCGAGAGATATTCTTCCGTTACGTCTAGAGAATTTTGGATAAAATGGATGCGCTTTTTCAAGCGATTATGCTGGTGGATAAGGCGACTAAAGAACAGAAGCAACAGCACGCCGATGACAGTTGCGCCCCTTACGCCGTCATAACCTGCCGCAAAGGCAAAAATCAGGGCAAAGAAGCAGGCGGTGCGATAGATGGTATATCGGCCGGATAGTTTTTCATCAGCGGCCAGCTGCGTCTGCGCTTCTGCCTGCAGGTTTTTATAAAAATCCTGTTTCATGGAGGTCACTCCTTACGGTTGTTTTTGCTTTTCTACATTATACCATTGGAAAAAAGATAAATGGAGGGAAGTTGCCTTTGGCTGGGTAAATATTGTAAAATATAAGGAAACTAAGAAATTTTTAATGAAAGAGGGCGGCTGGAATACATGGTGAAGTTATCGATTCGTGGGCGGGTATTGCTGCTGCTGCTGGCCAGTGTATTAATTACGCTGATGGCAGTGGGCGGTCTGGCTTTTTATGCCCTTAACACCACCAAAATCACCATGTTGGCGCAAAGTGAGGCAGTAGGCCAGTTTCTGGCTGAATCCATGGGGAGAAAAGCTGCCAGTGATGCCAAGAATGATTTGCAGGAGATGACCCGCGTAAAGGCCCAGCATCTTAGCCGGGAACTGATGATGGTGAAGAAGGATGTGGCCTATATGGCCGATTCCCTGCAGCTCATCATGACATCTCCTGCCCAGTATCGTCCCCGAAAATTGCCGGATACCCAGCAGGAGCCGGATATTTTATCGGAAACGGTGTATATTCATTACAGTCCGGAGCTACAGTCCCGCGGGATAGATGGGAATTTGCAGCGTCAAATTGCCTTGGCGGGAAATTTTGCTGATGTGCTGGAGCCTCTGAGTAAATACTATCGTGGGTATCGCACGTCTCTTTATGCCGGTTCTCGTGATGGCTATTTTATCTGTCTGGATATTGTCCCCAGTGAGCAGGGAAGGGCCAGCATTTATCCTTCGCCGGAGGTGCGGCAGGATTTCATTCAGACCTATGACCATCGGGAAAGGTTTTGGTATAAACTGGGGGAACAGACGGACACGCCAGCTTTTTCCGATATTTACCGCGGAGCGGAAGGTAAGCTGGATGTGACCTGCGCCATGCCTTATTATGATGGGAATGGTTTTGCCGGCGTGGTAGGCATCAGCTACAGTGTCGAGGACCTGTACCGTACTTTTCTGGCGGATGCTATAAAACAGGACGGTATCAGTTTTGTCATGGACTGTCATGGAAGGGTGGTATTTTCTTCAGAGGATGAGGGGATTTTGGCGGCCCGGCTGGATGGCACGGATATCCGCCAGTTGTCGGAAGCTGAACCGGATATTGCGGCAGCAGCCCAGCGAATGGTAGCTGGGGGAAATGATGTCATGTCCGTAATCATGAACGGTAAAAAGTATTATTTGGCATTTGCCCCGCTGGAGGGGACGAAGTGGAGTTTCGGCACGATGCTTGAAGCCCAGACGGTTATGACACCCGTGGAGCGGGTGAAAGATGCCGTTCTGGAGAAGATGACAGAACTGCAGACCACCGGGCAGAGCACCATTAACAAGTTTATCTGTCGGTCTGCAATACTGTTGATTCCCATATTGCTCCTGCTGATATACAGCAGCGGTCTTATGGCTGGCCGCCTGACCCGGCCAATCCGGCAGTTGG
The DNA here is from genome assembly GCF_000701565.1 of Selenomonas sp. FC4001. Classification (NCBI taxonomy): domain Bacteria; kingdom Bacillati; phylum Bacillota; class Negativicutes; order Selenomonadales; family Selenomonadaceae; genus Selenomonas; species Selenomonas sp. FC4001. The sequence continues at coordinate 52,156 of NZ_JNJF01000011.1, read as the reverse complement.
AGGGCGGCGTCCGGGAGATTGCGGCAGGGAATTTTGACAAGAAACTGCAGATTTCTACCGGTGATGAGATTGAAAATCTAGCCGAGAGTGTCAATTCCATGTCGGATGACTTGAAGCTCTATACAGAAAATTTGGCGCAGGTGGCAGCGGAGAAGGAACGCAGCCGCACAGAGCTGGAAGTGGCAGCCCAGATTCAGCAGGATATGCTGCCGGGCACCCGCCAGCCCTTCCCCGAGCGGCAGGAGTTTTCCATTTATGCCCTGATGCAGCCGGCCAGAGATGTAGGGGGCGATTTTTACGACTTCTATATCGTACAGGACAATTATTTGGTGGTCACCATTGCGGATGTGTCCGGTAAGGGGGTTCCTGCAGCTTTGTTTATGGCGAAATGTCAGTCGGTATTGAAGAGCTGCATCATGGGCGCCAAGAGTCCGGAAAATTTGGGGGCTATTTTGGAAAAGGCCAATCGGGAACTTTGCCAGAATAATGAAGCCGCCATGTTCGTTACCGTGCTGGTGGGGGTATTGGACCTGCGCAATGGTCATTTTACGTATGCGCATTGCGGCCACTGCCCACCGTTGCTGCAGCATGAAGGCCATTATGAGTTTTTGCCGCTGCCCAAGAGTTATGTGCTGGGGCTTTGGGAAAGACCTTATACACAGAAAAGTATGGAGTTATCCCCAGGGGATATGATTTTCCTGTATACCGATGGGGTATCGGAAGCCATGGATGTGGATGGCAATCTCTTTACGGAACCACGGATTCGGGATACGTTGAACAATCTGTCTGCAGAACGGCAGCCGGAAAAACTTCTGCCGCAAATGCTGGCGGCTATACGGCAGTATGCAGGGGGAGAAGAGCAGTCTGACGATATCACCATGGTTGGTCTGCGTTATGATGGCCAGCCGGAAAAATGAGGAAAGGCAGCGCGGGTTAGGCGCTGCCTTAGTTGTAGAAACGGGCTGATTTTGTTATACTTATAGCCGTTGGAGGATAAGATTTATGGATGACAAAACGGCGGCTATGGCGCGGCTGCAGGCCAGTATCGACGCGATTAACAAGCGTCTGGTCATTGATTCTAATGATTTGGATTATGAGACGCATTTGCGTCAAAAGCGGCAGCTGCAGCAGATTTTAGACCGCATGAAGGAAAAAATGTCCCAAAAGTGAGATTATCATGTTATTTTCAGCATATCCTGCTAGAATAATAAACATCAAAAAGTCAAAGATGAAAGGATGAACACTATGTCGCAGCGTATGACCATGGACGAAGTCTTGAAAGAGTATGGTGTGCCCCAGATTAAACTGGATATTCATGCTACCCGCAGTGAGCTCTTGAAGCTCCGGGAAAAGCTGATGGCCATTCGTGACCTGTCAAATGGCACGGAGCAGGGCTATCTCGATCTCGATTGCAAACTCTACATTGATGTGGACGATATCGACCGCTATCTGTCCGGCGAGCTGGACACGGTGGGGGAAATCTATGCGTTCCCTGAAGATATCAAATCCTATAAAGAATAATGGACAGAGTCAAAAGGAGATTTGACATGAAGATGAAGAAAATTCTCGCGTCCCTGATGGTGGGAGCAATGGTAATGACTACAGTTCCTGTGGTAAATATGAGCTATACGGCTACGGCCTACGCCGCCAAAGGCGGGGCAAAACTTGGCGGCGGTGCCAAGAGCGCACCAAAGGCTGCAGCTCCTAAGGCAGCTGCGCCTAAGAGCAATGCCGATACCCATAAGTCCGTATCCGGCAGCGGCGATACCTATAAGCCCTCCAAGGATGCCAAGAGCCTCGATAAGAATGCTCCGGCGGCGGGCAGCAAGAGCAACGCTGCTGCCAATACGGCCGCTAATACCCAGAGCGGCAGCCGTTGGGGCAATGCCCTGCGTACCGTAGGCCTGCTGGCTGGTGGTATGCTGCTCGGTTCCATGCTGGGCAATCTCTTTGGCAGCTCGATGCTGGGGGATATCTTTGGCGTCATTGCCAATGTGGTGATGTTCCTGGCCGTGTTTATGCTGATTCGCTGGGCTTGGAATAAGTTCCGCAACCGCGGCAAGGAAAATGTATACGCATCGCAGATGAATAACTACAATCGTCCGAACGAGCCGATTGATATTACGCCGCGCAACAACCAGCCGATTCAGGATATCCGTGGCCCGCAGGATGGCTATGATGCCCGCAGCACGGCGAATAAATATAGGAACAAGTAACGATATACAGCCTTCCCCTCTGGGGAAGGTGCCCCGTAGGGGCGGATGAGGTTTATAAGGAGTATCTATTTTGGTTAAAGAAACAACCCTGAAATGTGTCGAAGACTTAATTGCCCGCTATCCGCAGATGGCGGAGTGCCGGGCTGATTTGCAGGCGGCTGTCGAGGCTATCTGTGAGAGCTACCGCGGCGGGCATAAGCTGATTGCCTGCGGCAATGGCGGCAGTGCTTCGGACAGCGAACATATCGTAGGCGAGTTGATGAAAGGTTTCCTGCTCAAGCGGGAAATCAAGGGGGAACTGGCCGAGAAAATTCGTGCAAACTGCGGCGAAGATGCGCAGTATCTCATTGACAATTTGCAGGGAGCTCTGCCTGCGCTGTCCATGGTCAATCAGGTGGCGCTCAACACGGCCTTTGCCAATGACCAGGCGCCGGATTTATCCTTTGCCCAACAGCTTTTGGGCATGGGGGATGAAGGGGATGTATTGCTTGCTATCTCTACTTCTGGCAATAGCACCAACGTAATTTATGCGTTGGAAATGGCTAAGGTCAAGGGTGTAAAATCCATCGGCCTGTTGGGACATAGCGGCGGCAAAATCAAAGCCCGCAGCCTTGCGGATATCAATATCTGCGTGCCGGAGGACGAAACCTTCAAGATTCAGGAATTGCATCTGCCGGTGTATCATATGCTGTGCATTGCGGTGGAAAATGAGTTCTTTGGCGCTTGAGTAGAATTGATTTTTTGGACAAAACATGGTAATATAGAACACAAGAAAGGCTACCGGTGACGGTCAGCCCTACAGATGTGAACAACGATTAAGAATCGCCGCCCCCGATTTTGCAGGTCAAGAGGCGGCTTTTCTTATGCCTTTATGGTGGATTGGTTCGGTCGCCATGAGAAATCATTCCTTGCAGGAAATCAGCAAGTATATGACGAATCTATATATTATATGACAACAACAGGGGAGGCATTATCTATGATTATTCCGGAAAAGAATCTGATGAAGCTGGCTAACGGCAGTGATGTGCGTGGTGTGGCCATTGAAGGCGTGGCAGACGAGCCTGTGACCTTGAGCACTGATGCAGCGAATGTCATTGCCAGCGGGTTCCTTGATTTTCTGGCTGACAAGACCGGCAAGAAGAAAAAAGATCTGCGCATTGCTGTCGGCCATGATTCCCGCCTGTCGGCTGGCGACCTCAAAAAGGCAGTCTTGAACGCTCTGACGGCGGCAGGAGTAGTAGCAGTGGATTGCGGCCTGGCTTCTACGCCGGCTATGTTTATGTCCATCGTTTTCCCGGAAACTAAGATGGACGGCTCCATTATGATTACGGCAAGTCACCTGCCCTACAACCGCAATGGCCTCAAGTTCTTCACGAAGGACGGCGGCGTGGAACATGATGATGTTATCGCTATCCTCAAAAATGCCTCCCGCAACCCTGTGGTCGAAGGGGACTTGGCTAAGGTTCAGAAATACGATTTGATTGAACGCTATGGTCATCACCTGCGCAAGAAAATCCGTCAGGCTCTGGGCGGGGAGAATGAACCATTGAAAGGCATGCACATTGTGGTGGATGCCGGCAATGGTGCAGGCGGCTTCTTTGCTACGCAAGTCTTGAGCCGTCTGGGTGCCAATACTTCCGGCAGCGTCTTTTTGGAACCGGATGGGCACTTCCCCAATCACATCCCCAACCCCGAAAACAAGCAGGCTATGGCAGCCATCAAAAAAGCCGTGCTGGACAGCCGTGCAGATTTGGGCTTGATTTTCGATACGGACGTTGACCGCATGAGTGCCGTACTCAAAAACGGCAAGGAAATCAGCCGTAATGCGCTGATTGCCATGATGGCCGCCATTCTTGCACCGGATTATCCTGGCAGCACGATTATTACGGACTCTGTTACCAGTGATGAACTGACCATCTTCCTCGAAAAGGAACTGGGCCTCAAGCATCTGCGTTACATGCGTGGCTACAAGAACGTCATTGACGAGTGCATCCGCCAGAATAAGGCCGGTACGGTTTCTCCGCTGGCTATCGAGACTTCCGGTCACGGTGCCCTGTCGGAAAACTACTATCTCGATGACGGTGCCTATCTGGCAGTCAAACTCTTGATTGCCGCTGCCAAAGCCCGCGCCAAAGGCAAGAAACTCTCTGATTTGGTGGCCAAGCTGGGCGAGCCGGTGGAAGGCCGTGAATTCCGCCTGAAAATCAAGGGCGAAGAAGATTTCCGCGGCTATGGCAATGATGTGCTGCAAAAATTCGAGGAACGTGCTCAGGCCGCAGGCATTAAAATTGCCAAACCGTCCTATGAAGGTGTGCGTTTGGTATTCCCGGATGGTTGGGCACTCCTCAGAATGTCCCTCCATGACCCCAATATGCCGCTGAATGTGGAAAGCCGCAAGGCTGGCGGTGTAGAGATTATCGCAGATAAAGTAAAGGAGTTGCTCACGGGCTTTACGAGCCTCGATATGAGCGTGTTTGAAAAATAATGGCAAAAGCAACATTAGCCGAAGATACGGCCCAGTCCATAATCCAGTACATTTTGGATAATCATTTGAAACCCGGGGACAAATTGCCCACAGAACCGGTTTTCATGGAGAAGCTGGGCGTGGGCAGAGGAACCCTGCGGGAAGGAATAAAGCTCCTGGCAGCCAGAAATATTCTGGACATCCGTCAGGGGGCTGGTTCCTATGTGTCCCATCAGCGGGGCATTCCTGATGACCCGTTGGGGCTGACCTTTATCGAAGAGGACAGCGAGCTGATTGTCGATATGCTGGATGTGCGCCTGTTATTCGAGCCACACGTGGCCAGACTGGCCGCAGCGCGAGCCGGCGAAGAAGAAAAAGCTGAGATAATGGCGCAGGCGGAAGAAGTGGAACGCTGCATTGAGGCCGGTGAGTCCTATGTGGCCGCCGACGCCCGCTTCCATCGTTTGATTGCCGAAGCCAGCGGCAATAAGGTTTTTGGTAATCTGACTTACATCCTCAATACTTCCATTGCGCAGAATATCGCCATTACCAAGGATGCTCAGCGGGACAGCAATACCATCCGCTATCACCGCAAAATTGCGCAGGCAATCATGGATAAGCAGCCTGATGATGCGGCCAGCTACATGAATATGCATTTGCAGCTGCTGCGGGAATTCGTCAGAGAAAAGATGAGTTAAATAGGGAGAGATTCACAGAAAGCACAGTCTGTGAATCTCTTTTTTTATGTATTACATGAATGAAAAGTTGACATTTTCAGAAAATAAAGTTATACTATTCATATGATGAATTTATAGGTATTATAGGAGAGTGGTTTTATCTAAAAAGGGGGAGCCTTTATGGAAAAAGTATGTGCAGATTGGCCGTCAAAAGCATTTGATGAGCAGCTGGTCAGCGGTAAATACTGGGACGAATTCGCCGAAAACACAAAAGCGGCGGCTACGGAGCTCGTTCATGCTGGCACCTGGCAGGAAGCGGAGCAGTTGCTGCAGGAATTGGTGGATGACATGGAAGCCAAGGAGATTTTGGCCGTTGGTGGCGAGGAAAATCCGCGCTTAGGTATGATGTATAAACACTTGGAAGGTCATGGCCGGGTGGTTTATACGGATAAGTTCGCGATAGCCGAACATGCACCACAGGCGGATTTGGGCATTTCCACGGCAGAATTCGGCGTAGGAGAGAGCGGCAGCGTCTGTGTGGATACAGCCTCCTACGAGTCCCGCGTTACTGGCATGCTTCCCCCGACACATATTGTTTTTCTGCAGGCTGACCACATGGTCAAGAATATCGACACGGCTTTTCGCGTGATTTCCAAGGTATACAAGAAGGGCTATATGGGCTTTATCACCGGCCCGAGCCGTACAGCTGACATTGAACGTGTATTGAGTCTCGGGGTTCACGGCCCCGGCCGCTTTATCGTAATTGCCGTTGATGAACCAGCACAAGGGAGGGCTTGACCATGGCCGTAAAGGAAAAACGCAATATCCGCAAGGAAATCCACACGAAACTTGATGATAATGTCATGCAGGGGGCGCTGGCCAAGTTTACCTCTGAGTATCCGCTGGCCCGTCTCAAAGCCTACGCCAATGTGGACAGCATTGACGATTTGCGGGATGATTTGCGCACCATGAAGCGCTGGGCTGTTGACCATATCGATGCTCTGGCTGATGAATTCCAGCATTCCGTAGAGGAGCGGGGCGGCAAGGTGTTCCGGGCTGCCACTGGTGATGATGTGAAGAAGATTCTCCTGCAGATTTGTGAGGAAAATGGCGTGCAGCGCATCGTTAAATCCAAGTCCATGGCTACGGAGGAAATCAAACTTAATGGCGCTTTGGAAGAAGCTGGCCTGCATGTAAGAGAAACGGATTTGGGCGAGTGGATGCTCTCGGTAGCTGGCCAGAAGCCGTCCCATATGGTTATGCCGGCGATTCACCTCAACAAGGAACAGTGCGCTGGTTTCTTTGAACAGGAATTGCACGAGGAAGTGCCCAGCGATATTTCCTATATGATTCATACGGCTCGCCGTGTTCTGCGGGAAGAATTTTTGAATGCAGATTTGGGTATCACGGGTGCGAACTTCGGCATTGCAGAAAATGGTGCGATTGGCCTTGTGACCAATGAAGGTAACGCACGTCTGGTTACGACCACGCCGAAGATTCACGTGGTGCTTATCGGTTATGAAAAACTGATTCCTAAAATCAAGGATGCTGCCAAAATCCTGCGCCTGCTGCCCCGCAACGGCACCTGCCAGCGTATGACCAGCTACATGACTATGGTTTCTGGGCCTACCCCCATCATCTACAAGAAGGACGGCAAATGGGTGGAGGAAAACCGCAAACAGTATGTAATCCTTCTGGATAACGGTCGTCTGGCTGCGGCCAAAGATCCCAAGATGAAACAGGTTTATCAGTGCGTGCGCTGTGCTTCCTGCCTTAATGTCTGCCCCATCTGGCGCATGGTGGGCGGCCATGTCTACGGCCATATCTATTCCGGCGGCATTGGCGCTATCCTGACGGGCCTGTTGGGCAATATGGAGGCTTTCTCCAAGTTCAGCGACCTCTGCATTGGCTGCCGTCAGTGCACCACCATCTGTCCGGGTGAAATCCCCATCCCTGACCTCATTGACGAACTGCGGGCCCGCTATGTGAAGAAATACGGTCTTTCCATGCCGGAAAAAACCGCCTTCCAACATATACTTACACACCGCAAGGTATTCCATTCGCTTCTGCGCATTGGTTCCGTGGCACAGAAACCGGTGCAGTCCGGCAAGTTTATCCGCCATCTGCCGTTGTTCTTCTCCGGCATGACCGATGGCAGAAGCCTGCCTGCTATTGCGGCCAAGCCCTTGCGTGACCGCACGGAGGATTTGTGCAAGCATAATCCTAAGAATCCCGTTATGACGGCGGCCTTCTTCAGCGGCTGCAATATGGACTTTGTATTCCCCGATACCGGCGAATCTGTGGTAAAGGTATTGCAGGATTTGAACATAGCCGTGACCTATCCGCAGGAGCAGACCTGCTGCGGCAAGCCGGTCTTGGGCATGGGCGACCGGGAGACGGGCAAGGTCATTGCCAAGCAGAATATTGAAGCCCTGGAAGCCACGGGAGCCGATGTGATTATCAGCGCCTGTCCCACCTGCGCCGAAACCTTGGAGCGCACCTACAAGGAACTCTTTAAGGATGACCCCGAGTGGCGGGATAGAGCCGCAGCTTTGGCTAGAAAGGTGCGGGAGTTCACCAGCTTTGTGGCCGAGCAGTATAAGGCGCGGGGCCGTACCCTTCCCCAGAACGAAAGAGGCAGCCGTATCACCTACCACGATTCCTGCCATATGCGCCGCGGCTTAGGCGTTTGGGAACAGCCCCGGGAACTCATCAAAATGACCGGCGCAGACTTCGTGGAGATGAAGGACAGCGACCGTTGCTGCGGCATGGCCGGTGCCTTCGGCGTCAAGTACAGTGAAATCTCCAAGCCCATCCTCCATGATAAACTGGAGAATATCGCAAATACTGGAGCCGATACTGTAGCCGTAGCCTGCCCGGCCTGCATGATGCAGATAGGCGGCGGCCTCAACCAGCAAAATCCGCGGGTTAAGGTAAAACATGTGGCCGATATTCTGGCGGAGTGTATTGCGGAACGGTAAAAAAATAAAAGGGTTGCGAAATGTAACTCTTACAGCGAAAAAATTCCGATGATATAAAATATGTCATCGGAATTTTTTCGCTGTAATTATTGCAAATTTATTAGAGGAAGATTATAATTCCCTTAGAAAATATCTGCTAAAGTACAGGTGTTTTTGAAAGCGTGTTTTTCGGCTTTTATTTTAGGAGGAAGTATGATTCAGGGAAAGAAAATCAGACAGAAAAAATGGCAGAAGAAAGTTGCGGCAGCCTTGCTGGCAGCAGGGATGTTCAGCTTCTTGCCGGCTGGTCTGCCGACGGCGCAGGCTTTTGGCTGGGGGAATGTGGTCGGCAGTATAATCGGTGCCTCGATACAGGCAGATGCGCTGCGCTCAAATTTCCTTAGCGCTGGCGATAACCCAACGGTACAGAATGCCCATCATGATTTAGCGACGCGCCATGCCACGGCCAATCGTCCGGTTGATGCACGGGCTGTGAAGATGACGGATGAAATCATGAAGCAGATGATTGAACGTGGCGATTATGTGCTGCGCAACAATTCCCTGCCGTTTCGTTGGCAGGTTGTGCCCAACAACACGTTTAACGCCTCCTGTTATTTTTCCAATTTTATCATCGTGCATGATGGTTTCGTAGAAAAATGCGGCTATAACCGGGATATGGTTGCCGCTGTGTTAGGCCATGAAATGACCCATGGCTTCAATCAGCATATTGCCAATAGCGCCGCAAAAAGCACTTGGGCGAATGCGCTCTCCGGCATGGCCAACAGTGCCCTGAGTGCATCGAACTTCGGTGTAGGCGTGGGTCTTACGGGCTTGTCGGATGCGACCCTTCGCTTTCTGACGGTGAAAAACATCAATGTCGCCGATGAAAAAGATGCCGACCGCAATGGCTTCTATGTCATGGCATCGGCTGGTTTCAACCCGGGCGGTGCGGCAGCAGCCATGGCCCGTATGAGCTATTATACGGAACACCGCAGTCAGGTGGCAGATTTCTTCAATCCCAGCGACCATCCGGATACACGCAAGCGACTGAAGGACATGGCTGAACTGCTGCACAAATATGGTATCGGCCATACGGAAGTCAAGAATGTCAACGATGTATACTTTGACAAGGAATTGTTGCTGACTGCTGAACCGGAAGGGTTGCAGGATGCTGAGGAAATGGCTTATCTGATTTCCGGCGGCATTGCCAAGGGCTTCCATGATAACCGCTTCTATGCTTCGTGGAATTTTAAGACCAATGCAGATGGCACCGTGGATTTCCTCAACAATGACCCCGCCTATCAGCCGCTCAAGAATGCACTGAAGGTTGAAAAAGGTCTGGGGCAGCGCTTCCAGGCATTAGTAGAACGTGCCTATAACAATGATGTAAAGAATAATGCACGCGAAGAATATCTGCAGGACGAAATGGATCGCAAACAGCGGAACCGTGAACTGCGTCAGGAGCAGGCCGCCCGCAAGCATGATTCCAACGATAAGGCCATAAACGGTCAGACGTATCTGAAAATGGGCCTGACCAATTTGGCCGAGCAGGAATTTAAGCGTTCCTCCAAGCTGGATAATACCAATCCGTCTGCAAAGAGCGGTATGGCAACGGTGCTGGGTAAGCAGGGGAAATTTGACGAGGCCTTAAAGATGGCCAATGAAGCCATTGCGATGAATCCGGAACTAGGTTCCAGCTACGTTGCCCGGGCAATTATCTACAAGGACATGGGCAAGTTGGACAGTGCCTTAAATGATTGCAATACGGCTTTGCAGTCGCCGCAATCCAATACTTATGCCTACAAGCTGGCCGGTGATATATTCCATCTGCAGGGTGCTGAAGACAGTGCGCTGATGGAATATCAGGCTTACCATGATTCCAGACCGGCAGCCAAAGATATTCCAGCAGCTTATGTGGCACGTCTGAACTGAGGCCTTTTATGATGAAAAAAATTCTTTGTCTGTTTTTAGCAGGGGTGCTGATATCCCTGCCGCTGTCCACGTTGCAACCGTCCTTTGTCATGGCAAATCAGAAGGTTTTTCGCAAGGTGACGCCGGCCGATAATCAGCGGGCGCTGCAGCTGTTAGAACAGGCCAATAGCCTGCGGAGCAGCAAAAAATATGAAGAAGCAATCCCACTTTATACCAAGGCCATTCACATCAATGAGCGGTTGGGTGGTTATGCGGGCAGAGCTTATTGCCGATTCATGCTCCACGACTATGAGCAGGCCGAACGGGATGCCAACACTTCCATCCATAATCGCAGTGCCAGAGATTTACTTCTCCCCGGCATGATGGGCATGGCTGAATACGTGCGCGGCATCTGCCGTTACCAGCAGGGTAAATATGCCGAAGCTGAAAAAGACCTGCGCATAGCAGCCAACAGCCGCTATGGTACAGACGAGGTTAAACAGCTGTATCAGACTTGTAAAGAAAAAGCTGCGGCGGTGCAGAAATAACGATACCTCAAAACGCTCTCAGGCATTGGCTGAGGGCGTTTTTGTGAGCATTAAACAATATATAATGCTATATACTAGTACGCCGTTGATGGTTTTAGTACCTGCCCTCAAGACATGCCTATCCTTTTCTGCTATAATGAAATGTGATTTTCAGAAAGGATGACAACATGAATCAACATAGAATGACACCGTTGACGGAGAGCGGGCTCTTGACGGCACTTAGTGTGGTGCTGGCGTTAATGGCGGTTTATCTGCCCTTTATTGGCTTTTTGCTGGTACTGTTCTGGCCGCTGCCGCTGATTGTTCTGGTGGCGCGTCATGGACTGCGCTGGGGGCTGATGGCGGCAGCGGCGGCGGGTGTATTGATGGGGCTTCTTTTGGAACCGTTACTGTCCCTGCGGCTGGTGATTGCGTATGCTCCGGCAGGACTGCTTCTTGGCTGGGCATTTGCCAAAGGCTTGTCCGGTGTGAAGGCTTTTCTGCTGACGATTGCAGCAGCGATTGCTGGGCAGGCAGCGTCTGTTGGATTGCTGCTTTTGGTTACGGATGTGAATCCGCTGACTATGCAGGTGGAACTTTTGCAGTCTTCCTTTGACACATCTTTGCAGCTCTACGAGGGGATGGGCATGAGTGAGGATACTCTGGCCAAGACCCGGGCGGAAATTGAGCAGGGACTACAGATGCTGACGTATCTTTTCCCTCTGGTATTTATTATTATAGGGCTGTTGTATGGCGGCGTGGCCTATGTGACGGGCGGAAAAATCCTGAAACGGCTGGGCCATAATGTGCCGCAGTTCCCGCCTGTACATGAGTGGCGTTTGCCGCAGGCTTTCCTGTATCTCTTTGGCTTTGCGCTGGTGGGGCTCTACTGGGGCGGCACCAGGCAGATTATGTGGCTCTATCAGATTTCCCTGAATGCCAATGCACTGGCCATTATGGCCGGACTTTTGCAGGGGCTGGTGCTGATGCACTGCCTGTTCCGTCATTTCAGGGTGAGTCTTTTTTTGAGGATTGTCTTTTACGTGTTTATTGTGATGAATCCCTTTTTGGCCCAGGTGGTGGCCATGACGGGGCTTATCGATATGATTTTTGACTACCGGCAGCGTTTTTCTGCCCGCAATCAGAAATGAGGTGCGCTAAATGCCACGAAATCTTTCGGCGTGGATAGATTTATCGATACATTTGCTTATCATGCTGGTGCTTATCGGCGTGCTATCCTATTACAATTTTTACATTGCCGCCATTGCCGGTGTGGTATGGCTGGCGCTGGCTTCTTTCGCCCGGGAACGGTGCGCGGACAGGTCCAGGCGCTTCGAGCGGTATTGCCGCAATGTAGTGCGCAATATCAATGAAATGCTCAATTATGCGGTGGATGAGCTGCCACAGGCCATTATGATTGTCAATGAGGAAGGGCGCCTGCAGTGGTGCAATGACCGCATTACCGCATACTTAGGGGAAAAGCCCGAACAGGATACGGATGTGAAGGATATCTGGCCGGGTATCATCATTGCGCCGGTCTGGGGGCAGGAAGGCGAATACGTCTTTGCCCATGAGGACAGGTATTATCATGTGTTCTATCATCCGGTGAAGATGGCTCCGCGTCAGGAACCGCTGATGACTCTTTACATTCAGGATGTGACCAGCCATGAACAGCTCAAGAGTACCTATCAGCAGAGCCGTACAGTATTGGTTTACATTCAGATTGATAACTATGACGAGGTCATGCAGGGGCAGACGGAAGCTGAGCGCACATCGCTGCTGCTGGCCGTCAATCAGACCATTGATAAATGGATGAAGAATCTCGGCGGCTTTATGCGCCGTGTCAGCGAGGACTTGTATGTGGTGATTCTGACCCGTGAGGGGCTGGATCAGGCCATGAACGAGAAGTTCGATGTGCTGGATAAGGCGCGTCAGTTGCAGAGCACCAACCGTTTGCCGGTAACACTGTCCATGGGCGTAGCTGTGGCGGAAAATCAGACCATGGCCGAGCTGGGGGCGCAGGCGCAGGCAGGACTGGATTTGGCTTTGGGCCGCGGCGGCGACCAAGTGGCCGTGCAGATGAACGGCAAGACCCAGTTCTTTGGCGGCCGGGCTAAGGCCGTGGAGAAGCATACCCGTGTCAAGGCGCGGGTGGTGGCTCATGCCATTCGGGAAATCATGGAAGGTGCCGACGAAATCTACATTATGGGGCACCATAATGAGGACTTTGACTGCTTCGGCGCAGCTATGGGCGTGGCCAAGATGGCCCGTCAGCTGGAAAAGCCTTACCATATCGTGCTGTCGGATATGAACGATGGTATTGACAAATTCCATGATTTGCTTAAAGATAAAGAGGAATACGAAGGCGTGTTCGTTCACGCCGAGGATATTAAGGGCAGCACGGCTCTTAACCCGGTGCTCATCGTGGTGGATACGCATATTCCCCACCTGGTGGCCGACCCCACTTTGCTGGAGCGGGTTCATCAGGTGGTGGTTATCGACCATCATCGCCGCAGCGAGAACTTCATCAAGAGCCCGCTGCTGGTTTACATCGAGCCTGGTGCCAGCTCCACGAGTGAGCTGATAACGGAGCTTCTGATGTACTTTGGCGAGGATATCCGCTTGGGACGAATGGATGCTACCGCCCTTTATTCCGGCATTGTGGTGGATACCAAGAACTTTGCGGTACAGACCGGCGTGCGAACCTTTGATGCGGCGGCCTTCCTGCGGCGCAGCGGGGCTGACCCGGTCATGGTGCGCCATCTCTTCCGCTCCGATTTTGATACTACGGTGGCTTTGGCTAAGACCAAGGCGCGGGCGGAACTCTTCCCCGGCGGACTCATTGTGTCCACCATTTCCGAGCGTATCCCCAACATTCAGGTTATCGCAGCGCAGGCGGCGGACAGCTTGCTGCGCATTGAAAATGTGCGCATGAGCATCCTCATCTTCCAGCTGACGGAGGATACCGTCGGCCTCAGTGCCCGCTCCACTGGTGAACTCAATGTGCAGGTCATCATGGAAGCCTTCGGCGGCGGCGGCCATCAGAATGTGGCCGGTGCGCAGGTGAAAGACGGCGACATTGAGGCAATCAAGGCCAAGGTTATTGAGATAAGCGAAAAATATATCGAGGAGAATGATAAAGATGAAAGTGATTCTGCAGCAGGACGTTAAAAAATTAGGCAAGAAAGGCGAAATCGTGGAAGTATCGGAAGGCTACGGCCGCAACTTTCTCCTGCCCCGCAAGGCAGCCGTGCTCGCCAACGCTGAGAATATGAATGTGGCCAAGGCGCAGGCTGGTTCCAAGGCCCGCAAGGAAGCCATGGCTACGGATGAAGCAAAACTGATGGCAGCCCAGCTCGAAAAGGTTTCTGTGACCATCCCCGTGAAAATCGGCGAAAACGGCAAGCTGTTCGGCTCTGTTACGGGCAAGGATGTAGCCGATGCTTTGAAGAAGGAAAAGATTGATATTGACCGCCGGAAAATCACCATCAAGGGTGATGTAACGGGCGTTGGTGAATACGAAGCCGTCATCAAGGTGCATCCTTCGATTACCAGCACCATCAAGGTCAATGTAGTGGCAGGTTGATATGAAATTTCTGGATTATATTCGCAATCTATTTACGAAAAAACAGGAGCAGGCATTGCCTGCTCCTGCTTCACGCAGTGCTACCCCGCTGGATAGGCAGATTGAGGCCCTCTACGCCATTTTGGTAGACGTTATGGGCACGGAAAAACTGGTGATTCAGGCCGGGAAGATGAAGGCACTGGACCTCATGCGCTCCGCAGACCCCTGTGAACGGGTACTGGCCCTGCAGCGCATCTTAGGGGAAGACCCGCTGATCAATCCTGCGCCCAAGCCGGAACAGGTGCCCGCCATTATGGATGCCCTGTCCGAGCGGGTGGCGGACATTGTGGCCCGCCGCAATGTGGAAGACAGCATTGAGAAGAAGGTCAATGAAAAACTCGAAAAAGATCACGCAGATTATGTGAACGATATCCGCCAGCAGGTCATAAAGGACGAAAAAGGCGGCAATGAAAGTCCGCAGGACAAGGAAAAGCGGGAGAAACTGGAAAAGCTGGAAACGATTAAGCTGACCCAGTCCATTATGGAACTTCTGCGCCCGCAGGACTTCTCGGAAATTGTCGGTCAGGAGCGGGCGGTTAAGTCGCTGATGGCTAAACTCAGCTCCCCTTATCCCCAGCACCTGCTGCTTTACGGCCCTCCCGGCGTGGGCAAGACCACGGCAGCCAGATTGGTGCTGGAAGCGGCTAAGAAAAAGGCCGTATCACCTTTCGGTGAGGAAGCGCCCTTTGTGGAGACGGACGGCACAACCTTGCGTTGGGACCCGCGGGATATTACCAATCCTCTATTAGGTTCCGTTCATGACCCAATCTATCAAGGCGCGCAGAAGACGCTGGCGGACAGCGGTATTCCCGAACCGAAACCGGGCCTTGTTACGGACGCCCACGGCGGCATCCTGTTTATCGATGAAATCGGTGAAATGGATGAAATGCTGCAGAACAAATTGCTAAAGGTGCTCGAAGACAAGAGGGCCTATTTCGAGTCGGCTTACTATGACCCTACGGATAAGAAGGTGCCACCCTATATCAAGAAGCTCTTTGAGGAAGGCGCACCGGCAGATTTCGTGCTGATTGGCGCTACCACCCGGGATGCAGGCCATATCAATCCGGCGCTGCGCTCCCGCTGTGCGGAGATTTACTTCGAACCGCTGACGCCGAAGCACATTCAGCAGATTGTGCGCAATGCGGCAGAAAAGCTCAAGGTTACGGTCAGCGATGAAGTGACGGCCTTAATCAGCGAGTACACCATCGAGGGCCGCAAGGCCATCAATATCCTGGCCGACGCTTACAGTCTGGCCTTGGAACGCTGCGGTGTTGGGGACGAGTTCAAGGTGGAGGATTTGGGCACGGAAAATGGCCCGCAGGTGGAAATCACCAAGGCAGATATCTACGAGGTGACGCAGGTCAGCCGTCTGACACCTTACGTCACCAAGAAGGCTTCGGATAATGCCCTCCAGGGCCATATCTTCGGACTTGGGGTAGCAGGCTTCTTAGGCTCGGCCATCGAGATTGAAGCAGTGGCTTTTCCGGCCAAGGAAAAGGGCAAGGGCACGGTGCGCTTCAATGAAACCGCCGGTTCCATGGCCAAGGATTCCGTGTTCAATGCAGCTTCGGTGATGCGTCAGCTCACCGGCAAGGATTTGCATGATTATGATGTGCATATCAATGTGATTGGCGGCGGCAATATTGACGGACCGAGCGCAGGTACGGCAATACTGGCGGTTATCACCAGTGCCGTAACTGGCCGCAAAATCCGTCAGGATGTGGCGGTAACCGGCGAAATTTCTTTGGCAGGCCGGGTGCGCCCGGTTGGCGGCGTCTTTGAAAAGGCCTATGGGGCCAAACAGGCGGGTATCAGAACTTTGGTAATCCCCAAGGAAAACAGCAAGGATATTCCGCAGGAGCATCTGGGACTGGATATTCATCCTGTGGACACTGCGGAAGAAGCCTTTAAGTATATCTTTGCGCCGGAAATGGAGAAGGAAGAGGAGTAAGAAAATGGCATTGCCAGAACGTGTACCACCCCAGAACATTGAAGCCGAACAGGCGGTTTTGGGGGCCATGCTCATAAAGAAAGAAGCCATCATTGAGGTGCAGGAAATCCTGCGCCCGGATGACTTTTACCGGGAAACCCACCGTATTATCTACGAGGCCATGGTGCGTCTGCAGAATAATGATGAAGCAGTGGATTTGGTAACCTTGACGGAGGAACTGCGGAAAACCGATATGCTCGACAAGGTGGGCGGCCTTGGCTTTATTACCCAGCTGGCCAATATCGTGGCCACTGCGGCCAATGTCAGCTACCACGCTAAAATCGTCAAGGAAAAGGCAGAGCTCAGAAACCTTATCAACGTGGCCACGGAAATTGCGGGCAAGGCCTATGAGGACAGCGATGAAGTCGAAAACATCATGGACGAGGCGGAGAAGAAGATTCTCGCCGTGGCCAGCCGCCGGGGGGGCGGGGCTTTTGAGTCCATGAAGAATATCGTCATGCGCACCTTTGAACGCATCAATGTGCTCTATGAATCCAAGGGCGGGCTTACGGGCCTGAGTTCTGGGTTTAAGGATTTGGACAAGCTGACGGCGGGCCTGCAGAAGTCGGACCTCATCTTAGTGGCGGCTCGTCCTTCAATGGGTAAGACGGCCTTCACGCTGAATATTGCGAGCTATGTTGGTCTGCATGGCGGCAATGTGGCCTTTTTCTCGCTCGAAATGAGCAAGGAGCAGCTCATGCAGCGTATGCTCTGCTCCGAAGGCGGCATTGATGCGTCAAGACTCCGCACCGGCCAGCTCGACGAGGTGGAATGGAACAAGCTCGTCGGCGTGGCCGACCGTATGAGCCGGGCCCCTATCTATATTGATGATACGGCAGGCATCACGGTTATGGAACTGCGTTCCAAGGCCCGGCGCCTCAAGGCGGAGCATGGCCTTGACCTCATCATCATCGACTATCTGCAGCTCATGCAGGGCCGCGCCAGCAAGAACAGCGACAACCGTCAGCAGGAAATCTCCGAGATTTCCCGTTCGCTCAAAGCATTAGCGCGTGAACTGGATGTGCCGGTTATCGCCCTTTCCCAGCTCTCCCGTTCCGTAGAAAGTCGCCAGATTAAAAAGCCGATGCTCTCCGACCTGCGTGAATCCGGGTCTTTGGAGCAGGATGCGGATATTGTTATGTTCCTCTATCGCGAAGATTACTACGATAAGGATACGGAGAACAAGAACATCACCGAAATCATCGTGGCGAAACACCGTAACGGCCCGGTCGATAGCGTGCAGCTGTTCTTCCAAAAAGAGTTCACCAAATTCCGCGACCTGCTGGTGCAGTGATTACCGCTATCCTGGTTCGTGGCTGGCGGGGCGGCTGGGGGTTGTTCACGCGCTGCTAAGCCAGTTGGCTAAAAATAATTTTTGCCTTTTATAAAACTCAAAGCACTTAAACTCACTGCGTTCAGACAAAAGTGCTTTGAGTTTTTTTGTATGTGGGCAAAAATTATTTTCTTTACGCCAACTGTCAAACGCTGCGCTTAGAACAACCACTAACCGCCTCGTCAGAAGCTATTGCATATAAGCAATGATAGAGGAAAAATTTTTATCAATGTCGAAGTATTCGAATATGAGATTCTATTAGAAAGTGGGCGGCGTATATGAGTTATGCGGGAAAATGGGACTATACAATCAATACAACTAAGTCAAAGTCAGATGGAAGAAAGCTGATGATGCCTCATCAACAGGAGGCTGTAAATGCGCTAAATGCGTATTATGATTTGTCAGGTAACTGTACGAAAGAACAAAGTGGTTTACTCATAATGCCAACAGGAAGTGGGAAAACATTTACGACAATTACATGGCTTATGGAAAGTGTTATCCCTGCAGGGTATCGTGTTATCTGGTTTGCACATCGGCAGGAATTGGTGGGACAGGCATTGAAGGAATTTTGCCGTGTAGCTCCAATACTTTCAGAACATGGAATAAAGAAAATAAAGATCCTGCCAATATCTAGTCAACATGCTGGAATGTCGCAATCATCAGGCTATGATATAAATGTTTGTTCTATAATGTCCGTAGCTACCAGAAACGGTATGCGATTCATTCGGAGGATGCTGGGGACGCCAGGAGCTAGAAAAGTAGTTGTTGTCATTGATGAGGCTCACCATGCTCCAATGCAGTCATATCAGAATGTGCTAGAGAAAATTCGTCATATTAATCCTGCCATGATATTGCTGGGGCTAACTGCTACGCCAAAACGCTTACAAGATAATCAGGTGCTTATGAAGATGTTTAATGTAGAGGAAAATCGGGAGAAATATGGAAAGGGGTTTATTTACGAGGTTTCCTTACAACACTTAATACAATACGAATATTTAGCTACACCACGTTATATACCAGTCAATACAGAGATTCATGGTGATAAAGTATATAATATTGATGAAAAAAATATCAAGTTTTTCGAGCAATTCGGTGAATTGCCTGAAGCTGTTTTTGATAGAATAGCTTGTAATGTAGCTAGGAATAAATGTATAGTAAATCATTATTTGGATAATCGTAAAAAATATGGGAAAACTATAATCTTTGCAATCAATAAGAATCATGCGGAAGAACTATATGATATTTTTTCTACAGCAGGAATTGCCTGTGATTATGTAGTTTCGGGAAAAACTGATAACCATGATGTTATTCAAGCTTTTCGTGAAAATGCATTTGACGTGTTAATTAATGTTCAAATTTTAACGGAAGGAGCTGATGTACCAGATATACAAACTGCTTTTATGACTAGAGAAACAAATAGTGATTCACTTTTTATGCAAATGATTGGCCGAGCATTAAGAGGCCCTTATGCAGGAGGAACGAAAGAAGCTTACATTGTCGATTTTCACGATAAATGGGAAATGTTACATTTTTGGTTCAAACCGAAAGACTTGGATGTATTCAAAGATGTGGATGTACATGATATTATAGCGAATGATAAAGGATATAATGAAATAAATGATATTGTTGAAGATGAAAATTATGATGAAAATATTGAATTAGAAGATGATGAAAATACTGATGATGAGAATACTATCATTCCACTGGATGAATTTGTTGAAATATATCGGAATATAAGCAAAAATATTAAAACTAATTGGGAAGTAATTGAAGATCTTCCACGATGGCCTGTTGGTTGGTATGCGATTCCAAATAAGTCTGCTGTAATAGTATTAAATGATCAGTTGGAAGCATATCAAGATATGCAGAAGTATCTTGATGTTCTTTTGGATGAGAATCGTTCTGCTGAATTTATTAAAGACAATTATTTTGCAGAATGTACTCAGCCCTCTAGTGAAGATGTAGATAATTTACTTATTTATGCACAAGAGAAAAGAGAGTTGCCGTCGTACTATGAATTGGCAGAAACAGATATTGCTGATCCGCATTTTATGGCGCAGATGGTTTTAGAAAAGTATCCTGATTGTGTATATGATTTAAGTGGAAGAGCGATATATTGGCTACAAGAAAAGTATGAATCATCATCAAGAATACAATCCTTGTATCCACAATTTGTTTCTTACAGACGTGCAGTCGAAAATATATTATCAGCATATAAAAAAGCAGAAATATATAATGAGGATGAAAGGAAAGAATATCATTTAGTAGATGACTATTATGATATTGAAGAATTATCCAATGAGATTTATAGTGCGTATCCTTCATTAAAAACGGCAAATGTGATAGCAATTAGTTGGAGCGAACGAGTCGTTAAAAGCTGGTTAGGGATATGTCATAAATTAAGCTCGGATACTTATAGAATACGTATTAATAAGCTGTTATCTTCGCCGGATGTAAGCCGGGAGGCAATTAAATATGTGATTTATCATGAGCTTTTACATGCTAATGGATTATGG
Source organism: Selenomonas sp. FC4001 (assembly GCF_000701565.1). Classification (NCBI taxonomy): domain Bacteria; kingdom Bacillati; phylum Bacillota; class Negativicutes; order Selenomonadales; family Selenomonadaceae; genus Selenomonas; species Selenomonas sp. FC4001. Next base: position 31,937 of record NZ_JNJF01000011.1, on the reverse strand, counting down.
GCACATGATGAGAGATTTCGAGACACAGAATGGGAATATCCTAATTCAGACCAGTTGGATGGGGAATTGGATAGCCTGGCAAACAAGTATAAAATTGATTATAGAGAATTAAAGAAGGGGTATCATAACGTAGGACATAAAGAAAAAGATAAATTAAAATGTAACAATCATTTTAATCCAGAGGCAGCTGGTGTATTAGCAGGATATAAATACTGTCAAAACTGTGGATATAGACTTCCTGAAAGTGCAAAATTTTGTAATAAGTGTGGAAGACCTGCAATTTATGATTGATTACGAAATCAAATGGCAAAATTAAACTATAAGAAGGTATGTAAAATGAATGTTATTTTTTGTAAGATTACTTCCATGAAGTATTACAAAGGGGTTACTTTCTATGATCAACCTTCTAGAGGTGGCAGTTATATTGACGAAAATGGTACAGGTGGAGAGGTGACAAATTTCTATCCTACGAAAGATGCTGATGGAGAGGAAGTATGCTTTGGGTTTGTGGAACCTAAGCATAATCATGGAGTAACTAATACTATACATTTAGAAAATATTACAGGAAATATGGCTGATAAGGAGGCTGAGTATGTAGATGATGTTCTTGTGATATGGTGTGCTACGTTAGATACTCATCATCCCGCAGTGGTTGGATGGTATAAAAATTCTACTTTTTATAGAACAATACAAGAAGTAATGATTGATGATTATTACTATCCTTATAATGCGTTAGCTAAGGCTGATGATTGTGTTTTGTTACCGAGAAATGAGCGTGATAAGGGGATTTGGAGCATACCAGTATCCAGGTATGATGGCTATGGATTTGGGCAATCTATGATATATTATCCACAGTCAGATTTTGATAAACAGAAGGTAAAAAAGATTATTGAGTCTATTGAGTCCTATGCTGGGAATAATTGGTTAAGAGTTTTTAATGAAGACCAAGAACCAAAACCGGAAAAGAAGTATTTTTGGCAAAAATAGAGTATGGAAAATGGTTAAGCAATGAATGGTTATTATGATATCGACAAATATATGTTAATAGATTATAATGATTAAGTTGAGCGTATTTTTAGAGCAGTGTATATTATTCGCACATAAGAGTTGATGAAGAGAGGGAAAAAATTGGCAATCCAATCACATATTAATCCTTTCCTTAATTTGGAGTATATGCAAAATGAAAATGAGAATAAATATTTTGATAGGAAATCTGCAAAAATCAAGCCTGCTGATTTAGCTCCCTTAATATCGGCTTTTGCAAATGCAGATGGTGGTACGATTGTTATAGGAATTAGTGATAAGAGCCGCAGGTTAGAGGGAATAAATTCTGTAGGTGAAGAGCGTGTGAATGGATTGATAGCTGCACGTAAAGATTGTTGTAAGCCTATGCCTCAATGCGATGAAGAATTTTTAGAAATAGAAAATGAAGAGGGGCAGCAGGACAGATTATTATTGCTTCATGTACAAAAGAGTATAGATCAAATTATCCGTACAAGTGATGACCGTACGTATTTGCGTATAGGAGATAAGACAAAGGAACTTCGTGGCGAAGATTTGATAAATCTCGAATATGCTAAAAGCACGCGTCATTTTGAGGACGAAATCAATAGGGATGCGACTTTAGAGGATTTGGATGAGGAGCTGCTTAGGGAATATCGTCATAGGTTAGATGCAGATGAGTCTACAGATTGGCAAGTGCTGAATGCAAGAGGTTTTATCAAGAAAGTGGACGATAGAGACTATCTGACAAATGCAGCAGTATTGCTTTTTGCCAGGAATATAGCTAAGTTCTATCCTAATTGCCGTGTGCGCTTTTTGCGTTATGAAGGAGACTCGGCTAAAACAGGAACAAGAATAAATATCATTCGAGACAAGAGCATAGAGCTTCCGCTGCTACGGATAATTGATGCAGCAAGGGAGTTCATTGCCACGCAGTTAAGAGAATTTACTATGTTGGATGTTAGGGAAGGAAAATTTCGTGTTGTGCCAGAGTACCCTGATTTTGCATGGCTGGAGGGAATTGTAAATGCAGTAACTCACCGTGAATATGCTATGAGTGGCAATTTTATTAAAGTAAGTATGTATGACGACCGTTTAGAAGTGGAAAGCCCTGGCCGTTTGCCTAATATTGTGACGCTAGAGAATATCAAGGAAACTCGGTATTCCAGAAATCCGCGGATTTCTCGTGTTATGACGGAATTTGGTTGGGTAAGGGAGCTTAATGAAGGCGTGAACCGTATATACAGTGATATGGCAGAGTTCTTTTTGGATGAGCCAGTGTACAGCGAAAATGGTGAAACATTGAAATTAGTCTTGAAGAATAATATTGTAATGCGCAGGATGCGTCGAGAATTGTATGCACTGAACAATGTAGGTATTTCGGTCTGGAGACAGCTTGACTATATGGAACAGGCTATATTGGCATATATATTAAATCGTGGGAACGCTAGTCGTGCGCAATTAGCTGCTTATGTTGGAAAGTCAGACAATACAGTAAGAACACGACTGAATAATTTAATGAAGAGAAAGCTGATTAAGTCCAAGGGCAATAAATATGACCCAAATCGTACCTATGAAGCTGGTCCGGCAGTAGTGGAATAAAGTCCTTTTAGGAGAGTGGTGATTTTGCGAGGTTATAGGACGATTTTGCGAGGTTGACATTAAAGGAAATAGGATAGATCCCTGCAAAGCCTTTATTTTTACGGCGTTTGACACTATTTTTGATTTGCGAGGTTAAGCAGAGGTTTTGCGAGGTTCTTGAAAATGAAAGAAAACTAACAGGGCCGGAGCGGGGGCAAAAGGAACAGCGGCTTAGCGTAGTCGTGCCTTTTGCCCCCGCTTCGGCTGTACACAGTATCTTATTGTTGAGATGAAAGAGAGACTCTTGACCGTTTTTGACGGATTTTTGCAAGTTCAATCTTGACAAAGCGATATGGAACTTGTAAACTGTAAATATGAAATTGGTTTCATATTTTACCCTTGCAGGAATTATATTTTGAAGACGCGAATATTTAGAAGGAGGCATTTCCTATGAAGGAAATTCGTTTGGACAGCCCGCTGAAAGGCGAACTGGTGGAACTGTCCCAGGTGAATGACCCGGCTTTTGCCAGCGGGGCCATGGGCTTTGGTGCAGCAGTGAAGAACCCGGACGGGAAGGTTTACGCTCCCGTTGACGGTGAAATTACGGTGCTTTTTGAGACGAAGCACGCTATCGGCATTCATGGTGTGAACGGTGAAGACCTGCTGATTCATGTTGGTCTGGACACCGTGAAACTGAATGGCGAGCACTTCACGGCACATGTGGAGCAGGGTGCAACGGTGAAAAAGGGCCAGCTGCTGCTGGAATTTGACGGCGAGGCCATCAAGGCGGCAGGTTATGACATCACTACGCCGTTCGTTGTAACCAATTCCACTGAATTTGACAAAATCACCATCGCTCTGGGCGATAAGGAAATCGTTTCTGCTGAAGCTGAAGCCAAGGCCGAAACGGTGACGGCTGACGACGAATACGCGGACCTTCCGCAGGAAGCCCGCGTGGCCAAGCTCATTGAAAAATATGTAGGCGGCATGGACAACGTGCGCAATGCAGAACACTGCGCTACGCGCCTGCGCCTCATCATTAACGACAAGTCCAAAATCGATGAGAAAGCGATTGAAAACATCGATGGCGTAAAGGGCCAGTTCTTTGCAGCTGCGCAGTATCAGATTATCCTGGGCACGGGCTTTGTGGACAAGGTCTTTGCAGAATTCGTCAAGGGCACGAATTTCTCCGGTGTCAGCAATAAGGAAGAGGCTTATGCACAGATGACGCCGCTGCAGAAGATTTCCCGTACGCTGGGTGACGTATTCGTACCCATCATCCCCGTACTGGTGGCAACCGGTTTGTTCATGGGTCTGCGCGGTGCAGCACAGAGTCTGGGCGTGCAGTTCAGCGATAATGTACTGCTCCTGAGCCAGATCCTCACGGATACGGCCTTCATCTTCCTGCCGGCACTCGTTTGCTGGTCCACGATGAAACGCTTCGGCGGTACGCCGGTTATCGGTCTGGTGCTCGGCCTCATGCTCGTTGGCCCGCAGCTGCCAAACGCTTGGGCGGTTGCCGGTGGCGATGTGAAGCCCATTCCGATGGAAATCTTCGGTATGACCATTGGTATCGTTGGCTATCAGGGTTCTGTTCTGCCGGCTCTCGTTCTCGGTATCTTTGCTGCGAAACTGCAGAAAGCCCTCAAGACGGTAGTCCCCGATATTATTGACCTGATTGTTACGCCGTTTGTTACCCTGTTCATCTCCATGATTCTGGGTATCCTCATCATCGGCCCCATCATGCATTCTCTGGAAACGACGATTTTCGGTGCGGTTTCCGCATTCTTGCAGATGCCTATGGGGATCGGCGGTTTCATCGTCGGTGGTCTGCAGCAGGTTATCGTAGTATTTGGTGTGCATCATGTGTTTAACGCTCTGGAAGTACAGCTCCTGGCTACTACGGGCGTTGACCCCTTCAATGCCATCATCACCGGTGCTATCGTAGCGCAGGGCGGTGCGGCTGTGGCTGTTGCCATGAAGACGCAGGACCCGAAGAAACGCGCGCTCTACATTTCCTCTGCTGTACCTGCATTCCTGGGCATTACGGAACCGGCTATCTTCGGTATCAACCTGCGTTTCATGAAGCCGTTCCTCTATGCACTCGTTGGCGGTGCCTGCGCTGGCGGCGTGGCCAGCTTCCTGCATCTGGCAGGTACGGGCATGGGTATCACGGTTCTGCCGGGTACGCTCTTGTATCTTGACCATCTGCTGGAATATGTGATTGTAAATCTCATCGGCTTTGGGGTTGCCTTTGCGCTGACCTTTACGTTATTTAAGCCGGAAGAATAAAGAGTTGAGGCTGTCGCTTTCGGGTGGCAGCCTTTTGTAATAAGGAAGGTGACTCATATGGAAAAATTCAACAAGCAGGAAATAGATGAAAAGTTAAAAGCTGGTTTCCCCATGGAACACCGCTGGCATAACCGGTTCCATTTGGAAATGCCCTTTGGTCTGATTAATGACCCCAATGGACTGGCTTTTTGCGATGGCAAGTTCCATGTTTTCTATCAGTGGAATCCGCTGGGCTGTGAGCATAAGAACAAGTGCTGGGCGCATACGGCAACCCGGGATTTCATACATTACAGCACACCGGAACTGGCCCTGTGGCCGGATGATGTCCACGATAAGGATGGCTGTTACTCCGGCTGCGGCACCGTGGAGGACGGACAGCTGCGGGTGCTTTATACCTGCAACCGCAAGGAAGATGGCGTGCGGATTCCTGCGCAGCGTTTTGGCAGCTTGAAGGGCGGTCAGATTAAGAAGGAAGACATCATCGTGCCGGACCATCCGGAAGGTATTACCGGCCATTTCCGTGACCCCTATCTCTTTACGCGCCGGGGCAAGCGGTACTTTGTGATTGGTGCCCAGCGGGAAGCGGACGAAACAGGTACGGTGCTGGTTTACGAAGAAACTGCGGAAGGCTGGAAGAATCTGGGCGAGGTACAGACCCGCTTAGGGGAGTTCGGCTATATGTGGGAATGCCCCAACCTCGTGCAGTTTGGCAGTTATGATGTGCTGATTTTCTGTCCGCAGGGATTGGATGAACGAGCCTTTGACCGGCAGAACCTCTATCAGGCCGGTTATATCGCAGGGCATTTATCTCTGGACAGCATGGATATGATGCAGCATACCAAGTTCCAGGAACTGGACAAGGGCTTTGATTTTTACGCACCGCAGGTGCTGACGCATGAAGGACGCCAGATTCTGATTGGCTGGATGGGGATGCCTGACAAGGATAACGAATATCCCACGGCGGAAAAGGGCTGGCAGTACAGCCTGACCATGCCGCGTGAGCTGCGTCTGCGTCAGGGCCATATTTACTCCCGTCCGGCGCGGGAAATGAAGGATTTGCGCATTGCGGAAACGGCAGTGGAACTGGAAGCTGAGAATACGACAGCAATCAGCCGCACGCTCTTTGACGGTTCGGAAATTCTTCTGGATATGGAACTCGGAGAAAGCAAGGAAATCGTCATCACCATTGCCTTTGGTGCGGAGAAGCTGCGCTTTATCTATGACCTCAAGGCGCAGGTTATGTCCATTGACCGCAATGAAATGCGCAATGGCGGCCGGGGCGTGCGCCGCTTCCGCCTGTTTGCCGATGAAAATCTCTCGCTGCAGATTTTCGTGGACAAGACAGCGGTGGAAGCCTTCTTCCAGCATGGCGAAGGAGCCGCCAGCCTCCTGGTGTTCCCGGAGAAAAACATTCAGCCGGAACTCACCGTGGAATCCAATGGAAGACTTAAGTCCCTAAGCGGAAAAATCTGGCAGCTGGACGGTTTCAAATTCAACTGTTGAGCATATAAAAAGGAATAAGCCCCTGAAACCAATGGTTTCAGGGGCTTATTCCTGTCAGAAAACGGCTGGGGAAGCCGCACGTCAGTTGTTTACTGCGCGATTTTCGAAGGACTCTTTTTTCAGAGGAATTCGTCTAATTCGGTCGAAGGGGATTGACTCAAACGAATAACGAATATCTAAATACGCATCAGATCGATTAAAAATAACCTTCTTCAGGGAAAATTTTGAGGTCTTTTTAATGCGATTGATATAATACTGCGCATCTTCCGCTGAAAATGTTCCGTTCTCGATAATAACGCGGACGTTATCGACTATCATGGGGAAACACCTCCAACAAATAAAACACCGCATAAGCTACCTATTGGGGATTATCAGGGACGGTAACTTATGTTTCCTTGTTGTTAGCGAAGCAAAGGAATAGAGTAAATCCTTAACAACTCGATATACAGTATACACTATGAAACTCTCCTTGTGAAGTAGTAAAAGTTACCGATATTGCCCAAAAGTCCTAATTCACATGGAATTATTCCCAGTGAAGGAGCTTTATATAAAAATCTCGCCTGTTTTTGACGGATTTTAGCGATTTTTGACGGTTTTTTTGTAATCTGGTCATATAAATGTTTATAATAAGGCAAACTTAGCAATATTTATTTTTGTTATGAGCATAGCGGGTTTTTTATGGATGAATTTTGTCTATCGACAAAGGCTGAAGAATGGCGTTATAATAAACTGAAAAAAGTATGAAAGATTGACTGCCAGCGGGGAGGGTGTAATTTGCGTATTATTGTTGTGGGAGCCGGGAAGCTGGGGTACAGTATTGCCGAGCTTTTGTCCAAGGAACAATTTGATGTGGTGGTTATCGACAAGGACGAAAGCCAGCTGGAGGCGGCCAAGAATACGCTGGATGTGCTGACGATTGCGGCCAATGGCGCCAGCCCCATTACCATGGACGACCCGGATGTGAGGGATGCGGATATTCTCATTGCGGTGACGGCCAGTGACGAAGTGAACATGGTGGCCTGTGTACTGGCCAAGAAACATGGCATCAAGCATACCATTGCCCGCATCCGTGATATGAAGTTCATGTCGGAGGCCAAGGATTATCTCAAGAAAAATTTTGATATTGATGTGATGCTCAATCCCGAGCTTATCACTGCCAACGAAATCAACCGGATTCTCATGACCCCGGCAGCATTGGACGTGGAAGACTTTGCGCACGGGAAAATCCGGCTCTTTGAAACGAAAATCCAGCGCAAATCCTCTTTGGCAGGGATTCCGCTGAAGGATATTCAGTTGCCAAAAGGGGTGCTGGCCGGAATGATTTTCCGCGACCATCGCATGATTATCCCTCATGGTGATGATTGCTTCCAGCCCCATGACAATGCCTATTTTATCGGGATACCCGAGGAAATCGAGAAGTTCAGCCAGAAATTTGTGCAGCGGGATGCCCGCAAGCTGCATAGGGTGCTGATTATTGGTGCCGGCCGTGCAGGACGGGCGCTGGCCCAGCAGCTGGATGAGCAGGGCGTTCATGTGAAGGTCATTGACCAGGATAGGGAACGCTGTCAGCTCATGGCGGGAATGCTCACCAACGGCATTGCCATCTGCGGGGATGGCACGGATATTGACCTGCTCGTGGAAGAGGATGTGGCCCATGCTGATGTGGTGGTGTGCCTGACGGAGGATGACAAGCTGAATCTCATGCTGGCACTGCTGGCCCGTCATCTGTCCGGCAATAAGACCAAGACGGTCGTGCGTGTGTCCCGCAATGAGTATGTGGAACTGATGGAGAAAGTTGGCGTCAATATCGTTTTGTCGGCACGATTGCTGTCGGCCAGTGAGGTGCTGGCCTTTGCTCGCCGCGGCGGGGTAGTATCCGTATCCCTGCTCGAAGGGGCCAAGGCGGAAGCCGTGGAAGTTATCGTACAGGAAGGTGCGCCGGTGGCCGGCAAGAAGCTGATGGAGGTAAACCTTCCGCGGGAATGTCTGGTCTGTGCTTATGTGCGGAACGGCGAAGCCAGCATCCCGAATGGTCATACGGTTTTGCAGCCTGGAGACAGAACCATCCTCTTTATCCAGACCCGGTTTTCACAGCAGGTTATCAAGTATTTCAAGGGAAAGGAATAGGCGCTTGTGCCTAAGGTCGCAAGAGTATGCGCATGGAAAAGGAAAACGGCTTGGAACTCTTCTGGCTCCTGATGGGGCAGATGTCTATACTTATGGCAGGGGCACTTATCGTGCCCTTTTTGGTCACGCTTATCTGGGGCGATACAGAAGCGTGGCTTTTTGTGCTGCCAGCGGCCTTTGCTTATGGACTGGGGCGCGTGATGATAAAAATGGGTTCCAGCGAGCACCGGGGACGGCAGCTTACCATTCGGGAGGGCGTGTACTTCATGTCCTTTGTCTGGTTTTTGATGTGCATTATCGGTTTGATGCCCTATGCCATTTCCGGGATATTTCCCAGTTTTCCGTCTGCCTTTTTCGAGGCCATGTCCTCGCTGACGACCACAGGGCTTTCCTGTCTGCCCTATGACCGCATGGAGCTTCCGCGGGGGCTGATACTTTGGCACAGCGTCATGAGCTGGCTTGGAGGCCTGACCTTTGTGGTGGTGATGGTTACGGTACTGCCGCAGGTCAGCGGTTGTTTTGGCCTGACTTTATCGGCCCGCCAGTCCATATTTTTCAGTCCTGTCTGGAATAAAATGGCCCAGTCGGCCCGGCAGGGGACGACTGTTTATGCCGTTTTGACGGTGCTGGCGGCGGGGGTTTTCTATCTGGCTGGACTGAATCCCTTTGAGTCGCTGCTGCGGGCCATGGTGACCATATCCTCCAGCGGTGGTTCTTCCGTGTATGCCTTCATTTATTACAATAATCCTGCTCTGGAACTGGCGGCCATGGCGGTTATGCTCATGTCCAGTTTAAGTCTGCTGCTCGTCTGGAAGGCCTGGAAAATCAAGAGTATCTTGTGGCTCTTAAAGGATACGGAAATCCGCAATTTCCTGCGGGTGGTTTTGATAACCGGGGCGGTTCTGGCAGGACATCTTTATGTTACGGGAACCTATGATTGGGTGGAGAGCCTGCGCTATGGCTTTTTCCAAACCATGTCCTTTATTTCCACCAATGGCTTTGTAGCGGCACCTTTTTGGCTCTGGCCATCCTTTGACCGCTATGTGCTCTTCCTGCTGGTGTTCGTGGGCGGCTGTATCGGTTCGGCAACCGGAGGGCTGAAAATCATGCGTCTATTGGTGCTCTTCCGTCTGACCTGGGCGGAGATGCGCCGTACTTTGCATCCTCGCATGGTTCTTTCCATCAAGGTGGATAAGCTGCCGGTGCCGGATAAAATCGTGGGACGAATTTTGGCCTTTTTCTATCTCTACATGACGGCGTTTTTCGTCTTTGCCATGATTCTTTCCCTGTCGGGCATCAGCATTATACAGGCTTTGGGGCTGGCGGCCGGGTGCCTGACCAGTACCGGTGCATCCAGTGCACTGTTTGGGCTGGAGAATCTGCATATTCTGCCGGATTGGGCCAAAATCTTTTGCAGTCTGCTGATGGTCATGGGCCGGGTGGAAATATTTTCCTTCCTGGTGCTGTTGGACATGGGCCGGCGCAGTTTCCAAAAGAGGTGGTAAGGGATGGATATACGCATTATTTACTATGTGCTGGGCCGTCTGGTCATGGCGGAAACCATCACCATGTTTATCCCCTTTGCCATGGCTTTGTGGAATCTTGAGAGCAGTGTTTCCGGTTTTGCGGTGGCGCTGGGGCTTAGTGCTTCGGTCGGTTTGGTTCTGCAAGCCAATGGCCGCAAGAGGGAAACGGATTTATCCATGCGCGAGGGCATTGCTATTACGGGCTTTGGCTGGGCTTTGGCAACCGGCTTGGGCATGCTTCCCTATGTCTGCGGCGGCTATCTCAATGCGTTGGATGCGGTGTTTGAAAGCATTTCCGGCTTTTCCGGCACTGGGGCTACAGTGTTTAACAGTCTGTCGGGGCTGCCTGCCAGCATTCTTTTCTGGCGTATGATGACTCATTGGTTTGGCGGGTTGGGCATTATCGTGATATTTATCGCCCTGCTGCCCCAGACCGGGCAGAGTTCTGTTTATATGTACAACGCAGAAACCACCGGGCCGACAGAAGAACGCGTACTGCCCCGGCTGAAGGATATGACCAAGGTACTCTTCCGCATGTATCTGATGTTTACATTTGTGGCGGCGTCGGTTTATATGCTCTGCGGGCTGACACCCTATGAGGCACTGACGCATGCCATGAGTACCATTGGGGCCGGCGGCTTTTCGACTTACGACGATAGTGCCATGCATTTTGACAGTCCGGCTTTTGAGTGGTGGATGACCTTCTTTATGATACTGGCGGGGGGCAACTTTGGCCTCTATTATCGTATCTGGCAGAAGGGCCCCGGGGTTATCAAGCGCAATTCGGAGTTCAAGGCCTATTTATGGATTCAGGGGCTGGCCATTTTGCTGGTGTTTCTGAACCTTGCGGCGACGATGCCGCTCGCCTTGGGGGATGCTCTGCGCTATGCGGCCTTTCAGGTGGGCTCGCTGTCCACTACGGGCTTTGTGTCGGCGGACTTTGAGCAGTGGCCGCCTTTTTCCAAGGGCATCATTTTGCTTTTGATGATGTGCGGGGGCTGTGCCGGTTCCACCGCCAGCGGTATAAAGGTGGTGCGGGTGCTGGTGCTCCTGAAAAATGCCTGGGCTGTGGTGCATCAGAAACTTTCGCCTCGCCGGGTGGTGGAAGTGCGTCTGAACGGCAGCCGGGTCAGTGAGGAAACCCTGCGGCGGGTAGGACAGTTCTTCTTTTTATACATCTTCTTTATCGCTTTTTGGGCTCTGCTGTTGACCTTGGATGGTATTGAAGTTTTTGATGCCCTGGGCCTCAGCGTCAGCACCATGGGCAATATTGGCCCGGCTTTCGGCATTGCCGGGGCAACTTGCACATATGCAGGCTTATCGGTGTTCAGCAAAAGCATTCTGTGCATTTCTATGCTGCTTGGCCGTTTGGAAATGTTTACCCTGCTGGTTATGCTGACGCCGGATTTTTGGCAGAAAGGAAATCGGTGGTAAGTCAATGGATATGATGAATAATTTTTGGGTAGCGGTAGGGGCCGTAGTGCCGCTCTTTACCCTGCTCTTTATGGGGCTGGTCATTAAAAAGCTGAAGCTTATGACGGACTCGGAACTGGCTCATACCAACCGCATGGTCTTTACTCTGTTTTTCTTCTGCATGATGTTTTATAACATCTACACCACGGATTTGGCCCATACGGTGCGGCCTTACCTGATGCTGTTCGGCGGCGCGGGGGTCTTGCTGGTATGCCTGCTGGCGGGCATGCTGACCTGCTTTTTTGACAAGGACAATCGCCATCGGGGAGCCATGATTCAGGCCATCTTCCGCAGCAATTTCGTGCTGTTCGGCATTCCGATTGTCGGCAATATCTTCGGTGATTCGGCACTGGCCATTCCGTCCATGATGATTGCGGTGATTGTGCCCATCTATAACGTGCTGGCAGTGTTCGTGCTGGAAACCTTCCGCGGGGGGCGTTTTGCCCTGTGGCCGATTCTGCTGGGCATTCTCAAAAATCCCATGATTATGGGGGCGATTGTGGCTGTTATCCTGCGGCTTATTGACTTCCCCGTGCCCAAGCCGGTGCTCAAAGGGATTGGGCAGGTGGCGGCGGCCACAACACCAGTGGCGCTGATTATCCTGGGCGCATCCTTCAAGGGTGGGAGTTTTCACAATCATCTGCCCCAGCTCATCAGTTGCGTGACGGCAAGGCTCGTTATCGTGCCGGCAGTGGCACTGAGTCTGGCGATTTATTTGGGTTTTCGGGATATTGAACTCGTGACACTTTTGGCTATCTTTGCCTCCCCCTGCGCCGTGGCCAGCTTCGCCATGGCACAGCAAATGGGAAGTGATGCGGATTTGGCCGGGAACTGCGTCGTGTATACCACAGGGTTGTCGTGCTTTACCATATTCTGCTGGGTGTTTGTGCTGAAAACATTGGGGCTGTTTTGAGCGGGAAATTCTTGTATTTAAGGCCCGCTCATGATATACTTTATATGTACAGAGGCGGTAGCCAATCCGTTTCTAACCGTTTGAGCTTGAGGTTCATCGCCGTGGATGTAGTCAGCGAGGTTTCGGCAGGTTAGTGTTGAGCCATGTCACGGATAGGGAGAATGTTTCTTCTAAAGAGAAAAGCACATTGCAGGGGGCAGCGCCGTTAAGGCGTTGCCCTTTGTGTTTGTGGGGGAAGATATGGATTTATTGTACGAAGCAGCTAAAGATTATAGTGAACTGTTGGATAAGGATTATCATATTACGGCAGTTTATAAGGACGAGGTCATAGAACTGTCTTTTTATTTTTTGCCGGAGCATTTTTATCATTTGATTGGTTTCCATAAATTGCTGGATGTAAAACATATTGCTCGTCCAAGGTATCTCTATACCCGGGTGATGTCCAGAAAATTAACATATTCCTCGATAGAGGAAAGTAAGTTCCTTGATGAAATGTATGAGCGGATGCAAATGTTTCATCGTCTTAACGGGATGATTGAACGGATGAAGTCGGGGGATATCATCATAGAGTTTTCGCAGAAAAATCGAAGCCGGATAAGGGCGGATTTCTTGTTGTATGATTTGGTGGATGAGTCATATGCACATCTTTTCCTGCGCAGGGATGAGAAGTATGGCTACGTGCCATGTTCCTTTTTCTGTCGCAGTGATGAGCGATATATTCGCAATAACAAAAAGTATCGTGTGAAGTCATTTTCCGTAACGGCAAGAAGATAAAGTGATGACAGGTGCTTGCGGATTTTTAATCAAAATTTAATCGCTTTCTAAAGACATTCAAAGGTTGACTGTGTATACTATAAGCATAGTCAACCTTTATTCAATTAGAGAAGAATTTTGGACAGGATGGGAGCGATAGTGATGAAAAGTTTGAGGTGGCAAAAGTTAGTAGGCGGCGTGATGGCTGGCTTAATGACATTTAGCGTTCTGGGGAGTACGTTGGCCGCCCCAGCTTATGCGGCAAGTTATGAATCCTCCTGGAATGAGCGTGAATATCGGGAGGATGTTGGTAAGGAACATCGCCGTCATATGGAGAAGCGGGATAAGATTGAGCAGGAACGCCGCGAGGAACAGGCCCGCCATGAAGAAAAAGTCCGTCAGCTTAAATACGAGAAGGAAAAACACGAGCGGGAGCAGTACGAAAAAGAACGCCGTGAAGATTGGGAACGGGAACACCGCAAGAAGACTGCTTATGAGCGCTATCGTGAAGCCAGAGAGCGCGAGGATGCGCTTGAGCGCCGGGAAAAAGAACTGGAAGAACAGCGCAAGCATGATGAAAAGGTAAACCGCAACGAAAAAATCGCGGCGGCTGCTATCGGTGCCATCGTTGGCGCTGTGATTGCGAAGAATACCTGAGTAAAAGAACACCTCATCCGTCAGCCTAACGGCTGCCACCACCGGGGAGTCCACTGGACTCCCGCGGCTTCGCCGCCCCCCCCAAGGGGACGGTTTTTCTTTTGCATCGAATTAGTGGTGGCTCTTGGCGCTCAAGGATGAGCGCCAGCGGACGTAAATCCCGTGATGGGATTTCAGTCCGCAGTTTTCTTTTGGTTACTTTTCTTTACACTAAAGAAAAGTAATAAAGATTTGTGTCCGAACAAAAATAAAGAATAAAAATCTATTGACAAATGCCGTGCGAAAGAGTATCGTATAAGACAGAGATGGTTGTGATTGAGCACGGAAATGTTGTTATCCATCATCAATAGTCTGACTTTTGCCAAAAGACTATATTGTGTGCAACTTAAAGTGTGCACGAGAACAGATGCAACATTACCAAGCGAACTGCGCTGAAAGCGTCACAAGGGGGGAGGAGCAGAAGATTGGCGCGGAAATCACAAACGGAATCATGATGTAGCAAAGGAGACGATGAGATGAAAAAGCTCATAGCATTATTACTAGCAAGCGTTATGATGATTGTAGCTGCCGGCTGCGGCGGTGGTGAACAGGCCAAGGACAACGGCAAGTCCGGTGGCGGTGACAAGAAGATTACCATGGGCTTCTCCCAGATCGGTGCGGAATCCGAATGGAGAACGGCCAACACGGAATCCATTAAGAAAGCAGCTGAAGAAGCTGGTATCAACCTCCAGTTCAGTTCTCGGATGCTCAGCAGAAACAGGAAAATCAGATTAAAGCTATTCGTTCCTTTATCGCTCAGGGCGTTGACATTATCGCCTTCGTTCCTATCGTAGAAACGGGTTGGGATACGGTTCTCAAAGAAGCTAAAGATGCCAAAATCCCGGTCGTTGTTGTTGACCGCGATGTGAAGCTGGCTGATGATAGCCTCTATGTTGCTAAAATCGGTACTGACTCCGTAAAAGAAGGCAACAACGTTTTCAAATGGATTGACGAATACATGGCTAAAGAAAAGAAGACCCCGCGTGATGGTGGCAGCCAGTACAATGTAGTTGTTCTTGAAGGTACCGTTGGTTCCTCTGTTGCTATCCGCCGTCAGGAAGGCTTCAAAGATGCTATGGCAAAATCTCCGAATGCAGGCAAGTATAACATCCTCGCTTCCCAGACTGGTGAATTCACCCGTCAGAAAGGCCAGGAAGTTATGGAATCTTTCCTGAAATCCTATGGTCCGAAAATCGACATCCTCTTTGCTCATAACGACGATATGGCTCTCGGTGCTATTCAGGCAATCGAAAAAGCTGGCCTCAAACCCGGCAAGGACATCACCATCATCTCCATCGATGGCGTAAAAGGTATGTTCCAGGCTATGATTGATGGCAAAGCAAACTGCACCGTAGAATGCAACCCGCTTCAGGGCAAACTCCTGATGGAAACGGCTAAGAAGATTTTGGCCGGTGAAAAAGTTGAAAAACTGGTTTACGTTGACGAAGGTGTATTCCCTGCTGATGTAGCAGCTAAGACCCTGCCGGAACGCAAATACTAAGATGAAAAACTAATGCAAGCCGTGCCCGTACAGCGTATGTGTGCGGACACGGCTTTATTATCGTTAATTCACGCATAAGGAGTGACATCTATGGCACAGGCACTACTGGAAATGCGGCATATCACCAAGGAATTTCCCGGGGTGCGGGCGCTGTCCAATGTGGACTTTACCCTGCATGCTGGCGAAATCCACTCCCTGATGGGGGAAAATGGTGCCGGTAAATCCACCTTGGTAAAGGTGCTGACTGGCGTATATCCTCGGGATGGAGGAACGGTGTTCCTGAATGGCAAGGCCATCAATCCCAAGACCCCGAAGGATGCACAGGACTGCGGTATTTCCACCGTTTATCAGGAAGTCAATCTCTGCTCCAACCTCACCGTAGCGGAAAATATCTTTATCGGCCGGGAACCGCGCAAGTTCGGCATGATTGACTGGAAGACCATCAACCGGAGGGCTGCGGAACTTCTGGCCAAACTCGATGTGCATATCGATGTAACCAAGACACTCGACAACTATTCCGTGGCGTTGCAGCAGATGATTGCCATTGCCCGGGCTGTAGATGTGGATGCTAAGATTTTGATTCTGGACGAGCCGACATCTTCTCTGAACGAAGAAGAAACTGCCCATCTTTTTAAGATTATGCGGCAGCTGCAGAAGCAAGGCTTAGGTATTATTTTTATCTCTCATTTCCTCGACCAGATTTATGAAATTTGCGACCATATCACGGTCCTGCGCAACGGCGAACTGGTGGGCGCCTATGAAACGGCCAAACTGCCCCGCCTTGAACTCATCGCCAAAATGGTTGGCAAAGACCTCAACGAAGTTAAGGATATGGACAATTTTGCTGAAAAGAGTGTGCCCAGTGACGAGGTGTTCCTGGAAGCTAAGGGCATTGGCGCAGTCGGCAAGCTCAACGAAGTGGATGTACAGATTCACAAGGGCGAGGTTATCGGTTTTGCCGGACTCTTGGGTTCCGGGCGTACGGAAACGGCAGAACTCCTGTTCGGCATCAATGAAATCAACAAGGGCTCGCTGTCCATTAACGGCAAGAAGCTGCATTTGAAGAACCCCATGAATGCCATGGAACAGAAAATCGGTTTCTGCCCCGAAGACCGCAAGCTCTCCGGTATTATCGGTGATTTGTCCGTACGGGAAAATATCATCCTCGCTATGCAGGCCAAAGACGGCATCCTGCGCCACATTCCCTATGAGGAACAGGTCAAGATTGCCGATGACTGCATTAAGCTCCTACGCATCAAGGTGTCGAGCCGTGAACAGCTCGTGAAAAATCTCTCTGGCGGCAATCAGCAGAAGGTGATTATCGCCCGCTGGCTGGCTACCCAGCCCGACCTGCTGATTCTGGACGAACCGACCCGCGGTATCGATGTGGGGACCAAGACCGAGATTCAGAAGATGGCCATTTCGCTGGCCAAGAAGAAGGGCATGGCGGTGGTGTTCATTTCCTCGGAAATGGATGAGATGGTGCGTACCTGCACGAAGCTGGTGGTTATGCGCGACCGCCGCAAGGTGGCAGAGCTTACCGGTTCTGACATTAGTTCCGATGGCGTGATGAAGGCCATTGCAGGAGGTGCAGCCTGATGGAAATGCTGAAAAAATTTAGTGGCAGTTCCCTTTTCCTGCCCGTGGTGGCATTGACGGTACTGCTCATATTCAACACCCTGTTTGTTGATGGATTTTTGACCATTCAAATGACCGAGGACGGTCATTTATATGGCCGCTTGGTAGATATTCTGAACCGTTCCTGCTCGTTGATTATCCTGGCTTTGGGCATGACCTTTGTCATCGCCACCAGCGGCATTGATATCTCCGTTGGTGCCGTGGTGGCTATTTCCGCCGCTGTGGTTTGCACCATGATTGGCGGCCGTGGCGACGGCGTGGCTGAAATGCCCATGAGCGTTGCCATGCTGGCAGCTGTAGGTGTCGGTGTTCTCTGCGGTATGTGGAACGGCCTTCTGGTCGCGAAGTTTAAGATTCAGGCCGTTGTGGCAACACTGATTCTAATGACCGCTGGCCGTGGTGTGGCCCAGCTCATGACCGAAGGACAGATTATCACGGTTTACTACAAACCCTTCGAGTATATCGCCGGCTTCCTGCCCAATATGCCGCTGCCGACGAATATCTTTATTGCGCTGGCCATGGTGCTGCTCGTAGCCATTCTGATGAAAAAAACCAGTATCGGCCTCTTTGTGCAGTCGGTCGGTATCAATCCGACGGCGGCAAGATACGCAGGCATCAATGTTACCATGGTAATCTTTTTGGTATATGCTTTTTCCGGTCTTTGCGCTGGCGTTTCCGGCTTGATTGAAAGCTCCCTGATTCGGGCCGCAGATGCCAATAATGCGGGCCTCAATATGGAAATGGATGCCATTCTTGCGGTCGCTTTGGGCGGTACACTGCTCTCGGGCGGCAAGTTCTATGTGGGTGGTTCCGTAATCGGTGCCATCACCATTCAGACGTTGACCACGACCATGTACGCTTTGGGTGTTTCGGCTGACCAGCTGCCGGTGGTAAAGGCCGCTGCTGTTATCATCATCTGCCTGATTCAGTCCAAGAAGGCACAGGAGATGTTTGACAAGTGGAAGGCTTCCCGTCATTCCCAGCAGAAAAATGATACCAAAGCAGTATTCGGAAAGGCGGTGAAGCAATTATGACCAGTAAACTCAATCAGATGATTGCTTCCAAGTATTTCTCCTTCTTTGTAACTCTGGCCCTCTTTGCCATCCTCTATGGCGCTGGCATGGCCATGTATAAGGGCTTTATGCGGCCCCAGGTTTTCCTGAACCTCTTTATCGATAATGCGGCGCTGATTATTGTCACCATTGGAATTACCTTTACGCTGATTATTGCAGGCATCGACCTCTCTGTTGGTGCGGTGCTGGCTCTGGTCTGCATGGTGCTGGCATGGCTGCTGGCCAACACGGGCATCCCCCTTGGCTTGGCTGTGCTGCTGGTGCTGGTCATGGGCACGGTGTTTGGCGCGGTGCAGGGCTATATCATCACGAAGTTTGATTTGCAGCCCTTCATCATCACCCTGGCAGGCATGTTCTTCTGCCGCGGTCTCACGGCAGTTATCTCCCAGGATACGATTCAGATTGTGAATCCTGACTGGGTGGCACTTGCCAGCTATCGCATTGATTTGGGCGTGGGCTTTATCTCCATCGGCGCGGTGGTGGCGCTCATTATGATTGCCATTGCGGCCATCGTGCTGGGCTTTACGAAATTTGGCCGGGCAGTGTTCGCTATCGGCGGCAGTGAATCCTCGGCAGCCCTCATGGGCTTGCCCGTGTTCCGCACCAAGGTTATGGTTTATGCTATTTCCGGCTTCTGCGCTTCCATGGGCGGCCTGGCCTACAGCCTCATCATGCTGACGGGCTACAACCTCCACGGTCTGGGCATGGAAATGGATGCCATTGCTTCCTCCGTTATCGGCGGTACGCTGCTGACTGGCGGTGTGGGCTTTATCCCCGGTGCCCTTATCGGTGTGCTGATTCAGGGCGTAATCCTGACCTTTATCAGCTTCCAGGGAACGCTGTCCGCATGGTGGACCAAGATTGTGGTCGGCGCACTGCTCTGCGTCTTCATCATCATGCAGGCCTTCATCACGGAGCAAAAGAGCAAACTCTCCTCCAAGAGCTCCATGGAAGACAACAACAATCCACCCCAGGCAGCGCCTGCGGCACAATAGGAAAATAAGCACGAAAAAAGCCACCCTCCAAAAGGGTGGCTTTTTCATTCATGGTTTTACACCTTGAATCATGGCGGCAAGGTAAAGGCCAAGGATGGCGGCGATTAAGCCCAGCACAACATTTGCGGTGATATTGCTGATAGCTAGAACAATGCTCCCGCTGCGCAGCAGCGTCAGGGTTTCCATGCTGAAGGAGGAGAACGTAGTGAAGCCGCCGAGGAAGCCGACGGTTAAGAGCAGGCGCAGTGGTTCGGTTAGCAGGTTATTGGCTTTGGCCATGGTCAGCAGGAAGCCCATAATCAGAGCGATGAGGAAACTGCCTAGGGTGTTGACAAACAAGGTGCCAAAAGGAAACGTCATACCGAAGCGGACACCAATGGCTGTGGTGGCCAGATAACGGCAGACCGCGCCTAGGCCGCCACCCAGAAAAACGTAGAGATATTGCATGTGGAAAGCTCCTTTGTCATTCAAGTCTTTAGGACTTCATGTTACCACGAAGACATAAGACGGACAAGAGGGGATAAGTCATAAGATGAATACAGAATACTTCCTGCAAAACTATCCACATTACGGTTGTAAAGTTGTATACTAACCTTGGGTTACGGATAAGAAAGGATGGTTCTGTATGAAAAGTTATTTGGGAATGTTAGCTGGTATTATGGTTTGGGGCGGTTTGCTCTTTTTGCAGGGCACACCTGCCATTACGGAGGAGATTGCCGAAGAAGCAGTAGTAGCTGCGCATCCGGACACGGAGTTCTGCGAGGTGGAGCGGCAGGGCAGTGATTTCCGGGTGGCGTATGTGACCGCCAGTCTGGATCAAGGCAAGGTGACGATTGCTCAGGACGGACATATTGTAAGTATGCAGTAATGGATGATAAGGAGAGCAGGAAGTCTTACAGCAGGGCTGGGACTTCCTGCTTTTTTGATTTATAAGGAATGGCAGGAATTATTCGGGGAAAAATAGAATTTACTCAAAAAAGCAGGCGTTAAGGGGGGCTTCCCATGGATAATTTTACATTGGTCATTCCCTTGGAAGGAAAAATAGATTCGGTCAATGCCGCTGAAGTGGGGCGTAATATTGCCAAAAAACGGGTGGCACAGGAGCATCAGGCGGTAATCTTTGATGCAAAGAAGCTGACGTTTATTTCGTCGGCAGGACTGCGGGTTATCATGCAGGTGGTCAAGGAGGAAAAAGTTCAAAAACATGAGCCGGTTTCCATGATAGAGGTTTCCAAGGAAGTGTACAATATTCTGGAAATGACGGGCTTTACGGAGTTTATGGAGGTACAGAAGGCCTATCGGGAAATCAGTCTGGAAGGCAGCGAGCTTATTGCGGAGGGCTTTTTTGGCAAGGTTTACCGGCTGGACGAGGAGACGATTGTCAAGGTATATGGGGAGGGCGAAGCCAGCATCCCCCTGATTAAGCGGGAGCATTCACGGGCCAAGCAGGCCTTTGTCAAAGGGATTCCCACGGCGATAGCCTATGATATTGTGCGGGTAGGCAATCAGTACGGCTCGGTGTTTGAGCTGCTGCAGGCCAGAAGTTTCAATGATTGGGCGCAGGAATATGAAACGGATAGAGCGCAGCTCGATGAGCTTATGCAGCTCTATGTGGACTGCCTGAAGCAGGTTCATGCTACGGAAATGGAACGCGGCGTGCTGCCTATGGCCAGAGACAATATGCTGGAATCTTTGTCTGCGTTACAGGACTATCTGCCAGCGGAAATGATTGAGCGACTGCGGAAATTGTTGACAGCTCTGCCGGATGATAACCATGTGGTTCATGGTGATTTTCAGATGAAAAATGTGCTGCTCTGCGATGGGGAACCCATGCTGATTGATATGGAAACCATGTGTACAGGCCAGCCCATCTTCGATTTGCAGGGGCTTTATGTGACCTATAAGGCCTTTACCGAGGATGACCCGAATAATGCCATGGAATTTTTGGGCATCCACAAGGAAACCACGGATTATATCTGGCAGCAGATTATGGAGCTGTACTTTGGCACGCAGGATGAGGCGGTGCTCAGCGCCTTGGAGGACAAAATAAAAGTTGTGGCCAGCATTCGGTTTTTAAGTCTGTTGACGACAACCGCGCTGAAAGAACATCCTCTTACGGAACTGCGCGTAAAGCATACCCGGGAGCATTTGCAGGAACTGTTGCTGCGGGTGGATTCCTTGAAGTTAAGGTGAATGGAGGGAGATTGGTGAAGAAAACATTTCGTTTCAGCTTGCTGCTGGCCTTGCTGGTGGGTCTGCTGTCCCTGTCCGTCACAGCCAATGCCGCAACTCGTGCGTTGGGTGGCTTTTCCAAGCAGGTGCATCAAAAGTGTGAGACAGGCCGTGACGCCCGCGGGGAGCATGAACTGTTGCTTTCCAAGTGGGCAGGGCTGGCGGTGAATGCGGAATTTCGCCGCGATTATCCGCAGCTGGCAAAGGCCATTGAAAAAATCAATCAACGGGAATGGCGGCGAATTCAGCAGGTGCAGGAAAAGCTAAAAGGTGAGGCCATCGCGTTCCGGCAAAATGATTTGAAGTACTATCATCCCCTGTCGTATGAATTTGATGTACAGATGCGGCGGGCGGATACCGTAGCGGTAAGTTTTTTGCAGCAGGAATACACAGGCAGCAGCGGTGTGCACGGCATGTATGCCTGGGAGGGTGTGAATCTCGACCCGCTGACCGGTGCGAAGATTCCTTTGTCAGCGGTGGTGAAGGATAAGGAAGCCTTGGTCAAGGCTATCTGCAAGCAGCTGCGGCAGGATTATCCCCATAGCAGTTTTGACGGCTTGGAGGCCAAACTGCAAAAAGAAGCCGCAACCGATACGCTCAACTGGACATTAGACCCGCGGGGGATTACCTTCTACTTCAATCCCTATGAGATTGCTTCCTATGCAGAAGGTCTGCTGATGGCTACGATTCTGTTCCGGGAACAGCCGGAGCTTTTCAACATAGCTTATCAGCAGACAGCGGCGGCCTATGCCCAGCCCTTTTCGGCTTATTATCCCCTGACGACATCCCTAAAGGACAATGGCAAGCGGGATGTCATTGAAGTGGTGCAAATGGATGGGGCAGTGCGTGTACGGCTTAATGGACAGGATACGGTAATAGCTGCTAATTTGACGGATTTGGAGCCCGTGCTAATCCATATGGAAGATGGACGGAACTATCTCTATATTGACGGCAACGGCAAGGACAGTGTGCGTCAGACGCTGGTGGTACATCTGGGCGCAAAATCGGCCCGCTATATCAACACTCTGCCCTATTCCTTCCGCCATACCATCGCCGTAGCGCCGGCGGTGCAGGAGTATTGGCATTTCCTGACCAACCCCAACGGCTTCTATATTGACCGTAAAGGAGCATTTACCTCGACCACTAAGACGGATATCTGTGCGGTTGGGGAAAAAGGAGAATTGACCTTCGGATAAAATAAAAAAGTCCGATTAAATCAACATTGCGATGCTGATTTAATCGGACTTTTTGTACGTAGAGATTAGGAATGTTTTTTCAAGAATTCCCGTAAGAATTGGTTGTTGGCCGCAGTCTGCTTCGGCACAGGGCGGTTTTGAATAGCCATAGCAAGAAACTGGTCAGCGGCAGTGCGTACACCGGCTGTCGCAATAATAACTTCATCAACGTATTCCGGAGCTTTGCGGAGAACATCCAGTGCAAGGCTCTTTATGTTTTTGTCCTTCAACAATGCCTGTTCCGAGCGGCGCTTCAACATGCCCTGAATGTAGGCACCGGGATTAAACGGCGTGGCATCATGGGCGTGCTCTTTCATTTTTACAAGCGTGTAGAGGATTACTTTCCAACAGATGGCAGGTTGGTTGTCCAGCTTGCTCCACGAGGATTGGGCAAATCCCAACCTTTTTAACTGTTCGTGCAGATATTCCAGCGAAGGCACACTACTCTCGTTTATCAGGCCGCTATCGGAAATAGCTGTAAGCAGGGGATATTTGTTGGCGCCCAAAGGCCGCATTTCCACTTCAAAGGTAAATTCAGCAATGCGGCGTCCTGTGCGGCGCGACACGATACTGTGCGGATTGATAATCGTCACGGGACAGAACTCGTTTTCATTCATATCTTCAATGACGGAGGATATAATATCCCGGCTATAGGAAGATGGTCGGATAGATGCAGAGGACGGCGGCACAAAGGCCATTAAATCTTCAAGGGAAATCGAGATTTTATAGGGAGGATTCTCGTTATTTTTCTGCAATATGGCAATCTGACCGAAAAGCCAGCGGGAAAATGGATAGGTGTAGCTGGAACGGGCAAAGGCATCAAACTCCCGCGGTACCTGAATTTCCGGGCGGGAAAGCAGCATGGCGACATAGTATTTGACGAAATCGGCATTGACGGTCACGGTGATAACACCGCTTTCCGCGTTGTAATGCGTAGTGGTGACAATGGCGGCTTCAATGTATTTTTCCTTGTCTTCTGCATTATCCAGAATAATACGCTCCTTGTAAGCGTTCTTGGAAACCTTGTTCATGGCCCGTTCGATATTGCGGTAGAGCGTGAACCAATCGTCAATATTGCGCAGTTTGGCTTCACTGCGGACATCAATGGGGATATGGATGTTTTTGTCCACCTCAAACTCGGTGCCGGAGTAGACCATCTGTTGAATGGTATAGCGGACAGCGGAGTAGACATTATTCTCCAGCTTGGAGGTCGCTCTGAGCGGATAGGCCGCAGCGTATTGTATGGACGAGAAAAATGGCAGTTCTAACTGTTGGGGAGTGGTCATGTTTTCACCTCGTGTTTAACACAATATCAAAATCTAACGGTGATAGCAAGCGCGTTAAATCTCTGCAAATCAACACCATGATACTGGCAAAGGGGCTGCTCATAGTGTTGGTGCTTTACTTCTAATGATGAGTAATTTCTTTATTTGGTTTAATAAAATCTAAATCTATAAATAAGGGGCGTGAATCAAACCTGATCATCCTGTGAAAACAGGGGCAGGTTTGCAGAAGAATAACGTATTTGCAGTATTTTGACGGAGTATTTGCGGAATAATAACGGCGTTATTGCAGATTTTTAACGTCTATTGCAGAAAAATAACAGCGAATAGGGAGGTGCTGTGGATAAAATTGTGGATAACTTGTTGATTTTCTGGGGAAAAGTTGTTTGACGGCAATAAAATCAAGGATGTTGTAACTGTGGATGTTATTTTTCTGCAATTGCAGCGTTTTTTCTCTGCAATTGGAAAACTTTTTTGTCCGTTAAAATTCTGCAATCAGCATAACAGGAGAGAGGTGCATTATTTTGTACATTTTTCCTGTTATGCTGATAATATCCATATATTTTAGGAAAAGCGTGTGTTGAATGTGGAGGAATGACATATGACAATAAAAAATGAAAATATTGCAAATGAATATGGCAAAGCTATTGTCAATATTAAAATTGTTGGAGCAGGTGGTGGCGGAACTAGCGTGTTGGAAAGTCTGGCTGCTAATGAGATGTTTGATAATATTGAAATGGTAGCTGTCAACACGGATGCACGGTCTTTATGTGGATTGAGCAGATGGGGAATCTCAAGCATTCAAGTGGGGAATAGTATTACTAATGGATATGGTACTGGTGGTGATAGAAAAAAGGGAGAATTGGCGGCGATACAGGACGAAAAATTTCTGCGGGAAATGTTGAATGATACGAATATGCTATTCATTACGGCTGGCTTAGGTGGTGGTGCAGGTTCTGGGATTGCGCCGGTTATAGCAAAACTGGCTAAAGAGCAAGCTATCTTGACGGTGGCTATAGTTACCATGCCGTTTTCCTTCGAGGGGGGCAAACGTAACCGTACAGCCATGGATTCATTACGTGAATTGGAAAAAGAAGTGGATGCCTTGATTGTAATTCAGAATGACAAACTTATGACATTGCCGGAGGCAAAGAAATTAACAATCAGCAATGCCTTTAAGCTGACGGATTCTGTATTAGAGCGAGCGGTTACTTTGATAACGAAAATTATCATGACTACTGGTGATGTAAACATTGACTTTGCCGATATAAGCACAATACTTAGACAAAGCCAGTCCAGTGATGCGGTGTTTGCAGTAGGCGCGAGCGAAAAAGGCGATGTAGCGGAAGCTCTGGAAAAAGCCTGCAATAGTCCGTTACTTAAGCGCAGTGTCAAAGGGGCACAGGGGGCAATCTTGTATATTATCGGTGCCGATGATATGAGCATGTATGATATAAATACCGCAATTATGAAATTAAAGGCTGAAATGACAGATGCAGCGAATATTATCTGGGGATATATGGGAACTCCGGATAAGGCTGGTACGGTGGAGGTCATGCTGATTGCCACGGATTTTATTGACTGTTAAATTGAATGGGGGCATTCTTATGGTCTTGATGAAGCGCTATCAGAAATTGAAGGATAAAGTTATGGACAGGAAGGAGGAATTTCAGGCGTTGATGTCGTATATCGAAAACGAAACAGAATATTTGACAGCGCCAGCTTCGACGAGGTTTCATCTGTGCCATGAACAGGGGCTTTTAGAACATAGTGTAAATGTTGCTGAAACCTTGTTGAAACTAAAAAGCACGCTGGCTCCGGAGATAAGTGACGAGAGTTGCGTCATTGTGGCGCTACTGCACGATTTGGGGAAAGTCGGGATGCCGGGGAATCCGCAGTATATAAAGAATGAGCCTACAGCAAAGCAAAAGGCTTATGGTTATGCAGCCAACCCGCCTTATCGTTTTAATAATGAACTGACCTATCTTAGCGTGCCCATTAGAAGTCTATATCTCATTACGCCACGTTTCCCGCTCACAGAGGAAGAAGTGCAGGCCATTGCCTATCATGATGGGCAGTATGTGGAAGATAACAGGAGCGTGGCAACTCGTGAGGAAAAATTAACATTGCTGCTTCAGTATGCTGATAGTTGGAGTTGCTTTGTGAATGAAAGATGAGATATTTTTATATAATTGAAGTCATTAAAGGAGGAGAATTCTTATGGCGGTACACAACAATATAGAGAAAAATTTACTTACGATGTATAAGAAGATGCACTTGGGAAATTGCACGGAATGTTCAAAATGCAAAGACGAAAATAAAGGGCTGTCTAATCCGGTGGGTTGCTGGCTAGTTGGCAATGAGTTTCAACAACAAGATAAGCGGATAATGTTTGTAGGTAAAAATGCTCGTGGCTATAGTGATGGACCTACTGGAGAAAAGGTTTTCGATGACAGTCGAGAATTATGGAATGAAAAAAAGTGGGCATATTGGGATTATACCCGTGCAATTGTAAAAAAAGTTTTTTGTGTAGATTCGCCTGAGTATATAGCTTTTACTAATATGATTAAATGTAATAATTCACATGATATAGATACAACTACAAAATCTATGAAAGACCATTGTATAGCAAATTTGAAGATTTTGCGAAATGAGATTATGGTTATCAATCCAACACATATTATTTTTTATACGGGAAGATATTATGATGATTATATTGAAAAAGTATTCGATTGTTTTAATGAAAAAAACAATACTATTAAAAGAGTTGGAAAAAAAGATATGCCATGGCGTGAGGCTGAAGTGAAAATTGGTGATACCTGGTTAAATGTTTTACGAGTATGGCACCCTGAGAGAAAGAAAAAGGTGGATTATGTAGATGCAGTTTCTGATTGGATATTGACAACGTCATAAAAAGAACATAAATAATATGGCGGTACATATAGGGGGGATTGCTATATTACAACCCTCTTATATATGTATTTTTATCAGGTATTATTCAGCAATTATTCGTTTCTATTTTTTTATATTTCTCCGGTGATTGAAAAAATCGACATGGAAGGAAATGTGGCTGCGTAGAATTCTTTTTTGGTAACTATGTAAATGATGAATAAGAACATGGAATCGACTCCTTAATCCTTATTTTAAGTTTTTATTATAGGGAATACAATGTGTATTTTTTTGCACATTGTTAATGGTATATTGAAGATATACATGATAAGGAGGTTGAAATCATGAACTTTATCGATAGTGGCGAATATGTACGAATTGACGGAAATGCGAAAATTCCTGATTTTCCGCTTAGAACTGTGATATTGCTAAAGGGAGAGCCGTACGACTTAATTTTTTATCAGAATAGCTGTACGGGGAAAAGAGCTACTACTCCGTGGAGTGTTTGGAAGAATACTCCACGGAATGATTCACTGGAAGGCTATTTGACCACTTGGTTCCCCGCAGATAGCACGCCGTTGCAGCCAAAGAGAATCAGCCAATGGAATTGGCAAGGTCTTACAGAAGTCTTTTTGTTAAATGAAATTGGCTGTTGCTTGAAAGATGTATTTATTCATACAGGCGATAATGAGTGGCTTTACCCGAATTACATGGGGGTAAAACCCAAAAAGGTACATGATAGTCCAGTGATAATGCACTACGCAAATATTATGTTTAATTGCATGACAAATTTTAAGGGGAAATTATTGCTGGGGCATGGGCGCGAAAATAACATTTTGACCAAATACGATGCTGTTGTGGAAATGGATATTGATGCAGGTAAATTACGGTCAGCAGAAAACGTAACTACGCTGATTAAAACCATTAAGCAATGGATGATCCAAAATCCCGGATATAGGATGGAAGATATATTACAAAAATTTCCGGATATTGGACGTGATAGAATATATTGGTTTATTTAAGATAATAGATATATTTTTACTTGTGGAAGTAGATGAGAGACCTTTGTGATATGTGTACGTTTTGTGGCAATGAGCTCCTGCTAGAAAAGCACAGGCCCCCCATTGGAGCCTGTGCTTTTCTGTTAGTCATTTTCCTCTTGCCATTTATCATATTCCTCCGGCGAGCGGAATGGTAAATGTTCGCCGGTTTCATAATCGGGAATATCTGAAAGTTTGAAGGTGTTATCCTCATGGTTATAGGATAGATAGGCATCGATACTAGTAGTGGCACCTGTTTCAAAAACGGTATGGGATTCCTGATAGCTAACCGAGCCATCATAATTGAGATATGCAGTCCCGCCATCGAACATATTCCACCATAAAGAGCATAGATACTTTCCTTTAAGATCTTGGTCTTTTTTCCAAGGTATCAGACAATTATCTCCCTTGCGTTCCATGGTTATGTAAGGGCGGCTTTCTATGAAAACTTTTATGGGTGAAATGTTAAGTTTTTGGGCTGCTTCATCAGCAAATTTATTGGCTAAAATTTTTTGTCTGTTTGCATCTATGATGTCATCGGTCATACGTTCTTCCCATAGTTTCATGTCAATCATGTTCTTACCTCGCTTTTTTGAGAATATCATACATTACATTGAATCAGTGGGCATAAAGCCCATGCGCTGGCTTTGGGGGCGGTACTGCTTTACTGCATTTACATCAAAATCTTCTTTTTTCAGTTCCAGCAGGATATGGCGGTCAATTTCCTTTCCATTGTATTCCTGCATAACTCTGCTGGCCTGTTTTATTTGTGCTTGTTCCAGCAGGTTGCGTACAAAGCGGCCGTTGCCGAAGTTGTCTGTTTGGCTGGCTTTGTTAAATATTTCGTGGCATTTTTCATTTATCCCTGCAGCGAGCGTCAATTCTTGTTCACTGGCCATCAAGTGAAGGATATCCAATAGTTCCTGAGGGGTGTAATCGGGGAAATCTATATGGAAGGCAATGCGGCTGCGCAGACCTTCATTCTTTTCAAGAAATCTTTCCATTTTATCGGGATAGCCGGCGAATATAACAATGGTATCATCGCGGTTATTTTCCATTTCCTGCACGATGGTATTGATGGCTTCGTCTCCGTAAGAGCCATCACAGTCATCAACAAGCGAATAGGCTTCGTCAATAAACAAAATCCCGCCTTCGGCGTGTCGGAATTTTTTCTTTATCGTTGGGGCTGTCCAGCCTACATATTTGCCAACCAAATCGGCACGGCCACATTCCACAAATTCACCGGATGATAGGATACCTTCACTGTTAAGAATTTCTGACAGTAATCTGGCTACCGTGGTTTTAGCACTCCCCGGATTGCCGGTAAAGACCATGTGCATATTGGGGCGGAACTGTTTTAATCCCATAGTAGAACGTATTTTTTGCGCGCGGAAGGTGTCCAGTATATTTTCGATAACTTTTTTGACTTCCTGCAGGCCAATCATGGATTGCAGGCGGCTGTATGCGTCTTTTTCAGCATGCTTTTTGACGGCAAGTGTAACCCGGCTGACTTCTTTATATGCTGTGTATGCGTTGTTACGTAAGTTATTTCGATAGAGCCGGTCATACATCTGATAAATATCGGAGGGGCGAAATACAGTCTTATCACCTAAAACGTATTCTATCTGCTCGGTGTTATAGGAAATCTTGCCATCAGTTAATAATTTTTGCAGATATTTTGCTGCTGTTTTCCGATTACCCGTTCCTTCTTTTATTTCAATAAAGAACATTTCCTCTTGTAGTGAGCTGATTAAATTGTGTGTAAAGCCGGGATTATGTGTGTTTTCCACAAGAATAAAGAGGGTATTCCGTTGATACTTACGGATTTGTTTGGTGAAAAAATTTACGACTTCCTCATAACAAGTTGTGTAGTTTTGATGTTCTTCTTTGCTTCCCGTAAGTTCTATGACAATAGTACCGCCTGCACTTTGTCGGAAAATAGACTCGATATCTGAATCGTTAAAACAGCCTTCAGTAATATCGGAAATATAACTGATGCAACGGCTTACAAGACGTTGATTGGCGTAAAGGTTGCGGCATAAGCAGGTGGCAAGCTGCAAGGCGGAATTTTTATTATCAGCAGAGAGTTTATAGTGTACAGGATGACCTTGATACTTGTGTGGATGAGTGGGGGTATAGATACGCTTGATTTCCTCCAACAAGGTTTTATCCGGTATAAATGTATGGGCATCTTCAAGGGCAGCGTTTAAGTTGGTGGGAAATTTATCAAAAATCTGTTCTGCGATTTGAAAATCTCTGTTGTTATAATAATCAAGACTATAATTGTCGTTATCCCAATAGCGATTGCGGCTAATAAAATGAGAACTGTTTTCCAAAAGCTTTCTTGCTTCTTTCGGTGAGATTTCCTTCATCTGTGCTTTTCTTTGCAGGGAAAGTCCATATTTTTCACTGACACAGTCAGCCAAAAATGTAAGTAGAGTTTTAGATGAGGGGGATTCAAGCGAATCAATAACGGCAATAAAGAACAGTTCCTCCAGAGAAGCCTTGTAAACGGTCATAAATGTTTTTGATTCGGTGGCGTCCGTTTCGAGCGTATCATTTATATCTTCTATTAGCCGATGCCAAGAGTTCTGTGATTCTTCATAGGTTTTTTGCATTTTGCCATTATCAACGAGTGAACAAGCAACTTTTACCTGATAAAATAACATGGCAAACGCCTCCTTTTCTGTTGTGGTGATTCATCTTATGCTTATTTTAGCAGGCACAAGGTACATTTTTTTGTACATTGTCCGTGCTAAAATAAAATCAGAAAACATGAAGGATTGGAGGATTTTGCCTAGAACAAAGGCAAAGAGGAAGTGATATGATGTACGCGACAGGCAATAAGAAAATGCTCAATATGCTGATATTGGAGATTCTGAAAGAATATACGGATGAGAATCATCGTTTGACGCAAATGGAGATGATTCAGTTACTGGAAAAGAATTATGGCATGACTTGTGACAGGCGGTCCGTGCGAGCGAATATTGACTCTTTGAAGGAATTGGGCTATGAAATTGCTGCGGATAAGGGCTATTATTTGCTGGAACGGGATTTTGACGATGCAGAATTACGTTTGCTGATTGACAGTGTATTATCTGCGAAGGGAGTATCGCAGAGTCAGGCGAAGCGGTTAATCAAAAAACTGGTTAAGCAGGGAAACCGTTATTTTCAGGCAAAAGTCAAACACATTGCGAATCTGCCGGAAATGCGGCATTCAGATAATACCGTGGTTATGAAGAATGTCGAAGTATTAAATGATGCTATTGAAAAAAAGCGGCAGGTGAAATTTATCTACAACCGTTACAACACTTCGTTTAAGCTGGTGCCTAAGCGGGATGAGCCATATGTTGTCAATCCTTATCAAATGGTGGTATGTAATGGCTGGTATTATCTGATTGGCAATACGGAGCCTTACGACAATGTATCTCATTACCGCATTGATAAGATGAAAAAGGTGACTATAGTAGATAAGCCAGCTAAGGATAAGTCATTGGTGGCGGAGTTTGCCCATGGTTATAACCTGCCCAGACACATGGCGGAGCATATCTATATGTTTGGCGGTGACACCATCGAGGTACAATTTCAGACGGGAAAATATCTTATGGATCAGCTGGTTGACTGGTTTGGCAAGGATTTTTCGGTAAA
The DNA here is from genome assembly GCF_000701565.1 of Selenomonas sp. FC4001. Classification (NCBI taxonomy): domain Bacteria; kingdom Bacillati; phylum Bacillota; class Negativicutes; order Selenomonadales; family Selenomonadaceae; genus Selenomonas; species Selenomonas sp. FC4001. Next base: position 537 of record NZ_JNJF01000011.1, on the reverse strand, counting down.
GCCGTTGAGTAATGGGGAGATACTGGTGACGGTCAAATGCAATGAATATGCGATAAAATATTGGGCATTACAGTATATGGAGCATGTTGAAATTTTAGCACCGGCAGGGTTGAGACAGGAGATAGCCAAAGTATTAAAAGATAGTTTGCAGTCATATGAAAAGTAAAAATCCGGAAGTTTTGTGGATATAACCGTAAAACTTCCGGATTTTTTATGTTTTTGCAGGTATACAGAGAGTATGAAAAAATCTCTGTAAATTAACTTTCCCCGAAAATATAAGGTCTTCTATGATAAACTATAATCAAATCATAGGAGGCCTTTTATCATGGCAAGACAGAAAAAAGAGATTCACAAAGTAGAAATGACCGATGGCAAGCGAGCCATCATCCAGCAACTGTTCCAAGAGTACAACATCGAGAGCGCTACTGATATCCAAGATGCCTTGAAAGACTTGCTGGGCGGCACCATCAAGCAAATGATGGAAACGGAAATGGATGAGCATCTGGGCTACAGTAAGTCTGAACGCTCCGATAGTGA
>NZ_JNJF01000010.1:0-160305 GCF_000701565.1 Selenomonas sp. FC4001 | reverse complement strand
CTCGCTTCAAGCGACTCATTTATCTTATCGCATTCAGCTTAGCTTGTCAAGAACTTTTTTGAAGTTTTTCGAAGCTTTTCGGTTCCTCACAGTGGCCTGCCAATCAAGGCTTGCTGAACTGTTTCGTTGCCGTGTCTGTCAGCGACTTGTATTATATTACACGAGTCAGAGGCTCCTGTCAACACCTTTTTTGAAAAAAACATGAAAAACTGCTAGATGCTGCCACTTCTAATCATTTCTGCCCCAGCAAAGCTAAAACTTTGTCCCGATGATAGCAGGTTTCTTCAACAAAATCGTGCAGATATTCCGGGAAGATTCCCTCCCGCTGACAAAGCTGCTGCAGTCGTTCCAGATTTTCCGTCCGCGCAACGTCATACTCAATACGATGCAGGATGCGGGATAACTCCTTGCGCACCTCTGGGCTGTATAATCCTTTGAGGTTGGCCACTTTGGCGGTGCTGACAGCAGCTCGGAAGAGATACCGTCTGATGGAAAGCTCGTGATTGATATTAGCGTAGCCTGCCGCCTCCCACTCTTCTTCGGCGCTATTGTCCTCATCTCTATCCCCGGGCACAAAGTCAATTTCCTTGAAGAGTGTATCGTCCAGCAGGCGAACCATTTCGCTTTTGGCATAAAGATGTTTTTCCCTTACAGGAAACTGCCCCTGCTTCAAAGCTTCCAATACTCCGGTGTAACGTATATTCAAAAAATCGCCATAGAATACGCCCACATCCGTAAGTTTTCGGCTGATATCCAGTAGCAGTTCATAAGGCTCATAAGCCCGGGCCAGCAGATTTTCCGCTAATACCGCATCGAAGCTGCCATTGGGGAAGGGCAGTTTTTCCTGACGGATGTCTTGAAATACCCATTGGATATTCAGCCCGGCAAACTCACGCAGACTGGCGGCCTCCTCAATTTCCGTTACCACCGTCAACTGAGAATGGGGATAGAGTGCCGCAATCTTTTCTACATAAGTCAGGCTTTCCAGAATCAGCCAGCGTAAAGGCGCCGGCCCACCGGGCAGAAACGCGGTTAAGTCCTGCTTCATAAGGCAAAGTCCCCCTTTCTGGCCCACAGGTCGATACATATCTGCCAAAACGCTCCTGCATACCTTGCCTTGTCGCAGAGGGGCGAATTTTCCACCTCCGCCCGCAGATTTTCCTGCACAGCCGCTAAAAATGACAAGTCAGAAGCAAGCTGCAAGGCACATTTCAAATAGTCTTCTCTGCTGTCTGCTATCCATTCCTCATAACCTGCCGCTGTCAAAAGGCTTGCCCCAAAGCGGGCACTATGATGATTTCCCCGCAGGGTCACCACCGGCACCCCCATATAGAGCGCCGTAGCCGTCATAGCACCGCCGTTATAGGGAAAGGTGTCAAGCATGATGTCAATTTCCTGATAATCCTGCAGGTAATTATCGGTGCCCAGCCGCACTTCCGTCCGTTCCATTGGCAGGCCCGCTTTTTCCAAGCGCTTTTCCAAAGCCTGACGCCGTTCCGGCAGGCGCGTGGTGTCCTGCACAATAAGGCGTGCCTTCGGACAAAGTTCCAGAATCTCCCGCCAAAGCGCCAGCACCTCCCGATTTAGTTTCATGCCGTTCTGGAAGCAGCCAAAGGTCAGGGGCATGCTTTCATTTCGTGGCTGACGCCGGCATTTTTGCATGGCTTCCGTCGGCGTGAAGCAGAACGCATGGGGAAGGGGTACCAGTTCTTCCCGAAAAAATGACTTGTCAATTTCTGACGGGTCAAGAATTTTATCCGTCAGCAGACCGTCCACAGCCCCCAGTCCCGTCGTATCGAAGTAGCCAATGGCGCTGAGCTGTACCGGCGCAGGCTTTTTCGCCAGCACCATCAAGGTCAGGCCGCCTTCCGTATGGCCCGACAAATCCACCAATATATCGATTTCATCCCAGCGGATGGCCTCAGCCATCTCCACGAGATTTTTCCCGGCCAGACAGCGATAGATAAGGCCACAGCCCTGTAGAGAATGGGTAAAGGCATCCTCCTCATCCTGCAGAGCGTAGAGATACGTGCTGGCATAACGCACATCCAATCCGGTCACCAGTGCCTCATAAAATCTTGCCGCGGCACTGTCACAGAAATCATGGGCGATAAAGCCTACACGCAGACGGCTATGGGGCACAATCTGGCGCGGAGGTAGCAATTCCTCCTCGCGGTACAATTCCTGATAGTAGTTATGCTGCTGCCATAAATCAGCGGCACTTAATCCCGGCAGATAATGCAGGGCAAAAAGATAGCTGGAGAAATGCTCCCGCTGGCTGCGCAGATACTTGTCGCATTGGGCTGCGTTGCTGTAAGCGGCGGCCGCACCTTCTCCATCCGCCAAATCATGGAACACGGCGCCATATAGTTCATGGAAGCGCCATTCCTCATCCGGGGGCACGCTTCCCCGCAAATCATCCAGTTTTTCCCGGGCCAGCTGGGTTCTGCCCCGCTGCAACAGGTTCACAATCTCCTGCCACCAGCTCTCCATGCGCTCACCTCGTCCCCATTACTCAGTCAATCTGAAATAGGCAATCTCTGGCGGACAGCCAATGCGTATCGGCAGCCAGCTGCCATTGCCGCAGTGAACATACCCCAGACTGTCCTTCACCTTTACCAGTCCTCGGTTGTACTTAAAGGCCGCCATCAGGGGAATCCCAAAGACTCCGAACTGACCGCCATGCGTATGGCCGGTCAGTATCAGAGGCACGCCCATCTCCGCTCCGTCATCAATAAATTCCGGATGGTGGGCCAACAAAATGGTCTGCCCCCATTTCTCCTTGGGAATGTCCTGCAAGGCCCTTTGCACCATCTCCGCCTTCTCGGTGCGAAAACTTTCCTCATCCCGGGCAAACGAATATTCGGCACCAGCCAGCCAAAGTTCTGTCCCCGGCACCTTTTCTGCCCGGCCAATGAGCATGTGTACCCGGGTCTTTTCCAAGAGCTTCTTCGTGCGTCCCCAGTCCCGGTAAACTTCATGATTGCCCAGACAGAAGTAAATCCCCTTCGGGAATAAATCCACCGCTTCATCCAATATATGCACTGCGGCAGGATTCTTTTGCAAGTCATCGAATAAATCACCGGTAACCACCAGAATATCCGGCGAATCCGCAGCCGCCAGCTGCAAAAGCTGCCGCAAATCCTCCAGCGAGAAAAATCTGCCCAAATGCACATCGCTGATTTGCGCTACAGTCAAGCCAGCCAGTCCGAGGCCAGCCGGATATTTTACATCATAATGGCGCTTCACCTGCTGCTTCCGCTCATAATAATAGCCATAGGAACCGCCCCCCAGCATGGCTGCCGGATAAAGAGCCGCGCCCTTCAAAAACCTGCGTTTGTTCTTATCCACAGGAATTTTCCGGTAAATAAACCAAGTCAGCAGAGCCGGGATGAAAATAAATACAATAGCCGCAACTAAAAAAAATATCGCCCAGAACACAAAAATACCTCCAGCGAAAAAAAAGAGAACCGGCCACGCCGATTCCAAATGTGCAATCTTATAAGAGCATAATAAAATTTTCGTTAAACTTCGTAAAAAAACTTACATCAAATGTATTATGCCAAGCCTCGCAGGTGAGCGTTCTCCGCTTGTCTTTCCCTGTAATACCAGCGGATGGATTTGCCAATGGCGCAACGAATAGCATCCAGCTCCCCAGCCAGTGCCAGTTTGCGCAACTTCGTTACATCGAAACCATTAACAGACAAGTAACTCGCAGAAAGGAAACCTCCTCGTTTTAATTGTTTGCGAAAAATCGCGCTGTCACGACGGTCCATCTCTATGTTCTTGATAGCCATATAAACAACCCCCCATAATCCCCTATGAAGTATATTTACATGCTCTCTGCGTTGCACCTATATTGTAGCATATTTTTGTAAAGTTGTACACATCTTTTGTAAATTTTTTTACAATTCTTGTAAATGGATAAATTTTTTCTTATAATGTAAGTATCGTGTGTATATCTATTTGTTTAGGAGGTTTTGCGATGCTTACTACTCAAATTAAAGAGTATCCGCTGCCAGCAGATTTACAGGCTAAAATTGATTTGGTTCTGGAATCCCACGACAACGACCCGACTCAGATTGTGGGGATTCTGCTGGAAGTGCAGGACTTAAACGAACGTCATTATGTGCCGGAAGCCACAGCCTACTATCTGGCAGACCGGCTCGCCATTCCTGTCACCAACGTGTTCGACTGCCTGAATTTTTACAGCGAACTTTCCGCAAAGCCCCGAGCAAAATATCCCATACAGGTCTGCTCCTCGCCGGCCTGCCGGGTAAACCGTATCGATACGGAGCGCCTCTTATCCACGCTGCAGGATTTGCTCGATATCAAAATTGGGGAAATCACCTATGACGGCCGCTTCACCTTGGAGCGCACCACCTGCTACGGTGCCTGCGACCGGGCACCCGCTGTGCGCATCAACGGCCATGTCTACGACCATCTGGACAGCATCGAAAAAATCGAAGCGCTGCTCCGTTCGCTGAAATAAGGAGGGGAAATGTATGAGCACACAAGTTAAATTCCTGACCAAAAATTTTGGCCAATACGACACCTCCTCCATCGGTTCCTATATGAACATCGGCGGTTTTGAAGCTCTGCGCAAAGCCGTGAATATGGACCCGGAAGATATCTGTACCATGCTCACAGAGGCAAAAATCCGTGGCCGTGGCGGCGCAGAATATCCGCTGGGCCGCAAGTGGAGCCAGGCTCGGGCTGTACGTGGTGAGAACAAGGTAGTCATCTGCAACGCGGACGAAGGAGAGACTACCACGTTCAAAGACCGGGAACTCATCAAGAACGACCCTTTCAATCTCATTGAAGCCATGATTATCGCCGGCTTCGTCTGCGGTGCAACCGACGGCTTCATCTATATGCGGGGCGAATATGCTTGCCACCGTCCCCTGCTTCTCAATGCCATCCGCCAGGCCAGAAACTACGGTTTCCTGGGCGAAAATATCTTAGGCAAAGGCTTTGATTTCAATATTCATCTCTATTCCGGCGGCGGTGCCTATGTCTGCGGCGAAGGCACGGCGCTCATCCGCTCCATCGAGGGCAAGGCGGGCCGTCCCCGCATGAAACCGCCCTTTATCAAGGTCAGCGGTTTGTTTGCCCGTCCTACCTGCTTGAACAATGTCGAGAGCCTCTCCCTTGTTCCTCATCTGCTTCAGGATAAGACCACCTATATGAACTGCGGCACAGGAGAATCCATCGGCACCAAGCTCATCAGCGTGGCAGGAAATGTCAACAAGCCGGGCGTCTTTGAGATTCCCTTCGGCACCACGGTGCGGGAAATCATCTACAATCTGGCCGGCGGCATTCAGCACGACCGGAACATCCAGCTCATTCAGTTCGGCGGCGCATCCGGCAAAGTCACGGATGCTTCGATTCTGGACACGCCCTATACCTATGACGATTTGCGGGCCGCTGGCGTCATGGTCGGTTCCGGCGGCATTCTGGTCATCGACGAGCGCACCAGTGTCATTGACTTTTTACGCATGAATCAGGAATTCTTCTCCGAGGAGAGCTGCGGACAGTGTACGCCCTGCCGGGAGGGTAATCTCCATATCAAGATTATTCTCGACAAGCTGGCCAAAGGCGAAGCCAACGAACAGGATATCAAGACCATGACCACCATTGCCAAGGTCATGAGCATGTCTTCCCTTTGCGGGCTTGGGGAAACCGCCCAGAACAGCCTGTTGTCCGCCATGAAGAAATTCCCGCAAGTTTTTGACCTTGGAGGTGCCCGCGCATGAGCAATATGAACGAAAGCCAGGAAATGGTAAAACTCACCATTAACAATATTCCCATCGAAGTGCCCAAGGGCACCAAAATCATGCAGGCCGCGAAAGTTCTCGGCATTGACATTCCACACCTCTGCTACCATGAGGACCAGCGCATCAAGGCGCACTGCCGCCTGTGCTCCGTGGAAGTCACCGGCAAAAAGCGCCTGCTGGCCGCCTGCTCCACCGAAGTCTGGGAGGGTATGGATGTCCATACGGACACGCAGATTGTCCGTGACACGCAGGTGTCCATCCTCCAGCTCATGCTGGCTAACCACCACAAAGACTGCCTGAGCTGTCCCCGCAATCAGAACTGCGATTTGCAGCGCCTTTGCAGCCGCTTCAACATTCTGAAATCCAATCTGCCCAGCGTGGTAAAGGAAGTGCCCCGCATTGAAACCAATCCGTCCATCGTCCGTGACCCGTCCAAATGCATCCGCTGCGGCCGCTGCATCCGGGCCTGCAAGGATGTGCAGGGGATTGCCGCACTCACCTACGCCGGACGCAGCAGCGATATCGTGGTGACCACGGCCTTCAACAAGCCCATGGAGGAAACCGACTGCCTCCTCTGCGGCCAGTGCAGTCTCGTATGCCCCACCGGTGCCATTGTGGAAAAGGACGATACCCAAAAAGTTCTGGATGCCCTGCAGGATGACAGCAAACACGTTATCGTACAGGTTGCCCCCTCTGTGCGAGTGGCCTTGGGCGATGCCTTCGGTCTGGAACCGGGTGCCATCGTCACGGGGCAGATGGTTACGGCTCTGAAGCTTTTGGGCTTCGATAAAGTATTCGATACCAACTTCGGCGCCGACCTCACCATTATGGAAGAAGGTCATGAATTCCTGCACCGTTTGGAACACGGCGGCGTTCTGCCCATGATGACCTCCTGCAGCCCGGGCTGGGTCAACTACATGGAAAAACACTTCCCCACCTGCATCAACCATCTGTCCTCGGCCAAGTCCCCCATGAGCATGTTCGGCGCCATTGCCAAAACCTATTACGCCAAGCAGGCCGGACTCAAGCCGCAGGAAATCGTCACCGTATCCATCATGCCGTGCACGGCGAAAAAATTTGAAGCCGCCCGCCCGGAAATGGGCCGCGACGGCTATCGCGATGTGGATGTGGTGCTTACCACCCGCGAGCTTATCAAACTCATCAAATACGTGGGCCTGTCCATCGGCCAGCTGCCGGAAAATGACTTCGACAGCCCCTTAGGCCTGTCTACCGGTGCAGGGGCCATCTTCGGCGCCACTGGCGGCGTAATGGAGGCAGCCCTTAGAACCGTCTACGAAAAAGTCACGGGCAAGACCCTCGAAAAACTCGAATTCATGGATGTGCGCGGCTTTGAAGGCATCAAAGAAGCCACGGTACACCTCCCCGGCCGGGATGTGCACATTGCCGTTGCTCATACGCTCAAAAATGCCCGTCTCATCATGGAACAGGTCAAAAAAGGCACCAGCCCTTACGATTTCATCGAAATCATGGCCTGCCCTGGCGGCTGCATCGGCGGTGGCGGGCAGCCCATCGGTACCACCAACGCCATTCGCAAGAAGCGCATGGCCGCCCTTTACGAAATCGACAAGGCCCTGCCCATCCGCAAATCCCACGAAAATCCGGATATCCAAACCCTTTATCAGGATTTCCTGGGCGAGCCCTTGGGTGAAAAAGCCCATGAACTGCTGCATACCCACTATCATCAGGTGGATAAGCCGTATACCTTCAACTAAATTCCCAACACAAAAAGCCGCTGCTCACCAAAGAGCAGCGGCTTCTTCTTTCATCTTTTTTTCAATGGCAGCTATTTTATCCGGCGCTACCTGACGCAATTCTTCCATCAGCTTATGCAACTGGCTGGACAGGGTCAGCACCGCCTCGGTATTTTTCTCCGCGTACCTGGGTACCTTCTGTTCCACCACCAAATCGCCCTGAATAAGATTCCGGTATTCATCGAGCGGCACCGGCTCTGCGAAGAAATACCCCTGGGCATACTCGCAACCGATGGTTCGCAGGAAATCCACCTGCTTCTGGGTTTCCACCCCTTCGGCAATGACCGGTACATCCAGCCGCTTGGCCATGCGCACCACCGAATTGAGGATATTGTCAGCCCGGCCATTTTCCACGCCCTGAGAATCCGACAGGAATCGCAGGTCGATTTTCAGAATATCCACGGGCAAATCCTTCAGCATATTGAGCGAGGAATAACCGCTGCCAAAATCATCCATTAGAATGACAAAACCTTTGGCCTGCAGCTGGCTCGTTATCTCAATAATCTGCTGGGGATTTTCCACATAGGCGCTCTCGGTCAATTCCAGTTCCAACAGCCGCGGGTCAAGATTGTACTTTGCCGTCAAATCCTCAAAGACCTGCACGAGATTCGGACTGTAAAAATCCACCCGGGACACATTGATGGACACCGGCATAACCGGCCGCCCCGCATCAATATCCTCCCGCAGCATCTGACAGGTTTTCTCCCAGACATATTTATCCAGCTGATAGATAAAACCATTCTGTTCAAAGATAGGCACAAACTTGGCCGGAGAAACGAAACCGAGCTGGGGATGAATCCAACGCACCAGGGCCTCTGCCCCCACCACTTTCTCCGTGTTCAAATTGTACTTTGGCTGCAGGTAGACGATAAATTCGTCCCGCTCCAAGCTGCCGTTCATATTATTCACAATGACCTGCTCACTGACCATGTTTTCCCGCATGTCATCATCATACTCACCGCAGACAATAATGCCATTGCGCGAGGCCTTGAACAGCCCCATGGCCGCCCGGTCCAACATGGTGGTAACAGACAAATCCCGTTCCTTCACCGTATAAACCCCAAAATAGAAATCGATACGGTAATCAAGGGCAAAGGACACGGCCAGCATCTGCAGGGAATGAATGAGATGCTCTCGCAGATTTCCCGCCGTCGGATAGCACAGCAGGAAATTGTCCGCATAAAGCCTGCCATAGACGCAGGGCTCCAGCTGAATGCTGGTCAGGAACTGGGAAACATACCGCAGCAGCTTGTCCCCTGTTTCCTCACCAAACAGGTCATTTATCACTTTGAAACGGGCAATGTTAAAGCGCATGATTTCAAATTCCGTGTCGGGATACTGCGCCAACACTTCATTTACCCGCCGGCAAAAAGCCTTTTTATTGTACAAATTGGTCAGCCTGTCATAATTCAGATTGTAGAGAAAGCTGGCAAAGCCCCGTTGCACATTGATACCGCAAATCCGGTAAGTGTCCGCATCCTTGCGGAACATAATCATAAGACGATGGGTACTGTGCCTGCGATTGCGGGACGTAAGTTCCACGGCCGCCCGTACCGTGATTCCCTGGTCGGTTTCAATCTCGTTGCAGGTCATCTTTTTTACATGGACGCCTTCCACTTTCCTGTAGCTGTCCGCCAAAAAGTTCAGCACCGGCTCCCGTCCCTGAACATAGTATTGAGAAATCACGCCAAAGGCGATTACATCATCCGTCAGCAAGTCACGCGTGTCTGTCGTATTGCCAAATTCATAATATTCTCGGATTATCCGATTTACCAAGGCTGTAATTCCGCTACGCTCCATTCGCTATCGTCCCTTTCAGGATAATTTAGCATTTACTGAATATAATTATATCATATCCGCGAAGAAAATGTGCGTAAACTTGCATACTATGCGCACAGACTACAAAATACCTAGCACGAACACCAATATCCATATTATATTGGGTATGCTACAATTTAGATAGCAGTTCCGGCAGTCATCCGGTTGCTTATCTAAACGTGTCACAGGAGGTATTAATTCATGTATGAACTAATCAGCAGTATATGTGCTGTCTTCCAAAATCTTGCCGATTTGGTCTGGGGATTCCCGACCAATTTGGATTGGTACGCCCAACTCCCCATTATCGGCGAGCTGCCATTGGTCATCATTCTCTTGGTGGGAACTGGCATTTATTTCACCTTGCAGCTGGGCTTTGTGCAGGTCAAATATTTCCGTTATGGTCTGAACACCCTGATACATAGCCAAAAGACGGAGCAGGGCATCAGCCCTCTGGCCTCGTTCCTTCTCTCTACAGCGATGCGCGTGGGTCCCGGAAATATTTTGGGCGTTACGGGCGCCGTTTCCACTGGCGGCCCGGGTGCCCTGTTCTGGATGTGGTTCTCCGCCTTCTTCGGCATGGCCACGGCCTTTGTCGAATCCACACTCTCGCAGATTTACAAGGACAAGCAGGGGGATGAATACGTCGGTGGACTGCCCTGCTATGGACGGAAACTTTTGGGTGGTGCAGCCATCATCGGCGGGACTTTGAGTCTGCTGTATATCGTCTATGCCCTGCTCTGCATTCCGGCTCAGGGCTTTAATACCATATCGGCCATGACGACCATCACGCAAAACATAACAGGCGTAGAACTGGCCGCTGACAGCACGCTTGTCTGGATTTTCTTCCTGCTGCTGATGAGTGTGACCACATTCTCCATCTTCGGCGGACTGCGCCGCATTACCAAAATCACCGATGTACTTGTGCCCATCATGGCCGTTATCTATGTGGCCGCTGTTGTCATGATGGTTGCCCTGAATCTTGACCGCCTGCCCTGGTTCTTCTATGTGGTTGTAACCGAAGCCTTCCATCCCGAGCCAATTTTCGGCGGTGCTTTGGGTATTGCCCTCTCACAGGGTATCAAACGCGGCCTCATGAGCAACGAGGCCGGACAGGGCACGCTGTCCATGCCCGCAGCAGTCTCCCATGCCAAACATCCCTGCGACCAGGGCATCATTCAGGCTATCGGCGTTTTCCTCGATACCATGGTCATCTGCACGCTGACGGGTTTCGTCCTCATCATGGGACAGGCCTGGATGGGCAATGGCTCTGCAGCCTGGATGGAACTGGGTCGTCTGGAAAAATTCCTTGCCTCCTGCGCGCAGCTGCTCGGCAGCGGTACCGGTTATGGCCTGGCTACGCTTGTCATCAGCATTTGCTTTGGCATTTTCGCCTTCACCTGCCTGCTAGGCTTCCTGTCCTTCTCTGAAATCTGCGCCCGGCAGATTTCCCATAACAAGATGTTCATTGCCTCCGTCCGTCTGGTGAATTTGACGGTACTGGCTTTCGGCATGGTCACCAACATTGCCGGCTTTGACCTCAGCGCCCTCTGGAACCTCAGCGACTTTGCCAACATTGTCATGGTCTGCTGCAACCTGCCGCTGCTCTATCTGGGCTTTGGCCAAGTGAAAAAGGCCTTCGCGAATTTCGAAGACCAAAATGAAGAATTCAATTCCGAAACATTTGGTACGCCTGTACCGGTTTGGGATGAATGTACCGCTTCATCAGCTTTCCACGTAATAAAGGATGCCCAAAGTTAACTTTCCTATATACCTGAAAACGGCTTGCAGATTTCTCTGCAAGCCGTTTTCACTTCTTATTTCAGATTCTCGATTTCCGCTCCCGTAGCACGCAGGCGGGCGATTGCACGCCGCAGGGCCAGCTGGGCACGTTCGATATCGATATTTCTGGCCTCGTCGCCTCCCTGATGGAAAGCAGCGATACGCTCTTTGGCGCGGTCCATGGCACGCTGGGCACGATTGATGTCGATGTCAATCGGCTGTTCAGCCGCCGTAGCCAGCACCGTGATTTTTTCCGGGGTGACTTCCATAAAGCCGCCGGACACAGCAATAAGCTGTTCGTCCCTGTCGGAACCATTGAGACGCACGCGCATGGCATGAGGCAAAAGCCCCGTTACCAGAGGAGCGTGTTTGGGGAGGATACCCAGCTCGCCGCCCGTGGAACGGACGATAAGCATGCTGATGTCCTCGGCATAAACCACTTTATCCGGGGAGACAATCTCTAGCTGGATCGTAGCCATAGATTATCCCTCCTTTTCCAAGGTCTTTGCTTTCTCCACAGCTTCGTCAATGTTGCCGACCATATAGAAGGCAGCTTCCGGCAGGTCATCGTATTTACCTTCAAGGATTTCCTTGAAGCCGCGAACCGTTTCCTTGAGCGGTACGTATTTACCCGGAGAACCGGTGAATACTTCTGCTACGAAGAACGGCTGGGACAGGAAACGCTGAATCTTACGCGCACGGGATACGGTGAGCTTATCCTCGTCGGACAGTTCTTCCATACCCAGGATGGCGATGATATCCTGCAGTTCCTTGTACTTCTGGAGCACTGCCTGCACACCGCGGGCCACCTGATAGTGTTCCTCGCCGAGAACTTCAGCATTGAGGATACGGCTGGTGGAATCGAGCGGGTCAACGGCGGGGTAAATACCCAATTCTGCAATCTGACGGGAAAGTACCGTCGTTGCATCGAGGTGGGTAAATGTACCAGCCGGTGCCGGGTCAGTCAAGTCATCGGCGGGCACGTATACGGCCTGTACGGAGGTGATGGAACCTTCCTTAGTGGACGTAATACGTTCCTGCAGCGCACCGATATCGGTGGTCAGGGTCGGCTGATAACCTACTGCCGACGGCATACGGCCGAGCAGTGCGGATACCTCAGAGCCTGCCTGAATGAAACGGAAGATGTTATCAATGAAGAGCAGCACGTCCTGATGCTGAACATCACGGAAGTATTCTGCCATGGTGAGGCCCGTCAGACCTACACGCATACGAGCTCCGGGAGGTTCGTTCATCTGACCGTAAACGAGTGCGGTCTTGCCGATAACCCCGGATTCCTTCATTTCACCCCAAAGGTCATTACCTTCACGGGTACGTTCACCTACGCCGGCGAATACGGAGTAGCCGCCGTGCTCGGTAGCGATGTTATGGATAAGCTCCATGATAAGCACTGTCTTACCTACGCCGGCACCGCCGAAGAGGCCGATTTTACCGCCGCGGGCGTACGGTGCGATAAGGTCAACGACCTTGATGCCCGTTTCGAGTACCTGTGCACTGGTTTCCTGATCTTCAAATTCCGGAGCAGGACGATGAATCGGCCAATACTCAGCGGCGTTAACCGGAGCAGGGTCCTTATCCACGGTCTGGCCCAGTACGTTGAAGATACGGCCCAGAGTGCCTTCACCAACGGGAACACTGATCGGAGCGCCGGTATCTTCGGCTTCCATCCCGCGGGTGAGACCATCGGTAGAGCTCATGGCGATGCAGCGGGTTACGCTGTCGCCGAGGTGCTGCATAACTTCAACCACGAGGTCGATGTCCACTTCACCGGCTTTGCCCTTGATGGTGATTGCATTCAGTATTTCCGGCAGTTCGCCAGCCGGGAATTCAATATCTACGACAGGTCCAATAACCTGTACGACTTTACCTTTTGCCAATGGTAAACCTCCTTACGATGCCCTTATTTCAGAGCTTCGGCACCGCCAACAATCTCGGTGATTTCGTTGGTGATACCTGCCTGACGTACCTTGTTGTAGTAGAGGTCCAGTTTGCTGATAAGCTCTTCTGCGTTGTCCGTTGCATTGCTCATGGCGTTCATGCGGGAGCTAAGTTCGCTTGCCGCAGACTGCAGGAGCGCTGCATAGATGGTGGTGTAGAGATACTGCGGAAGCAGACTTCCGAGTACCGTGGCAGCATCCGGTTCATAGATGTATTCGGTAACCGGGCCTTCCGTGCCTTCTTCTGCCTCAAAAGGCAGGAGCTTGAGCACCTGCGGCTCACAGTTAATCGCCGAAATAAACTTCGTATAAACCATCTGCACTTCCCGGATTTCTCCGGTCTTGAAGCGTTCCACCAAATCGTCGGCCAGTTTCTTAGCCAGGTCAAAGCTGGGGCGTTCGCTGACGCCGATAACGCTCTTTACCACATCATAACCACGATTCTTGAAGTGGCTGGTCCCCTTGCGGCCGACAATGACCAGCGGGGTATTTTTCTTGTCCTCGACCAATGCTTCCGCTGCCTTGCAGGCATTGGCGGAATAAGCACCGGCCAGGCCCTTGTCACTGGTGACAAGCAAAATGAGCTTTTTGCCGTCCTCATGCTTTTCGAGCAGGGGATGAGAAAAATCATTTCCCGCGGTAGCAGCAATCTGCTGTACCACCTGCACGACCTTTTCTGCATAAGGCTTATTGGCAAGTGCTGCCTCTTTGGCATGACGGAGACGCGAGGTCGCCACCATGTTCATGGCACTGGTTATCTGCTTGGTACTCTTTACGCTCTTAATGCGATGGCGGATGTCCTGTAAACTAGCCAAAAAGAATCACCTCGCTAACCTTATGCCATTTTGTATGTTACAGTTTCCTTGAATTCTTCGATAGCTTTCGAAAGATCTGCCTCAATGGCATCATCAAGTTTCTTCTGTTCGGCAATCTTAGCCCCGATATCCGGATGCTGCGCACGCATGAACTTCAGGAAGTCATTGTGGAATTCAACCACACGCTCTACCGGAATATCGGCCAGGAAACCGCGGACAGCGGTGAATATCACCATAACCTGTTCCTGTACGAGGAGCGGGCTGTACTGTGCCTGTTTCAGCGTTTCAACCATGCGGGCACCGCGGTCGAGCTGTGCCTTGGTGGCTTTATCGAGGTCGGATGCAAACTGGGCAAATGCGGCCAGTTCGCGGTACTGTGCAAGGTCAAGACGCATGGTACCAGCAACCTGCTTCATGGCTTTAATCTGTGCCGAGCCGCCTACACGGGATACGGACAGACCGACGTTGATAGCCGGACGGATACCAGAGTAGAAAGCATCGGATTCCAGCATGATCTGACCATCGGTGATGGAAATAACGTTGGTCGGAATGTACGCGGAAACGTCACCAGCCTGCGTTTCGATAATCGGCAGAGCCGTGATGGAACCGCCGCCCAGTTCGTCACTGAGTTTTGCAGCACGTTCGAGCAGACGGGAATGTAAGTAGAATACATCACCAGGATATGCTTCACGTCCGGGCGGTCTTCTGAGCAGCAGGGACATTGCACGGTATGCAGCTGCATGCTTCGTCAAATCGTCGTATACGCAGAGGCAGGCCTTGCCCTGATACATGAAGTGTTCTGCCATGGCAACACCGGCATACGGAGCCAGGTACTGCAGCGGAGCGCTGTCAGCAGCCGTAGCAGCTACGACAATAGTGTATTTCATAGCGCCGGCTTCTTCGAGGGTCTTAACCACGCGGGCAACGGTGGAAGCCTTCTGACCGATAGCTACGTAGACGCAGATACAATTCTGGTCATGCTGGTTGAGGATGGTGTCAACCGCGATAGCCGTTTTACCGATACCACGGTCACCGATGATGAGTTCGCGCTGGCCACGGCCGATAGGTACGAGGGCATCGATTGCCTTCAGACCAGTCTGCAGCGGTTCTTTAACCGGTTTGCGGTCAGCAATACCCGGTGCGCGGTACTCAACCGGACGGAACGTGTCGGCTTTGATGTCGCCCTTGCCATCGATAGGACGGCCGATAGCGTCAACAACGCGGCCAATCATCGCTTCGCCTACGGGAACCTGCATGATTTTGCCCGTACGCTTTACCTGTGCGCCTTCCTTAATCTGGGTTTCACCGCCCAGGATAACGGCACCTACGTTGTCCTGTTCAAGGTTCAGGACCAAACCAAATATATCATTACCAAAATCCAACAGCTCACCGGCCATGGCTTTTTCGAGGCCATGAATATGGGCGATACCGTCACCGATTTCGATAACCGTGCCAACCTCATCGACGTTCAAGTCTACTTCGTAGTTCTTGATTTGGTCTTTGATGATGGCCGTTATTTCTTCCGGATTCATTTTCATAACTTAGCTGTCACCCCAGTTTCTCACTTGCTCGTCAGTAATTCTTTTTGCAGCGCCTGGAGGCGTCCGGCCACACTGCCGTCGATACGGCGGTCGCCGATTTTGACCACGACACCGCCCAAAAGGGCCTTGTTTTCGTGGAGGCGGAGTTCCACCTTTTTCCCCGTAACTGCTTCAAGTTTAGCGGCGATTTTTTTCTGCTGTGCTTCCGTTGCCGGCTGAGCCGTGGTCACATCAGCAATGACAATGCCTTGGGCGGCATTAGCCATTTCCCTGAACTGTTCCGCAATAACGGAAAGCAGGGCAAAACGGCGCTTGTCCACCAGAAGGAGCAGGAAGTGGTAAATGCTCTGGGAAAGTTCCCCTTCATACATCTTCTTGACCAGTTCCTTTTTGGCTTTTCGCTCCACCTGCGGGTTGGCAAAGAAGGATACCGCAGCCGGTACTGCTTCGAGGTCTTTTTTGACCTGCAGAAGCTCCTTGCCGTACTGGGCTAATTTACCTTCTTCCTGCGCCAGTTCAAAAATCGCCCGGGAATATTTATGTGCAAGCTGTAAGTTTAGCATGGCAAATCACCAATCTTATCTTTGTCCAGCTTATCCACAAATTCCGCGATAAGCGCTTCATTTTCAGCCGAATCCATATTCTTGGCGATGATTTTGCCGGCAGCAGCCATGGAAAGTGCCACCATTTCGGTGCGCAGTTTTTCAACGGCTTTTGCACGGTCACGCTCAATATCGGCCTGAGCGGATTTCTTCATCTGCTCAATATCGGCTTTAACCTTCTGCTCCTCTGCCTCGCGGAACTCAGCGGCACGCTTTTCGGCATTCTTCTGAATTTCTTCAGCTTTTGCGGTAGCGGCAGCCAGTTTCGCCTTGTACTGCGCCAGCAGCTTGTCTGCTTCTGCCGCATCGGCATCGGCTTTGTCAAGGCTTTCCTGAATCTTATCCTGACGGGCTTTGAGCATGTTGACTACGGGTTTATACGCAAATGCGCGGAGTAATACAACCAGAATCAGGAAGTTAATAATCTGCGCAATAAACGTCCCATTTAACTCGATCAATTCCTATGCCCCCTTTATTAAGCAATTCATCAAAGAAAATTATTTGATGAGCGGGTTTGCATAGAGCATGATGAGGGCAACAACGGTTGCGATGATAGCCATGGACTCGATCAGACCAACAGAAATAAGGGTGTTGGTGAAGAGCGTGCTCTTTGCTTCCGGCTGACGGGTGATACCTTCGATGAAACGGCTCGTTACAAGACCATCACCGATACCAGCGCCGATTGCGGCCAGACCCATCGTAATACCTGCGCCAACGAGAGCAGCGGCTACCATAATTGCGTTTTCCATGAAAAAATCCTCCTTAAAACCTTTAACTAAAAAATTCCCAGTTCGTCTTAGCCTTCTTCCTCACTCTTTACTGCATTGGCAAGATATGCCATGGACAGCATGGTGAAGATGAACGCCTGTACCCCGCCGATAAAGATACTGAAAGCCAGCCAGATAACTGACGGTATCGGCATCCAGATTGGCATGAGCTGCAGCAGGATGATGATAAGAATTTCACCTGCCAGAATGTTGCCGAATAGACGGAAGGCCAGCGTAATTGGCTTAGCGACTTCCTCTATGGCGTTGATGATGACAAAGACCGGCGTGGGCTGGAAGAAATGCGCGATGTAATGACCGCCTTTCATATAAAGCCCCAGTCCGTGCACCATCACAATGACCAAGAGTGCAAGGCCTAAAGTGGTGTTCAAGTCATTTGTCGGCGATGCCATCTTTGGGATAAGCCCCAGCCAGTTAGAAACCAGCAGGAACATAAAGAGCGACACGACAAAGGGCGCCAAAAAGCGTCCATTCTTGCCCATGGTCGCATCAATCTGTTCATGAAGCCAGACCACGATTGCCTCCACCACATTCTGCCAGCCTTGCGGCACCATCTGCAGATTGCGGGTTGCCAGCACTGCAATGAGCAGTACAATGGCCATCGTAATCCAGGTCATAACCAGAGTCTCCCAATTGAAGGTAAAGCCGGCAAACTGCACTACTTCGCGAACACCGATTTCATGCATATACCTCAACCTCCTCCCAGGAATTCCTGAGTTACTATTTCGCGCTATTCATGCGGATCATGAGAACCATAGCCCAGGCATAACAGAGAAGAAATCCCAACGCCACTATGCTGAACACCTGCGTGGAAATCCGGACGGCCGCCAACAAGACAATAAATAATACCATCAAGCGCAAAACCAGTCCCCATAACATTTGTCTTTTTGCACCGCCAACAGGTAGTGACGCAGCTTTCCACAGCCGCAGGGACATGTTTCCCAAAAATACCAGGCCCGTCATAAAACCAATGATTAACGCCCCGATAAGCTCAGTCTGCCCGTTTGCCACGAGCATACTGCCTACCGCCAAGGTGATAACCCCCAGTCCCATTATAAGCCTTTTCATGAATATCGGCAAAACTTCTTTCATATTCCTCCTCCGGCAAAAAAGCCTGTAAGTTGAATATTAGGCTATTGCCCATCTTATACAATTCAACATAAACATAAAATATCCTTTTTTTAAATGAATATTTATGAGTTTTTTTGGCTTTTTTTGCTTATTTTCCAAGGAACATTTATGGGATTTTACGATTGAATTATTGGTATTTATACTACGATAAATCAATATTCCAACTTTATCCCATTTGGTCGCAATGACTATTATAGGCAAATTATTGTTAAAAGGCAAGAAATAATTAAAAATGCGATTAGATTTATTTATTTTAATAATTTATATTTATTATTGCATAAAAAACCACAAAAAAGGCCTCCCTCTGGATGAGGAAGACCTTTCGTTTTTACCGGATGTTAATGGTCGTACTGTGCTGCACTTCTGCCGCTTTCGGCATATTCACATGCAGGACGCCATCTTTGAACTCCGCATCAATGCGGGACTCATCGATATTGTCGATGTAGAAGGAACGGCTTACGGAGCCCATACGGCGCTCCCTGCGGATATAATTGCCCTTGTCGTCCTTATCACCGGATTCACTCTGCTGCTGAGCAGCTATGGTGAGATAACCGTTCTGATAGCTGAGCTTTACATCCTCTTTCTTCATGCCCGGCAAATCTGCTGTCAGCTCATAGCTGTCACCGTTATCCTTCACATCGACCCGCATACCGCCATTGGCATTGAAGCCCGACATGGTGGGGAAGAAATCATCATGGAAAAATGGTTCATTGAACACATCCCAGATGCTGCGCGGAGCATCGCCTGCTGCCAAATCTTTACGACTGCCAAACGGAACCAAACCAAACATAATCAGCAACCCCTTTCTAAATTTATACCGGTCAAGAGTTTGCTGTGCGCTCCTGACTATCTGTTAACATTTCTGTAACCAGGTTCTTTGCTTTCCTTCTTCCTGATTACAATTTTATTATAGCCCAAATAGTCAAAAAGTCAATAGGTCAAAAAGATAAAATTTATCTTTTTTTCGGCTGTCACTGTACGAGTTTTGCAATCAGCTCCCAATTATTTTCCTTGGCAGCCGTCTGCAGTTCCAATAGCAGCGCCGCTTCCCGTTCAGGCAGTCTGTAATCATCGAGGGTTTCCAGCATATAATCCAGGCTGTCCATATCCCGGCCTGCAGCAATTTCACGCAGAGCTTCCCAGGTTTCAGCCAATTCTTCTTCCGTGATAGGCGGCTTTCTGTCCGCATCATCCCGCAGGGCAGGTGCATTTTTCTGCTTCATGGGGAACCAGTTCAGCACACGCTGCCGCAGGTCAAAGGAACAGGTAGTACCCTTCCCCAGCTCCGTCTCCATATGCAGCTCACTGCCAAAGAGTTTTAAGAGCCGTTGGGTGACATTGAGCCCGAGTCCCATTTCGTTGAGCATATTTTGCGGACGGTCGTCACTAAGCGACAAAGCCCTCTGCACCTCTGCGAAGTTTTCCGGTGTAATACCCACACCGGTATCTTTCACCGAGAAATGAAGCAGTACATCGGCAGGACCAATCTTTTCCATCGTAACCTTAAGATGGATGCTGCCCTTTTCCGTAAAGCGAACCGCATTGTTCAGGATATTGACGAGTATCTGGCGGATGCGCAGTTCATCACCATAGAGGACGCTGGGGATGTCCGGCGGCAGTTCCGTCACCATCTCCAAACCTTTTTCTATCACTTCGTCCATGATTTCGTTATGCAGATCCTGCAAGAGTGTGCTGACCCGATACTCCGCCTCATTAGCGCCTACGTCTCCTGCCTCCATCTCCAGGAAGTCAAAAATACGTCCCAAAATGCCATAGACCTTTTCTCCGGCCAAATAACACTCACGGGAATATTCCTTGATTTTATCCTCCGTGCTTTCCTTACGGATTTTTCGTTCCAGACGAATTACCGTCTTCAACGGCGCGGCAATTTCCCGGCGCACATTGGCTAGGAATTTATACTTGGCAATGCTGGCTTCCTCATTTTTCACGGCCAGTTCCCGCAATTCGCGATTGCTCTGCTCCAGCTCCTGGGTAATGACATCCAGGAAAGCCGCCATACGAGTGGACAAAAGCATGCGGGTATTTTCCGGCTCGGACTCCGGCTCGTCGTAGAAGCTCAGCGCAGACTTATTGCCGCCCTCGCGGAAACCCACGGCAATCAGCGCACAGTTAAGCAGTCCGCCCTGCCCCTGATAGCAATAAATCTCCCCTGTGCCGCTGCAGCTGCTCAACTGATTGGCAAAACGCTGATAATAGCGCGTCTCCCAATGTTCCTCGCCCTGCAGGAACAGGGAACGAGTACCACAGGCCACAATAAACAGGCCGTCCGGAGCAAACTGGCTCATCTTCTCGCTGGCCAGCTCCGTCTCGTGGAGAAAATCCTCCCGCACCGCATAGGTCAGGCGCACTCTTTCCCCCACATTCACATTCCCGTTGAAGAAGATGCGGCCTTCCTCGTCAAATCCCGGCGGCACACGAGCGATAAGACAGCCCTCACGCTCAATGGTCAAGGGAAATTCTGCGATATTATAAACGAAATTCTCATCCGGTTTCACCTTCAGATAATGGCGGTAAATATCCACCGCCGGCATGTCATCCAACGTGCTGATGACATTGGGCCCCATGGTTTCCGTGATGACCATTTCCTTGCCGATAGGCTTCCACCCCAGCACATAATCCGCCCGAACCCCGAGACTTTCACCACAGAACACTACCACCACAATACCCCGAGGCATCAGTTCGCTGCCCATGAGATAATATTTGTCATTGCTCTCCCCCAGCAAGGCACCAGTGATAATGGAACTGCCTGTGCCAATATCCTTCACTGTGCCAGTCATGGCACCAAAAACCACGACATTCTCATTGCCGCAGACAAAGCCGTCCAGAAACTTGTCAAAATTGCCATCCGTTGTTCCGAGCACCATTGCCGCCCGCGCATCTGGCATGGCGGCCACCTTCTGACCGAACTCCACCCCCAGACGGGCAAAATCATCGGGAATCCCCGCATATTCCATCAGCCGCAGCTTAGAATTCTGGAAGAAGGTACAGTTGAGCTGCACATAGCTTCCCAACTGCGGCGAGAACAACGTCTCCGTAATACCAGCCACCACAGCTCGGGGCAGGAAGCTGCGAATTTTCTCCCGCACCTTCACCGCCTCATCCTTGGGCATCTGGCTGAAGGACAACTGAATAAAAATCGCATTGGCCTGTTTGCTGGCAGGACGCATGACGAGTGTCTGCATGACCTTTTCCAGCTTATCCCAAAATCCCTGGTCTCCCTCGCTCCAATTCAGCATGTAATTGTACTGTATCATCGCACATCCTCCTTATGGCGAAAAATCCCTTACGGAGAAACGCAAGGGATTTTAATACTTCGCTGAGTTACGAACATTATTTGCTTGTACTATTCGCCATGGAGAAAATTTTTTCCTTTATATCAGGCAAGAAATTTCCGTAAATCCGCCGCAGATTTACCGCAGACCAATGCGACCTGCAAAAGCAGTCGTGCCTTGCGGGGATTCAGCAAACCGCTGGCAATAAAGCCCGCTTCCTCATAAGACGCTTCGGCCTTCGTCACCATGCCAGAGATACTGCTGCTGGCACGGATGACAACAATCCCCTGCTCCACGGCGGCGGCAAGTTCCGCTTCCACCCGCGCAGGAATGCTGCCATTGCCCATACCGGCATAGACAATGCCTTTTGCTCCCTCATCAGCTACCAGCTTCACCAGGCGGCCATCATCATCACTATGACCGTAGAGCACAGGCACATACGGCAGTTCCTTTTGACTTGTCAATTTTTCGCTGACACTTAAAGCGTTCGGCAGATGATGAAGTTCCGCACCATGATAGAACACCACCACACCATCATTTATCGCACCTATGGCTCCTCCCACAGGCGACTGAAACGTTTCCACGGCAGTCGTGGACATTTTCGTCACCAAACGAGCGCTATGAATTTCATTGTTGAGCACCACAAGCACGCCTCTATCCCGGGCACTATCCGCAGATGCCACCCGCACGGCATCCAAAATATTCAAGGGGCCGTCAGCACTCAGCGCTGTGGCCGGGCGCATAGCGCCTGTGATTACCACGGGCTTATCAGCAAAATGCACCAAGTCCAAAAGATAGGCACTTTCCTCCAGCGTGTCCGTACCATGGGTGATGACAATGCCGTCCACATCGGCACTCAGCATCAGTTCCCGCACCCGCTTAACCAAGCGCAGCTGGCACTCTGCAGTAATGTCCTTGCTGTCAATGGCTGCCAGCTGTTCACCGGTGACCTGAGCCGCGTCCTGCAGTCCCGGCACAGCCGCCAGTAAATCTTCCACGCCTACTGCGCCAGCCTGATAACCGGTGGTTGCCGTGCTGTCCCCGGCCTTGCCGGCAATGGTGCCGCCCATAGCCAGTATATGTATTCTCTTGCCCATAAAAATAGCCCCCTTATGATTCGTATAGCTTCATTATACGGATAATAAGGAGGTCACGCAAATCAGCAGCGCAGAATGACTTCTTCCAAATGTTACTAACTCTGTGGAAATCTGCTTCTGCCTGTGGATAACATCAGCTTTTCATCACAGGTTATCCACAGAATCCACAGGGTTATGCACAAGCTATCTGTGGATAACCCTGTCAAGTCATAATTTTACTTTGACACCAAAAAAGGCGGCCGCTATTTCCCCGTAGCGGCCGCCGTAAATTATTTATTCTTCCATTTTGGCTGTCTGATTCACGCCCATCTGCTCGTAGAGCTTGTTGAAGCGGTTCGTAATCTCAGCCTGTGTGTCTTTGGTAATCTGAGGCATTTCATCCTGCCCCATAGCATCCTTCCAGACGAGACCGGCCTGTTTGAAGCCTTCTTCCACAGCCGCCTGCATCTGCTGGAGTTTTTCGGGGTCACCGCCCGCAATCGCCGTAGCCATATCCATGATGCGGGTAGCTACGCTGTCAACGGAATACGCTCCGCCTTCGCCCACAGCTTCAGCAGCTTCTTCCGGCGTGGTTCCTACTGGCGGCAGGGCAAATTTGTCCGTGCCGAACAGGATACCGTCAAAGTTCAGCTGGCCAATACCTTCATCGAGATAGCCCTGCAGTTTCGCATTCTGCTCGGTGAGGGTCTTAATCATCAGCTGATAACTCTTGTTGATGCCATCCTGCAGTGCATCTACCTGCTCACTGGTGAGCTTGCCCAGCGCCGTAGAGGCCTTCTTGGCTTCGGCAGAAATATCTACCGAGAACGCCTCGCTCGTGGTTGTAGTAGTTTCCTTCGTCGCTTCATTGGTAGTAGTGCTGGTGTTCTTCGTATAACTAGCCTTCACCGCTGCCGAAGTTTGCGACAAAGAAGAAATCATGTTGACATCCATGTTCATCTTCCTCCTTTATCTCTGAACCCCAAAATCAGTTCAAACAAAGATTTCTCCTAATTACATTATCGGTTAAAATCTAGGAAAAAGCAAGGAATTTTTAGACGATTTGGATGGTTTTCAAATTATATTTATTGTATGGTCAGCGAAGAAATTTTTTCAGCAAATCCATCAAGGATATCTGGTCAGCGCTGTGCATCGTTTCCCGAGCCGAATGCATGGCCAGCATGGGCACGCCGATATCCATCGTGCGCAGCGGAACAAGGGCTGATGCAATAGAACCTAACGTGGAGCCGCCACGGCTGTCGCTGCGATTGACGAAATGCTGCCAGGAAATCTTATGTGCTTCGCAAAGGCCCCGCACCACAGCTACGGCTTCCGTATCCCCGGCATAGGACTGGCTGGCTGCCTGTTTCAGCACCACACCGCCACCTAATACCGGCTTGTGGCTGGGGTCGCATTTATCCATGTAGTTTGGATGCAGGGCATGGGCCACATCCACGGACAGCATAAAGCCTGCGGCAATGTCTGCGAGCATTTCTGCCCGCTCCTTGCCCAGCGCCAGATAAATCCGTTCCAATACCTGCAGCAGGACTGCCGAACCAGCCCCCTGCTTGGTCTGACTGCCCACTTCTTCATTGTCAAAGAGGGCAATGAGCCGCAGGCCTGCCAGTTTATCTGTATCCAGTCCCGTCATCCCTTCCAGACAGGCTAGAACTGATGTCAGATTGTCCAAACGGGGTGAGGAAATGAATTCTTCCTGCAGGCCGCAAAGCGTGCCTTCCTCGCAGGGATAAGCCGACAGCTCATAGGAGAGGATATTTGACTTGTCAACTTTCAGCTCTGCCGCCAGCCATTCATGGAAGAATTCTGCCGTCAGTTCCTCGCCGCCCACCGTGGCCAAAGGCAGCATATCTTTCTGCGCGTTGAGCTTGCCCTCGTCATTTACCTCCCGGTCCATATGGATGGCCAGGCTCGGAATGGTCATGAGGGGGCGCGGGAAATTCACCAGCCGTACCTCCGGCTTAAAGGGGTCTTTTGAGCGCAGCGCTACTTCACCTGCCAGCGCCAAAGGTCTGTCCAGCCAGGTGCGCAGCATCATGCCGCCATATTTTTCCACATTGAGGACGCCGTAGCCCTCCTTTGTGATTTCCGGCTGCGGTTTCAGACGAAAACAGGGAAAATCCGTATGGGCCGCCGCCAGACGCAAAGGGCCGGCTTCCTTCCCCAGTGCAAAAGCCAGCAAGGTGGAATCAAAGGCTTTGACATAATAGCACCCGCCTTCCTGCAGCTGCCAGACTTCGCTGAGCTTCAATTCTGTAAAGCCTGCCTTCTGCAATTTCTGTGCCGCTGCCAGCACCGTATGATAAGGCGTGGGCGCCGCCTTGATAAAGTTCAGCAGTTCCTTGATTTCCTTCTTCACGACTCCTCGCTCCCTTCCTCAGCTTCCACAAATTTGCCCAACACATAGAAATTGCCGTGAGCCTTGGCAAAAATCTTGCCCTCTTCGCTTTTGAGCTCGCATTCGCAGGTCATCGTATGGCGCCCATCATGGAGGACTTTCGCCGTGGTGACCACTTTAGCCGTAAGCGGCACCGCATGGAGGAAGTCCGTCGTAAGACTGATGGTAACTACTTTTTTATTGCAGGCCAGGCAGACCGCCCCCATAGCTGTATCAGCCATCGTCATGAGCACACCACCATGGGCAATGCCGTATAGGTTGGTATGTACCTCGTCAATGGGCAGTTCGAGCCGCACTTCACCACTAGGAAGCGGCTGCACCTGAATATGAAGATATTCCACAAAGGGATTATGATGATAAAAGCGCACAATCTGCTGTTGCAATTCCGTAAGTTCCTGACTCATAAAGCACCTCACCTATTCTTTCTTCTGCTCAAATTATACTCCTCCCACTAGGAAAATGCCAATCACCCATGATAAAACTAATACTCACAAGGTTTTTCTCTCCCTTATGACGAATATATAAAAATGTGTTGTTCTATGCAGAAAGAAGGTTTTACGATGCAAACTTATAAAATCGCCGTAATTGCCGGAGATGGCATTGGCCCGGACGTTATTGACGAAGGTAAAAAAGTCCTCGCGGGCATTGCGGAAATGGACGGCAGCTTCAAGGTTGAGTTTACGGATTTTCCCTGGGGCTGTGAATATTATCTGCGGGAAGGCAAAATGATGCCCGAGGACGGACTCTCCATCCTCAAAGGTTTTGACGCCATTTACCTTGGCGCCGTGGGATATCCCGGCGTGCCCGATGATGTTTCCCTGCAGGGCCTGCTCTTAAAAATCCGCAAGGGCTTTGACGAGTACATCAACCTGCGGCCGGTGAAACTCTTAAAAGGTGCTCCCTGCCCCCTCAAAGATGTGAAAGAAGAAGACATCGACATGATTGTCGTGCGGGAAAACAGCGAGGGCGAATACGCCAATGTGGGCAGCCGCCTCTATCCCGGCACGGAGCAGGAAATCGCTTTGCAGACCGGCGTCTTCTCGCGCAAGGGCTGTGAGCGTGTTATCCGCTATGCCTATGAGCTGGCGAAAAAAGAGGGCAAGACCCTGACCAATGTCAGCAAGGCCAATGCCCTTGGTTACTCCATGGTGTTCTGGAATGAAATCTTCGCCGAAATCGGCAAGGAATATCCCGAAGTCGAAACCTCCAGCCTTATGGTCGATGCCGCCAGCATGTTCTTCGTCAAAAATCCTGCCCGCTTCCAGATTGTCGTAACCAGCAATCTCTTCGGCGATATCCTGACGGATTTGGGCGCCGCCATTGCCGGTGGCATGGGTCTGGCCGCCGGTGCCAACCTCAACCCGGAACGCAAATTCCCCAGCATGTTTGAACCCATCCACGGCAGTGCCCCGGATATCGCGGGCAAAGGTCTTGCCAATCCCCTCGCCGCCATCTGGAGCGTCAGTCAGATGCTCGACTTCTTCGGACAGGAAGAATGGGGCAAGAAAGTCATCGATGCCATCGAAACCCTGCTGCAGGAGAAAAAGACTCTCACGCCCGACCTGGGTGGCACAGCCAAAACCGACGAAATCGGCGAAGCCATCTTGGAAATCCTGCAGCGCTAATCCTGCAAGCCTAACACGCGTTACGAACTAACAAAACACACCAGCCTAACCTTCCCGTCGTGGCCGTGATGCTTTGCCAAAGCGAAGCGTTAGGCCGTAAGCGTTAAGAAACAAGTTTTGACCATACGAAAAAATAGCTCTAAAAGCCATTTGTCTGAGCAAAGCGAGTTTATGGCTTTTAGAGCTATTCTATTAAAAGGTCAAAATTTGTTTTAGCTTACGGTCTAAGCGCAGACTGGCAAAGCAGCACGGCCACGCCGGGCAACTTTCCCTGCCGCCAATTAATAGTTTTCCGCATGAATCTCGAAGTAACTCTGCGGATGAGCGCAGGCTGGGCAAATCTGCGGCGCCTTGGTGCCCACGACGATATGACCACAGTTGCGGCATTCCCAAACTTTTACTTCGCTCTTTTGGAATACTTCCTGTGCTTCGACATTCTTCAACAGCGCACGATAGCGCTCCTCATGGTGCTTTTCAATATCGGCCACGAGACGGAACTTGGCAGCCAGTTCCGGGAAGCCTTCTTCCTCGGCGGTCTTCGCAAAGCCGGCATACATATCCGTCCACTCGTAGTTTTCGCCATCAGCGGCATCTTTTAAGTTTACCGTCGTATCGGGCATGCCATCATGGAGTTCCTTGAACCACATCTTGGCATGTTCTTTTTCATTGTCAGCTGTTTTTAAGAATAGGGCAGCAATCTGCTCAAAGCCTTCCTTCTTGGCTTTTGAAGCATAGTAAGTGTACTTGTTACGTGCCTGGCTCTCTCCTGCAAAAGCAGCTTCCAAATTCTTCTCGGTTTGGGTTCCAGCGTATTTACTCATATTACTACCTCCTAAAATATAATTGTCTACACGCTAATATTTTACCATAAGCCAGCCGCCCCTGTAAATGGGACGGCTGGTTTTAATTGGAATCATCATTCTACTTTGAATTTCTGCACTTCATCCTGCAGCATGCTGGCCATCTTCGCCAGCTGTTCGCTGTTGGTATTCATTTCATGAACGGATGCAGACTGCTGCTCGGTGGCCGCCGATACAGTTTCGGAATTAGAAACCACGCTACGGCTCATTTCCTCAATGTCATGGATGGCCGACTGACAGCTGTCAGCACTGTCCGTAGCTTCCTTGGAGGCGCTGGCAATCTGCTGGGAACGGCTGGCGATTTTTTCCACCAGTTCCACAATAGCAGAGAATTCCCGGCCGGTTTCCTCGACACTGTCTTTGGCTGTGGCCAGATTTTCTGTACCTTCGTTCATGCTGTTGACGGCCTGCTGCGTTTCATTCTGAATCTGGCCAATGAGGCTGGCAATCTGACTGGCAGCTTCTTCGGACTGGGCAGCCAGCTTGCGGATTTCATCAGCGACTACAGCAAAGCCACGGCCTGCATCACCGGCACGGGCTGCTTCAATAGCCGCATTGAGGGCTAGCAAATTCGTCTGCTCAGCAATGCCGGAAATAGTATCGGTAATGCGTCCGATGGTATCGGAACGCTCACCCAGACTGTTGACTACGCGGGCCGATTCGCCTACCACTTCCGAGAGGCGGGCCATATCCTTAACGGTGCGGGTAACCACTTGATTACCGTTCTGGGCTTTTTCCGTGGCCTGCTGGGTTTCCACAGCGGCACGGCGGGCATTGTGGGCCATGCCGCCAATGCGTTCCATCAAGGTATCCATGGACTGCGAAGCATCATCGATAGCGGCCAGCTGTTTGTTGGTTGCCCCAGCCACGTCCGTGATGGATTCTGCCACCTGCTGGCTGGCAGCTGCAGACTGGGTGGTCATTTCATTGAGCTGCGCTGCATCGCTGGCCACCTGGTCAGCCGACTCTTTGATGGAGCCCATAAGGTGACGCATATTGCCGCCCAGAACCTTGAGGATTTCCACCATCTGACCGATTTCGTCCTCACGTTCCGTATACTCCGGCTTAACGGGTTCTGCCCGGTAATCCCCATGGGCAAATTTCTGCAGTCTGCCCGTCACGAAGCTGATGGGGTCGCCAAAACTCTGGGCAATCTTTACGCCCAATGCAGCCATGATTGCCGACACTATCACAATGATAATGGCCGAAATCACGATTTTCTTATAGAGAGCTTCCTGATTTTCTTTCATGTATTTTGCGGATTCTGCGTCAATGTAGTCAATCCAGGAGCCAGTACCAACAATCCAGCCATAGGGCTTGAATTCCATAACGTAGTTACGTTTCGGCAGGGGCTGGCTTTCGCCCGGTTTCGGGTAAGAGAAGTTGACAAAACCGCCGCCATCCTTCTGGCCTTCTTTCAGCATGTTTTCCATGTAGGGCACGCCGTTGGGGTCTTTTTCGCCGCGGCGCATTTTGCCTTCAGCACTGCGGTTGCCGGCATGAGCCACGCAGATACCGGTAGTCTTTTCATCGGCAAAGAAATAGCCCTTGCCTTCGTCATAGCGCACGGAGCGCAGAACATCGAGGCAAAGTTCCTTAGCCTGCGCCTCGGTGAATTCTCCGGACTGCTGGCGGGCATAAATGCCGTTTAACGAGGAAACTACCCCTTCTGTCTGCAAGCGCAACTCCCTATCGTAGTGGTCAGCCAATTCCTTGTGGTATTCGGCCACTAACTTGTCGTTGTCTGTGATGGTGACGTATAAAAAATAACATCCCACTGCCATCGTTGCAAAAACACTGACCGCCACGAACAGCGCTGTCAGTTTGCCTTTTACTGACTTCATAAAAAACATAAGTTCTCCCTCCTTAGAATCTTTTTATGCGAATATTGCGTTTTATAGGAATAATTCTACTTGCAAAGGCGGTTTCCTGCCTGCAAGTAAAGTTTTCTTTTGCGATACAATGTTCTTAGTTCGAGATGCAAGGCGCGGCGCATTGCTTTTCTTCGGATGTACTTACTTAAGCATACAAAAAGTTCCCTGCACGAGATTACCCTCTTGCAAGGAACTTCACATTTCATATTAAATCGTAGCTGTGAATGCTAAATAGCAGCAGCCAAGTAACTTGGCGCAGGTGCTTGCTTTTTGGCCATAGCCCGCTGCCGCAGGCTGGCTCCTAAAAGAAAAAATCTAAACACAACGCTGAAAGCCGCGACGTGGTAACCGGAGCAGGTAACTAAATAAACGGCATTACCGAAGGAGCCATTTGCGCGGAAGCCCAAAAGTAAGCACGTGTGCCTGCCTGTATTTAGGGCGCCGGCCAAAAAGTAAGCACCTGCGCCAGTACTCCTCCCCAATTATGCGTTTATCGTCCGAAACCCACTAGCCTTATGCAGCCGGTTCATAATCGCCAGCCCCAATCCTTCCGAGGTCGTCCCCTCCCCCAGCAGAATATCGGCTTCTTTTTCATCAAAACTGCGCAGAGCCTCATAGATATTGGCCGCGATGGCGGGCAGGTTTCCCTGATGGCCGTAATCTGCCATCAGCTCCTGGGGCAAAATCTCCTTCAGTTCTTTAAGCACTTCATGGCTGGCCATGACGCCTACAATATGACCTTCACTCTGCAGGTGTTTGACTTCCCGCTGAAACGCTCGCGCCATACGGGTGGGCATACCCTCAATCAGCGTCAACGGAGCTTTCGGCGCATAATGGGTGTACTTCATCCCCGGTGCCTTGGGCACAGAATCCGCACCCACGAGTGCCGGGTCAATGATGACACTGCCCTCGCCCATTACTTCTTCGAGCATTTCTTTCGTAATGGCACCGGGGCGCAGGATGATGGCCTTGTCCCCCGTGGCATCTACAATGGTGGACTCTACACCGAAATCACAGGCACCGCCATCGAGAACCATGGGAATCTTTCCCTCCATGTCCACCAATACCGACTCCGCTGTGGTCGGACTTGGACGGCCGGAGATATTGGCCGACGGCGCTGCAATGGGCACACCTGCGGCGGCAATCAACGCTCTTGCCACATCATGTTCCGGCATCCTTACACCCACAGTCGCCAAACCTCCGGTAATCCTGTCAGGCACGATGGCCTTGCGGGGCAGAATCAAGGTGATGGGGCCGGGACAGAATGCGGCGATAAGTTTTTCCGCCTTTTCGGGAATCCGTGCGGCAATCTGGTCAATCATGGAGCGATTGGCCACATGGAGAATCAGCGGATTATCCGACGGACGCCCCTTGGCCTGATAAATTTTGGCGCAGGCATCTGCATCAAGGCCATTGGCCCCCAGACCGTACACCGTTTCCGTGGGGAAGGCCACCACTTCGCCACGGCGGATAAGCTCTCCTGCTTCATGGAGAGCTTCCTTCCGGGCTTTGACATTATCTATCTGAATACATTTCGTCTGCATGTTCTTACTTCTTACGCCTCTTTCCAAGCTATCACAACCCGCTCAATACCGGCGTAGTCCTTCAGTATCTCCGTGCGGGTAATCAGGGGATTGGCCTGCGCAAGTTCCGCCACATCCTTCGCCTGATTAATCCCCACTTCAAACGCCATAAAACCGCCAGCCGTCAGCATGGCCGGAGCCTCACTGCAGAGCCGCCGATAAAAATCCAAGCCGTCTTCACCGCCGTCCAGGGCCGTATGCGGCTCACTGAGCTGCACATCCTCCGACAGGCCGGCAATATCGGCTTTGGGAATATAGGGCGGATTGGAGAGAATTGCCGTATAAGTTTTTCCCTGCAACGGTGCGAGCAAATCCCCGGTGAAGAAATGCGCCCTGTCCATAAGCTCGAGGCTGGCCGCATTCTCCTCCGCCACTGCTCTGGCTTGCGGGGAAATATCCACCGTGTCAAGTTCCGCATCTTTTACAAAGTGCAGGACGCTAAGCCCCACTGCTCCGGTACCGGTGCCGATATCGGCAATATGAGGATTTTCGCCGCCCAGCTGACGCAAGCGTTCCACGGCCCCCTGCACGAGAATTTCCGTATCGGGGCGGGGCACGAGCGTATCCTTGGTGACCTTAAAGGTCAGCCCCATGAATTCCTTTTCTCCTAAGATATAGGCCACAGGCACATGGTTTACACGCTGCTTTATCATCTCCCGAAAGGCGGTGAGTTCGTGCGCCTGCAGGGGTTCATCAAAGTGCACATAGAGGTAAATGCGCTGTTTATGAAGCACATGACCGAGCAGCACCTCTGCGTCCAAGCGGGGATTTTCAATGCCCTTTTGGGCAAAGTAATCTTCCGTCCATTTGAGAATGCGGCCGATTGTCCAAATTTCATTTCCTGCCATTACTTCACCTGTTTCAGCCGTTCCGCCTGGTCAGCGGTAATCAGGGCATTTAAGATTTCGTCAAGGTCACCGGCGAGAATTGCGTCGATACGGTGCAAAGTCAGGCCGATGCGATGGTCGGTCACCCGCCCCTGCGGGAAGTTATAGGTGCGGATGCGCTCACTTCTATCGCCGCTGCCCACCTGATTCTTGCGGTCAGCTGAGATGTTATCCATCTGCTCCTGCTGGGCCTTGTCGAGGAGTCTTGCCCGCAGCACCTTCATGGCCTTGTCCTTGTTCTTGAGCTGGGAGCGCTCGTCCTGACACTGCACCACAATCCCCGTGGGAATATGGGTAATGCGGATGGCACTTTCCGTACGGTTGACATGCTGACCGCCCGCACCAGACGCGCAGTAAAGGTCGATATGCAAATCCTTGGGGTCGATAGCCACATCCACATCTTCTGCTTCCGGCAGTACCGCTACAGTGACTGCCGAGGTATGAATGCGCCCGCCGGATTCGGTTGCCGGCACACGCTGTACGCGATGGGTGCCGCTTTCGTATTTGAGCTTGCTATAAGCACCGAAGCCCGTGACCATGAAGGAAATTTCCTTATAGCCGCCAAGCTCCGTGGGGCTGGCATCGATGATTTCCATCTTCCAGCCCTGCTTCTCCACATAACGGCCATACATGCGGAACAGGTCACCGGCAAAGAGCGCCGCTTCCTCACCGCCGACACCGCCGCGGATTTCCACGATGACGTTCTTGTCGTCATTGGGGTCTTTGGGCAACAACAGGATGGGCAGTTCTGCGTCGAGCGCTTCCTTCTGCACCTTCAATTCTGCAAGTTCCTCTTCCACAAACTTGCGCATCTCATCATCCAGAGATTCAGCGAACATGGCCTTGGCATCTTCAATGCCCTTGACCACATCCTTGTACTCCCGGAATTTTTCCACGATGGGCGTCAGGCTGGCATGTTCCTTGCTGTACTTCTGCCAGCGGCTCATATCTGCAATCACATCCGGGTCGCTGATCAGCGATTCCAGTTCCAAAAATTTATCTTCAACGGCTTGGAGTTTTTCCAGCACTTATTTCACCTCAAAATCATTCTGTAACGGCGGCAGCTGTGGGAACACTCTCCTCAACCACAGCTTCGCTGCTTTCCTTGTGAATATAATCCGGCGTCCCTTCCAGGATTTCCTCCTCCGGCAAAACCGCTTTCAAGGACTCAATGGCCACTTCCACCATATCGTCCTCAGGGGGACGGGTCGTGAGATACTGAAGCCAAAGCCCCGGACGGATGGCCGTCTGGATGAAGCTGTTCTTACTGCGCCCGGCCAAACGGATAATCTCATAGGAAATCCCCGCCACCACCGGCAGCAGCAGGATGCGGCTTAAAATGCGCTCCCAAAGAGAGGGCCAGCCTAAGAAAGCAAATACAAAGATGGACACCAGCATCACAATCAGCAAAAAGTTGGTGCCGCAGCGAGGATGGAGTCGGGGGAATTTCTGTACGTTTTCCACCGTCAGCGGTAGCCCCGCTTCATAACAAAAAATCGTCTTGTGCTCCGCCCCATGATACTGGAACACCCGGCGAATATCCTTCAGCCGCGAAATGCCCCAAATATAAATGAGGAAAATCACTAGCCGCAAGACACCTTCCAG
This sequence comes from Selenomonas sp. FC4001, assembly GCF_000701565.1. Taxonomy (NCBI): domain Bacteria; kingdom Bacillati; phylum Bacillota; class Negativicutes; order Selenomonadales; family Selenomonadaceae; genus Selenomonas; species Selenomonas sp. FC4001. Next base: position 127,111 of record NZ_JNJF01000010.1, on the reverse strand, counting down.
CAGGTTCAGCACCACCGGGTCCTCCGTGGCACCATGAATGAGCTTGGCCGCTCCCGTGGGGATGGCAATAAAGAGCACACTTGCCAGCACCAACGCAAAGACAATGGTGCCTGCCATTTCCTTGTCGGAAAGCTGCTCGTCCTCTTCTCCGGCCATCTTAGCCGAATAGGACAGGGATTTCATGCCAATGACCAATGACTCAATCAAAGACACCGTGCCCCGCAGAAAGGGCTTTTTCAAAATGGGAAATCTATCGCTAATGGAATTTACGGGCTTGGTCTCGACCTGGATTTTTCCTTGCGGATCGCGCACAGCCGTTGCCGTGAGTTTCGGTCCCCGCATCATCACGCCTTCAATAACAGCCTGACCGCCTACCATTAATTTCTTATCACTCAAGGTCTTTCCTCCTAACGTACACTTGGAAACACCGAATATTCAATATTTGTGCTGATACTAAATAAAGCAGAGCAATATGCTCTGCTTTACCATAACGTGTCTTACTTCTTGGCGTAACGCTTGTTGAACTTTTCGATACGACCGCCTGCCTGTACGTCACGCTGACGACCCGTGAAGAACGGATGGCACTTGGAGCAAACATCGACGCGCAGTTCCTGCTGCGTGGAACCAGTGGTGAACGTGTTACCGCAACCGCAAGTTACCTTTGCTTCGAAGTATTCCGGATGAATACCCTGTTTCATAAATTACACCTCGCTTTCACCCCAACTAAAACTGGGAATTGATACAAGCAAGCTATGCGCGAGCTTGGTTTAGACCTAGCTTACCTTTTGGGGCAAAGCCAGTCAAAATGACTTGGAACCAGACGTCAGTACGTCCAGTACCAAAACAGTATAGCACAGGAAATCTTACGATGCAAGGAATGAAGCAATATTTTTCTTGAAAAAATTTCCTTCTTATAAGATAATGAAGTAATGACACAATTTGTTTATTACGAGTTCATATAGAGAAAGGAAAGCATTTTATCATGGCTAATCAAACTATGCAGCATCAGTGCAGTTTCTGCAAACGGATTATCAACGTCCGCGACCAGTACGATCTGCCGATCTATGACCCCAACACCGGCTTTGCCATCTGCCGCAACTGCATCAAGGAAGTCAACCATTTTCTGGAAGAACATGATGCCGCTCAGGTACAGGATGAAAAGCAGGTATTCGCCGGCGAACTGGACGATATCCTCAATAAGAACAAGCCCCATATCATCAAACAGTACCTCGATGAATACATCATCAATCAGGACCGCGCCAAGAAGATTCTCTCCGTGGCCGTTTACAACCATTACAAACGTATGAAGTACGGTTATCAAAATGATGACGGCACGGAAATCGAAAAATCCAACGTCATCATGCTCGGCCCCTCCGGCTGCGGCAAGACGGCGCTTCTTTCTCACCTGTCCAAGCTGCTGGACATTCCCTTTGCCGTAACGGACGCTTCCAGCCTCACGGAAGCCGGCTTCGTTGGCGCTGACGTAGAAGTCGCCGTGCGCAATCTCTACTACGCCGCCGACAAAGACGTAGAAAAAGCCGAACATGGCATCATCTACCTCGACGAATTCGATAAAATTGCCCGCAAGTCCGGCGCCAACAACTCCATCACCGCCGACCCGGGCCATGAAGGCGTACAGCAGGCCCTCTTAAAGATGCTCGAAGGCAGCGTGGTGGAATTCACCTCCCGCGGCCAGCGCAAGCATCCCGAAGCTCCCACCATCAAAGTGGATACGAAAAACATCCTCTTTATCGTGGGCGGTGCCTTCGTCGGCATTGACGATGTGATTGCCAAGCGCCTCTCCAAGACCAGCTCCATCGGCTTTGGCGCAGAGATTCAGGGCAAGGATGACAAGCCCAAATTCGATGAGCTCATCCACAAGGTTCGCCCTGAGGACCTCATGCAGTACGGCATCATCCCCGAAATCATCGGCCGCCTGCCCGTAATCTGCACCCTCGAAACCCTCGATGAAGATGCCCTCTTGCGCATCCTCACCGAACCCAAGAACGCCCCGGTCAAGCAGTACGAAAAACTCCTGGCCATGGATAACGTGGACCTGGAATTCCAGGAAGATGCCCTGCGTGCCGTAGCCCGCAAAGCCATCGAACGCAAGACCGGCGCCCGTTCGCTCAAGGGAATTATCGAAGACATCATGCTCGATGTCATGTTCGATATCCCCAAATCCAACGAACCACGCAAAGTCATCATCACCAAAGCCTGCATCGAAGAAGGTGCCGCACCGGAAGTGGTGAAGAAATAAACAGGAAAGCCCGCTCGCCATTTGACGAACGGGCTTTTTATATAGGCTTAAATATCCATCGAAGTAATCTTCTCCGCTTTCATAAAAGCGGAGATTTTTTGTACGCCGCGCATGACCTCGTTATAGTTCTCCGGGGTCAAGGATTGTGGGCCATCAGACAGGGCCTTGGCCGGGTTCGGGTGGACTTCCATCATCAGGCCGTCAGCACCGGCGGCGATAGCGGCAAAGGCCATGGGCTTCACCATTCTCCATTTGCCTGTGCCATGGCTCGGGTCAACGATAATCGGCAGATGGGACAGGTGCTTCACCGCCGCCACCGCACTCAAATCGAGTGTATTGCGCGTGTAGGTTTCGTAAGTGCGGATACCGCGTTCACAGAGCACCACATTGGGGTTGCCTGCGTTCATAATGTATTCGGCAGCATTGAGCCATTCGTCAATCGTTGCCGCCAGACCGCGCTTTAAGAGTACCGGCTTGCCGCACTTGCCCACTTCCTTGAGCAGGCCAAAGTTCTGCATATTGCGCGCGCCAATCTGCAGCATATCCGCATACTCCACGACCCGCTCAATGGCTTCGACCGTGGTAACTTCCGTCACCACACGCAGGCCCGTACGCTCGCGAGCTTCGGCCAGATACTTCAGACCTTCCACTTCCAGACCTTGGAACGCATAAGGGGAAGTACGCGGCTTATAGGCACCGCCGCGCAGGAATTGAGCGCCAGCCTTTTTCACGATTTCTGCTGCTTCAAAGAGCTGTTCCTTTGATTCCACTGCGCAGGGTCCTGCCATAACTACCGGCGTACCGTCACCGATTTTTACGCCAGCAACATCGATGACACTGTTCTGGGGATGAAATTCACGGCTGGCCAGTTTGTAGCTCTTGGAAATCTCCACGCTCTTTTCTACACCGTCCAAAGCGTCAATGGGCACCGAAGCCAGCCGCGTCTTATCGCCGATAACGCCGACAATCTTCTGCTGACTGCCTTCCATCACCTTGGCCTGCAGACCTGCCCCCTCAATAACTGCAATGACTTCCTTGATGTTTTCCTCCGTAGCATCCACATTCATAATAATAACCATAATTCCATCCCCTTCTATAATAAGTGATTAATTAACCGTAAGCACAGGGAAAGTCCCCAAATTTCGCAGCCAAATACTTTTCTTCTCCACCGCAGAGAGCGCCTCTTCAAGCTGCGGAGAATCGCTGTACTCCAAATCGAAAAAGAATATATATGCGCCAAGTTCCGTTCTGGCAGGGCGCGACTCGATACGGGTCATATTGATGCCCCGCTGGGCAAACTCCTTCAAGACCTCAAAGAGCGCGCCGGCCTTCTGACCGTCAATCTGGCAGATGACCAATACTTTTTCCTTGGGCAAAAAGCTCAAAGCCTGTCGCCCCACCTGGAAAAAGCGGGTGCAGTTGGCGGCACTATCCTGAATCTCTGTGGCAATGGGCACAAGTCCCAAAAGTTCTCCGGCTCTGGCCGTGGCAATGGCGGCACTGCCAGAGTCGGCGGGAGCTTCGGCCACAATCTCCGCCGCCCGCGCAGTGCTGGCCACTTTGATAAGCTCGGCCTGCGGGTAATGCTGCAGCAAAAAGTCCCGGCACTGAGAAATGGGCTGGGCGTGAGAATAAATCCTCTTAATCTCACCCCGGCGCCGCGCTAACAACTGATTATGGACAGGCCAGATAAGTTCCCGCCAAACCGTCAGCCCCTCACTGCGCGCCAACGTATCCAGCGTGATATTGATGGCGCCCTCCAAAGAATTTTCGACCGGCACCAGCGCCGAATCCACCTCGCCATTTTCCACAGCCTGCAGGCAGTCAAAAATATCGGCAAACAGCACCAATTTATAATCCTCACCCGTCTGACGCTTCAAATACACCGCCGCCGCCTCACTATGGGTTCCCGCCGGCCCCAGCACGCCCAAACTCATCGCCATAAACACGCCTCCAGAATCTCAACAATTGACAATATCATAGCATAACAGGAATAAATTAACAAGCATTTCCATAAAAAGTTACAATCAGTATATTGTAAATAAACATTTATACTAAAATAATACAATACAAAAAAGCAGCTAAAAAAGTCAACTGTTTGAGCACAGCGAGTTTTGACTTTTTTTAGCTGCCTAAAAGGAAAAAATGATTTCAGCCGCAGAGCGAAGCAATGGCGCAATAGCTATCCCGCCCCGCCAAGTACCGCGAATATCAATCACTCAAATCCTGTTTCAATTTTAATAAGTCCGGACACAAATCCCCAATGGAACTAGCCAAATCATCCTTCGGCTGCAAAATATCGAGCACCGGCTGCATGGTCTTGCGGAATTTTTCATCATCCTGCATAAGCACCAATATCGCACTGGTATTGATGGCATCTGCGAGCGCCGTGTGTTGAGTGCCCTCAAACTGATGGTCCATGGCCCCCAAAGCATGTTTCAGCGCCAGATTATTATGAAGCCCCAACCGGTCATCAAATACCTGCTGCAAGTCCACCCAGCGGCTGTCCAGCCACTTCACATCAAAATCCGGCAGTTTGAAGCGGCATTCCTTTTTGAGCTGTTTGATATCGGACATGCTCCAGGAGTAAATCTGCGTTTCCTCCTCGCCAATCCAATCCACAAACCGCTGAAACGCCTCGGCATAATGAGCTTTGCCATCCACCATTTCCTGCTTGATACCCGTGAGATTCGTGATATGCTTCTTTATCTTGCCATACTCCGGCTCCACATAACACTGGAACTCGGCTTCCTGTTGGAAATTCTCATCCAGCCGTACCGCGCCGAACTCGATAACCTCCTCTTTCATCTGCCGCTTGACTTCACGGAACTCCCGGTCTACGGGATTCATTTCCAAATCTATGACAACGTACTTCATTAAAACTCCCTGCGCTTTCCTTTTTCGTTAACTATATTATTCTACCGAAAAGCGCTATTTCCTTCAATACATTTTGCTTACAGGCCGCACAAAAAACATACCAACTGCGCTGCGCCCTCGTCATCATCAATATCATACTGGCGCAGAGAAGTCTCCCCATGCTCGCCGCTGCTGAAAATGGCCACGGTATCTTCATCCACAATGACCTCGCCAAGCCCTCGCCACAGGGAAATCTTGGGGATGGTTCCATGACTGCGGCTCTCGATAATGACCAAATCCACATCCGTCAGCCGCCCAGCAATCTCCATAAGACTGGCCCGCTGCTCCGTTTTTTGCTGGATAAAATACCCTTCCGGCGAAACCACCGCCACACCATCAGCACCTGCCTGCTTGAAACGGTAACTGTCCTTGCCTTCCTCGTCCACATCATAGCCGTGGCAGTCCCCCTTCACCACGCCGACCCGCAGGCCGCGCTCCTTGAGCTTAGGGATAAGACGCTCGATAAAAGTGGTCTTGCCGGTATTGGACTTAGGCGCTGAAACCGTCACCAAGGGAACCTGTCTTTTTTCATTAACCAACCGTCCCTGCACCAGCCGAAAATCTGACGGCCTGTTCACATTGAAAAACGCATCATTATCCCCTAATTCCACCAGCTTATGCGGAACACTATCAATCACCTGACCGATTTTATAATCGCCACGCTGCAATGCCGCCTCCACTGTGGGGAGCAAATCCCGATGATAAAGTCCCGCCAAAGGCTGCCGTCTGCCGTTCACCACCGGGATAATGGCCATTTCTCCTCGGGCTTCTGCGAGCAGCGGCCTGATAACCTCATAGCGGAACAACGGCATATCGCAGGACAAAGCCAGTGCATACTCTGCTTGCAAATGCGCCAGCCCCGCACGCAGGCCTTCCAACGGCCCTGCCCCCTGCCGTTTATCAGCCACCAGCGTAAGTCCATACCACTTTGCCAGCTCGAATAGTCCTTCTGCCTGATGACATTCTCCGCACAGATACGCTTCCGCAAAAGACAGCTGCGCCGTTTTTTGCAAAGTCAATTCCAACAAAGAGCAGTTATCCACCGTGAGAAATCGCTTATCCTTCCCCATGCGGGAACTTTTGCCCCCGGCAATAATCATTACGCCAATATCTGCAAAATCCATATTGTTACCTGCCGCCTTATTGATGTTTATGCTCGTGTCTTGCACACTCGCTATCTTCCCCCCGCAGAATGTCGATACCGTGTTTAAGCGGGGGCAGGATAAAGTCCAGGCATTCTTCCACGGCTTTTTTGCTGCCGGGGAGGTTGACGATTAAACTACGGCGGCAGATGCCGGCCTGCGCACGGCTCAGCATAGCCCGGTCCGTTATCTTCAGCGACAGGGCACGCATGGCCTCGGGAATACCGGGAGCCAGACGCTCGCACACAGCGAGCGTAGCCTCGGGGGTAATATCCCTAAGGGAAAAGCCCGTACCACCGGTGGTGGCGATAAGCGCTATACCTTTGGCCGCCAGTTCCCGCATTTTATGTTCCAGCTGCGCCTGCTCGTCGGGAAGGATTGCTTTTTCGACCACCGTATAGCCGTTAGCCGTTAGAATTTCTGCCACCTTCGCGCCGCTTTCATCCACACGTTCACCACGGCTGCCCTTGTCGCTAGCCGTGATGACAGCCGCTTCCAAGGGCATTTTCTCGCCGGACTGCACCAATTCCAGCTCATCCCCCACTTTGACTTCACCACCATGGAGCACCCGGCCGAAGATTCCCTCCCGGGGCATAATGCAATCTCCTACCTGCTGGCGAATGGCACAGCCCTTGTGACATTCCTTGCCAATCTGGGTGATTTCAAACCAGACTTCCCCGGCTCTGAGGCGGGTGCCAACTGGCAGTTCCTTGAAGCGGAAACCTTCAGCCACGATATTTTCCCCGAAGGCGCCGAACTCCACCTTGACGCCTAACTTGCGGAAATCCTCTATCTCCTGCAAACCGAGGAAGCTGACCTGACGGTGCCATTTTCCCGCATGGGCATCGCCTTTAATACCCCATTCCGTTTCAAAGACAACTTTATCCACCTGCGTCTTAAGTGTACCTTTTTTCTCGCTGGTACACAGTGCATGAATCTTACCCATCAATTAGCCTCCCACTTGATACATGGCGCGGCTGTCCCGCGCGGTATTGAAATGATCCGTAAATAAATGTTCTGCTGGTTTGCGGTAGATGGCCTGCCGCAAAGCCAGCTTCAAGTTCTCATCACTGATGCCGCTTCGAAGGAGTTGCCGCAAGTCCAACCCATTTTTCTGGTTCAGGCAGAGCTTCAAAAAGCCCTCGGCGGTGAGCCGCACCCGATTGCAGCTGCTGCAGAACTTATGCTCCATGGCATCGATAAAGCCCACCTGCCCGGCAAAGCCTGCGACCTTATAGTATTCCGCAGGCCCCTGCAGACGGTCAACCTTCTTCCCCACAGGGTGCAAAGGCCCATAGGCTTTTTCCAGCCGCTCCTGCACCTCATCCATAGGCACGCCGCGATAACCGACTTCGTAAGCACAGCCAATGGGCATGAGCTCAATAAAGCGCACCTTCACAGGATAATCCCGCGCCAGTGCCGCCAATGCGGGAATTTCCGCATCATTGACTTCATAGATGGGCACGCAGTTAAACTTGATATTCGTGAGTCCCAAAGACATTACCTTTTCCAAGCCAGCCTGCACCCGCGCAAAAAGGGGACGGCGGGTAATCTCTACAAAGGTGTCCGGATTCAAAGTATCCAAACTGATATTCAGCCCGGTAAGTCCTGCCTTTATCAAGTCTTGTCCCAGTTCCGGCAGCAGCACGCCGTTGGTGGTCAGCACCACCTGTTCAATGCCGGGCACCTGCCGGATATCATGAATCAGCTCCGTGATATTGCGCCGCACCAAAGGCTCCCCGCCGGTCAGGCGCACCTTTTTTACGCCCAATGCGGAAAGCCCCCGCACAATGCGCAGGATTTCCGCAAAGGTCAGAATATCCTCGTGCCGCATCTTGCTCACGCCCTCTTCCGGCATACAGTAGCGGCAACGCAGATTGCAGCGGTCGGTCAGCGAAATGCGCACGTATTCAATTTTTCTCTCGTATTGGTCTTGCATAAAATCCAATCCTTTATTTCACGCGATACAAGCGGACGATGTCCACTTCCGTCTCCTTGGCCAGTTTCCCCGTACCGGCGGGAATGTCCACAAAGGCATTGCAACCCACCACGGAAAAGAGGCTCCCAGACGCGTGTTGTTCCGGCAGACGCACCTTGCCGTTTTCGTAATAAGCACGGATAAAGCGCCGCCCCTTGCTTGCCTTGGGGAATTCATCCGTGAGCACCGCTTGGGCGCGTTCCGGCAAAATCTTTTCATTGCCGCTGATTTTGGAAAGCACCGGCACCGCAATGAGTTCAAAGGTGGCATAAGCCGCAAAGGGATTTCCCGACAGGGCAATGCCCAACGTATCGCCCATGGTATAAGCAAGCGCCGGCCCGCCGGGCTTCATGGACACACGCCAGAACAAACGCTGGCCTACCTTTTCCACCACGCCGTGCATAATATCCTTTTTGCCCACGGAAACGCCGCCAGTGGTCAGGAACACATCCACTCTGTCCTTGTACCCGGCGATAACCTTGGCCGCCTCCTCCACATCATCCGGCAGAATACCCACAATCTCCGGGGAAAAGCCCAGTTCCTGCAGACGACTGGCCAATAGATACAAATTGCTGTTATAAATCTTGCCGGGTGCGAGGGGCTGACCGGGCTGCAAGAGTTCGTCACCGGTACTGGCAATGGCAATGCGCACATTCCCCAGCACCTTCACCGTGGCAAAGCCCATACTTGCCAATACGCCAATATGGGCCGCCGTCAGTTTTGTGCCCTTTTTCGCCAGCTTCGTGCCCTTGCGGATGTCTTCCCCGGCATAGCAGTAGTTGGTATATGGCGCAATGCTGAACGGTACGGTGAGTTTATCCCCCGCAGCGGTCACATCCTCCTGCCGCACCACGCAGTTACAGCCCTTTGGAATAGCCCCGCCGGTCATAATGCGCAGGGCGGAACCTTCTGGCACCGCCTTGTCAAAGAAATCTCCGGCACATTCCTCGCCGATAATCTTAAAGACCTCGGGATTATCCGCGCTATGCCCTGCCGTGCTCTCCGCCGCAAAGGTATAGCCATCCAACGGGGAACGGTCAAACGGCGGATTGTCAAAGCCAGCCTCATAATCCTCTGCCAGAATCCGTCCCAACGCCTGCAGCAAAGGCACTTCTGCCACCGCCGATACCCTATGGCAATGCTCTTTCAGTAATGCCACGGCTTTTTCCAACGATAAATCCTGCATCTTTATTCCCCCTTAATGCTGGAATCCGCAGACGGGATAATGGCAGACCTTGCAGTTCATGCAAAGTCCCCCAATGCCGAAATGGCGGATTTCCCTGCGCGTTATTTTTTCCCCGGTAATCACGCGGGGCAGAATCAAATCAAAAATCGTGCGGCCTGCGTACATGACACAGCCCGGCAATCCCATAACGGGAATCTCGCGGCCATTCTTTTGTACATAGCCCAACAGGAACATGGCGCCGGGCAAAGTCGGTGCTCCATAGGTCACAATCTCCGCGCCCGCATCCCGAATGGCAGCAGGCGTGCGGTCGTCCGGGTCAACGCTCATGCCGCCGGTGCAGATAACCATGTCCATGCCCAAGTCAATGAGGTCTTCGATATGTTTCTGCGTGTGCTCTGCCACATCATCTGACAGACGATGCTCATTGATGGTCAGACCAAAGGCTTTTAATTTGCTCGCAATCACCGGCGTAAAGGTATCTTCAATGCGTCCCAAGAAAACTTCCGTGCCGGTGGTGACCACACCGACTTTGAGATTTTGCCGGTAAGGGCGCAGGCGCAAAAGCGGCTCACTGCCTGCTACTTTCTTAACCTGCTCCATTTTATCCTTCTTGATGACCAGCGGAATCACCCGCATGCCCGCCAGCTTCTGCCCAGCTTTCACCGGCATATTCTGGGGCAGCGTGGCGATAGTCACATCATCCAGCTCATTGACCTCATCAAATCTTGATTCATCCACCTGAAAGACGCCATCCACCAGAGCCGTAAGTTCAATCTTGCCCTCTTTGGGGTCAGAAGCTGTCATATATTCGTTCTGACAAAGCTGCCGCAGAATTTCCGCCGCATCATTTTCATGCAGCATGGTTTCGTCATTTTCCCAGACAAAGATATGGTCCTTGCCCATGGACAGCAGCACCGGCACATCCTCTTCTTTTATCACATGGCCCTTGCGGAACCGGGCGTCCTTGGTTACGCCCTTGATAATCTGAGTCAAATCATGGCAGAGAATCTGCCCCACCGCATCCTCGGTACGCATTTCCTTCATCGTATACGCTCTCCCATCAAAAAAGACTATCCTCTCCATACGAAAAGGATAGTCCTCGCCTGATGCCAGATACTAAAATGGATACCCCTTTTCAAAATGGAAGGTCCTGCCGTTTCCCGCAGGGCCCCGGCGCAATATCATAGCCGCAGGCCTTAGATATTTTTGCTCGGAGTTTTATTTGTTTGCTCTTATTGGATATTATACACTATTTTATGAAATTGTGCTTGTGATTTTTGTTACATTCTTGTATACATAACTTTACACCTTGACATGTCAAATTTTCCATTTTATAATGACCTCATAAGCAAACAGGACAACGATGTCCCCAAGTGTCAGGTACCGGACGCTTGGGGATTTTTGCGTTCATTGCGTTTGGGGACAAAGGCGTCCGTAGTGCAAGATTTCTGCGCTATGGGCGCTTTTCCTGTTTGCGGGACTTATTGATGTATTACCATGGAAAGGATGATTGTGATGATTGATACTGGCGATACGGCCTGGGTGCTCATCAGTGCCGCCCTGGTCTTCATAATGACTCCCGGCCTTGCTTTCTTCTACGGCGGCATGGTGCGGAGCAAAAACGTTTTGACCACCATTATGCAGAGTTTCTTTGTTCTGGCCCTTATTTCCGTTGAGTTTATCGTCGTAGGTTACACCATGGCCTTTGGCCCGGATGTCAACGGCTTTATCGGCAGCCTGGATAAACTAGGGCTGGCTGGTGTTGGCCTGCAGGTTTTGGAAGGCAGCACCATCCCAGAACTGGCCTTCGTAGCCTTCCAGTGCATGTTTGCCGCACTGACTCCGGCTCTTATCACCGGAGCTTTTGCCGAACGCATGAAATTTGCTGCTTTTACCGTCTTTATCCTCCTCTGGGCTATCTTCATCTATAACCCCATGGCTCATTGGGTATGGGGCGGTGGCTTCCTGGCTGAGCTGGGTGCCCTGGACTTTGCCGGCGGCCTCGTTATCCATATTCTCTCCGGTGTGTCCGGCCTGACCATCTGCCTGCTGTTGGGCAAACGTCACGGCTATCAGCACACGGCTATGCTCCCTCATAATCTTCCCATGACGGTTCTTGGTGCAACTCTCCTCTGGTTCGGCTGGTTCGGTTTTAACGCTGGCAGCGCCCTTGGCGCCAACGCTCTGGCCGCCAACGCCTTCATCACCAGCCAGGCAGCAGCAGCTGCTGCCGCTGTTTCCTGGGTGCTGGTTGAATGGAAACACAATGGCAAGCCCACCATTCTGGGTGCCGTCTCCGGCTCCATCGCCGGCCTTGTAGCCATCACTCCGGCTGCCGGCTTCGTGGCTCCCATGCCTGCGGTAATCATCGGTCTCATCGGCGGCGTGGTCTGCTACTTCGCCGTAGCTGTCCTCAAGGAAAAACTTGGTTATGATGACTCTCTTGATGCCTTCGGCGTTCATGGCATCGGCGGCACCTGGGGTGCTATCGCTACCGGCCTCTGGGCCACCACGGAAGTCAACCCCGATGGTGCCAACGGCCTCTTCTACGGTGACACCCATCTGTTCGTCGCTCAGCTCATCTCCATCGTAGTGGCTTACGCTTTGGCCGTTGCCGGTTCCTTCGTGCTCTATCAGCTGGTCCATGCCTTTATGGAAACCCGCGCTGACGAAGCGGAGGAACTTACGGGCCTCGATATCATCGAACATGGCGAGCGCGGTTACACCCGCGGCGTGCTGACCTCCAGCCCGCTCCTCGGTTCCTTTGAGACTTCCAGCGAAATGCTGGCCAACACGGTAATGCAGATGAATATGGAGAAAGGATGATTGCCATGCTGACAAAAATCGAAATCATCACCCGTTCCACCAAACTCGATGACTTGCTCCGCGCCCTGAACAAAATCGGGGTCATGGGCATCACCGTAAGTCAGGTTTTCGGCTGTGGCCTGTCCAAAGGTCATCAGGAAGTTTACCGCGGGAAAAAATACGACGTAAAGTTAGTGCCCAAAATCAAAGTGGAAACCGTGGTTTCCGAAATTCCCGTGGACAAGGTGCTCGACACCTGCGAGCGGGTACTGCGCACCGGCCAGTTCGGTGACGGCAAGATTTTCGTCACCGAGCTCAAGGACGCCGTCCGCATCCGCACCGGTCAGCACGGTGATGATGCCATCCGGGATATTCCCGGAGAAACAACCGGAAGCATCAGTGCTTAAAGCCTGTGCTCATACATAAGACCAACAAGAAGAGAGGCGCTACCATGATAGCGCCTCTCTTCTTGCCTTCTCCGGACTAATCTTCCCCATGCCAATTAAGTGTCACCGTAACCCAGCCATCCTGCTGGCAAAAATTGCATTGCGCCTTGTACTTGCGGATAAAGGTCCGCAGCGCTATCATTCCCGTACCATGTCCTGGCTCTTCGTTATAGGGCAGTCCGTCACGGTCAAAGAGCAGCGGTTCCTCGAAACGATTAGCCACCGACAGAACAAACCGTCCTCCCTCATATTGAGCCAACACCTTAATCTCACGATTCATGACCGGCTGTTTCATGCTGGCATGCAGGGCATTTTCCAACAAATTCGACAGCACAATGGCCATATCCGTATCCATGCCGGCCATCTCCTTGGGCAGACTGATTTTCTGCTGCAACGGGATTTCCAGATTGCCCAGATGATAATGATAAATCGACAGCGTCGCATTGATGAGGTCATTGACACAAAATTCCCGAATCGTCGTGCGTTCAAGCTCCGCCGCCTGCTTTTCCACCAATTCCTTTGCTTCACGGATACGCCCACTGTCCAGCAGTGCACTGAGCAAGCGGGTATAATGAAGCATATCGTGACGCAGAACCCGCAAGGTCTGACGACGTTCCTCCGTCAGGCGCGTGTACTCTCTCAAGGAATAAAGCTGCTGGGCCAGCATATTGTTGCGGCCGATTTCCGTCATATGCTCAGACATCTGATGGGCCGCTTTGAACACCAGCCGGAAAATCAGGAAGAAAAATATCGGCAGGGCCAGCCGCCCGACCCGCTCAGGCACGCTGTGATAAAGCTGCCCATCCAGCCAGGGCAGGGCATAGGCGAACAGAACCATCAGCGGCATCAGAGCAATGTAGAGGCCCAGATGACGGAATTGGAAAAATCGCTGCGCCAGTACCAATGTGCTAAACCAACGGCGTTCCAATGGAATCAGCAGCGTAAATAGCACGAGATAACAACTGATTATGGCCAGCATATGCATGCGTTCACCATAATCAGCCGAGAGTACCGCCCCCACGACAAAACCGCTGATGGTATGCAGGAGTACCGCAAACAGGCTCTGCATGCCGAGCACGTACAAATGCTGCACAAAGTCCCGCGGAATGCAGTAATAAGAAATCAGGAAGAACGGCACCCAGCCGAAAGCTACCAGCAGCTTGAAGCGCAGAACTTCTCCGTCGTCCATGCTCATAATGGCTGCATAGATAGCAAACGCCAAAATGCCCCAGCTTACTGCCAGCTGCACCAATTTGCGCCGCTGAACAACGGTAACTGTTTTCGCAAAAGGCAGATAGCGAAGCCAGACACCGGAAAACTGCAGAAGCACCATCATTAACGCCAAAAAATACTCCATTCTCATCCCTCGCCTTCCGAGCTGCAATTCCCTGCATTTATATTTTAACCTAAGTATAGATTTCTCGCTACCTTTTTGCTAAAATTATAATTAGATTAAATTTTCACTAATTTATTCGACAAAGGGGGAAACCTCACTATGGATTTTCTACCGAAAAAACGCCGCAGCATAATGGCTGTAGATGACGATATCATCAATCAGATGACGCTGGAAGCTATCCTCAGCGTCAATTACGACTTCACCGCAGTGTCCAGCGGACCTGAAGCCCTGGCCCAGCTTCCCAACCAATCTGTAGACCTCATACTCCTGGATATCAATATGCCGGAAATGAATGGTTTTGAGGTACTGGCGGCCCTGCAAGCAAATGAGGCCACCAAGGACATTCCCGTCATCATACTTACGGGGGACTCGGACCAGGAAACCGAGGTGCAGGGCATTCAGGCCGGGGCCTTTGACTTCGTCCATAAACCCTTCATTCCCACTCTTATCCTGCGCCGCATCGAGCGCACCCTGGAGCTCAAGTCCCTGCAGCACCACATGCAGCAGGAAATCGACCAACAGACCGCCATCGCCAAGGAACAGCTGGCCTCTACCCGGCGCCTCTTCCGGCAGATGGTAGAAACTCTGGCAGACACCATCGATGCCAAAGACAAGTACACCAACGGCCATTCCCGCCGCGTAGCGGATTACGCCCGGGAAATTGCCCGTCGGGCAGGCAAATCAGAAGCATACCAAAACGCCGTTTACTATATGGCCCGGCTCCATGATATCGGTAAGATTGGTATCCCCTCCAGCCTCATCAACAAAAAAGGCCGGCTGACCGACGAGGAATACGCCGCCATGCAGCAGCACACCATTATTGGCGGCGATATTCTCGCCCATGTGAAAGAAATGCCAGAACTTTTATGCGCCTCCCGCCATCATCACGAACGCTATGATGGCACCGGCTACCCTGACGGTCTTTCTGGCACGGCCATACTGGAAAAGGTACGCATCATTGCTGTGGCTGATGTCTACGACGCCATGACCTCCAAGCGCAGCTACCGGGACGGGCTGCCCCAGGCAGAAGTCCGTCAGGAAATGCTCAAAGCCCGTGGAAAGCAGCTTGATCCCTATTTTACCGATATCATGCTGCAGATGATTGATGAGGACAGCGACTATCAGCTTCGGGAGGGAACGGTATGAATTTCTGGCTGCATCACAGTTTATCCCAATGGGCTACCCGGCTCATTGTCAGTTTTATCTTAATCGTATTGGCTGCCGCCTGTTGGATTTTTTCCAGCAGCACCTTCGACCAGCCCCAGCCCAAAGCCGGCATTGTCCTGCTGGGTGGCATTGACGAAGAAGGCTGGAATGCACCTCAGTACCGCGGCATCCGCAAGGCCTGTGCTGCTATGGGCATAGGCCTCATCACCAAGGAACGCATTATCGGTGATGGCGCCTGCACCCAGGCCGTTCATGAACTCGCTAGCGAGGGGGCCGGCATGATTTTCCTGGCCAGCTACTCCTACTCCCAGGAAGCCAAAAAACTCGTCCGTGAATATCCTCAGATTGCCTTTGGCACCAACTCCGCTGAATGTCATGCCCGCAATATGACCTCCTATTTCGTGCGCATGTATCAGGGCCGTTATCTGGCTGGTGCACTGGCCGGCATGCGCACCAAGAGCAATGTGATTGGCTACGTGGCCGCCATGGAAAACTCTGAAGTCAACCGCGGCATCAACGCGTTCACCCTGGGTGTGCAGCAGACAAATCCTGCCGCCCGGGTCGTCGTCATGTGGACAGGCAGTTGGCAGGACGAGGAAAAAGAAGCACAAGAAGCGCGCCGCCTGATTACGGACGCCGGTGCTGATATCCTCACCTACCATCAGGACGAACCCGCAGCCGCTGATGTGGCCGAAGAACTCGGCATCGATTACATTGGTTATTACGAAGATTTAGGCAAGCACAGCTGGCGCTCCAGCCATGCCCTGACATCCGTGGTCTGCAACTGGGACCGCTACTACGAGGACATCATCCGCCGCTATCTCAAGGGCGAACTAAACTACATGGATAAGCAATGGGTGGGCATGGAAGCTGGCTTTGTGGAACTTTGCGACTTCTCCCCCGCTGTCACCGACGAACAAAAAGCACGGCTTGACCAGATAAAGAAAACGATGCTGGGCGGGCGCTTCGTCTTTGCCGGTGAAATCTACGACCGTCAGGGCAACCTGCGCTGCCGTCCGGATGAATCCATCCGGGATGACCGTCTGCTGCAGCACATGGACTGGCTGGTGAAGGGGGTGGAGATTCTTGAATAATCGCAAAAAAATGCTGCTGACCATTTTTATGACGCTCTTTTTGATTTTCCTCGCAGGAATTTTCATACAGCAGCGAATTGTAGTTATGCTCAACAATGCCGCTGAACATTCCGTGTCCCGCCAGACCGAAGACCTTTCCATGCTGGCTGGGGAACGCTTCCTCCGTTTTCTGACGCCATTGCAGACAGCTGCCAACCATCTGTCTACGCACGAACAGGACAAAGAGGCTGTCCTGCAGATGCTTGTCCAACAAAATCCCCAGGGGCAGGCAGGACTTATCGACTTCCAGCATCATACCATGGGCAGATTCCTGTCCAGGGATTCCTTTCCCCGCCTGCAGCTGGCCTTCCATGGCAACACCATCATTGACTACAATCCCGACATTGGCATCCTGCTGGCCACGCCGGTCTTTTATGGCGACAATGTCCGCTATGTTCTCTATCAGGTCTATCCGCCGGAGATGC
The DNA here is from genome assembly GCF_000701565.1 of Selenomonas sp. FC4001. Lineage (NCBI taxonomy): Bacteria > Bacillati > Bacillota > Negativicutes > Selenomonadales > Selenomonadaceae > Selenomonas > Selenomonas sp. FC4001. The sequence goes on along the minus strand of NZ_JNJF01000010.1, from coordinate 110,257 downwards.
TGCCCCAGCTGTTTGCCCTTTCCGATTATGATGCCTTTACCCATGTCATCATCCAATACCGCGATGGCACCTTGGCCGTACCCTACGAAAACTACACCACGGATGATACCAAATTCTGGGCCGACGACACGATTCAGGAGGGCATGAAGGAGGTTCACCGCCGCCTGCAGCGCAGCAAAGCTGCCGCCGTCTATACCGAAGGAGCCGAAGGAAAATTCTTCGTCTTTGGTGCTGACCTGCCCCAGACCGATTTCTCCCTGATTGGCTATATGCCCTGGTCAGCAGTGGCCGGTCAGATTACGAGCATCTATCAGCGGGTGTTCTTCCTCTTTTCCTTTATGCTGATTCTCTTCGCCTGCCTGAGCATTTATCTGCTCATGGCCCAGACCAGCGTGGCCGAGACGGAGGAACTGCGCGAGGCGCGCCAGGCTGCCGATGCCGCCAATCAGGCCAAAAGCCAGTTTCTGGCCAATATGAGCCACGAAATCCGTACCCCCATCAACGCCATCAGTGGCATGAATGAAATGATTCTGCGGCAGGAGCTGCCTGCGGAAGTCCGAAAGTACGCCAGCAATATCAAATCTGCCACAGCGGCTCTTTTGACCATCATCAACGAAATTCTTGACTTCTCGAAAATCGAATCCGGGCATATGGAAATCGTACCCACAGATTATCAGCTGGCCCAGGTGCTGCGGGAGGTCGGCACTCTGGTAGGCGTGCGGGCTCAGGCCAAAAATCTGGCCTTCAAGATTCACGTTGACCCCTATCTGCCCAACGGCCTCTATGGTGATGCGGGGCGCCTGCGCCAGATTCTCATCAACCTGCTGAACAACGCCATCAAGTACACACCATCAGGCTCCGTCACACTGGACATCAGCGGCCAGCGCAGTGCAAGCACCCTGCGCCTGCGGGCTGCCGTCACCGATACCGGCATCGGCATTCGCGAGGAAGATAGAGCGCGCCTTTTCCATGTCTTTGAGCGCCTCGACATCAAGCGCAACTGCCAGATTGAGGGCACCGGTCTGGGACTGGCTATCACCCATCGCCTGCTGAACATGATGGAGGGCACCATTCAGGTGGACAGCACCTATGGTGAAGGCAGCACCTTTACCATCGAACTGCCTCAGAAAGTCCATTCCTTTGACCCGATTGGTGTTTTCAATCTCAATGCCCAGCCTGACCTCGATACAAACCTCAGCCATCAGGCCAGCTTTATCGCCCCCGATGCCCGTGTGCTCATCGTGGACGATAACGATATGAACTGCTTTGTGGCCAGCAGTCTGCTCAAGGAAACGCAGATGCAGACCACCATTGCCCATAGTGGTGCCGAAGCCTTGGAAACCCTACAGAAACAAAGTTTCCATGTGGTTCTGCTGGACTACATGATGCCCGGCATGGACGGGGTGGAAACCCTGCACAAGGCCAAGCAGCTGCAGGGCATCAGCAGCACCCGCTTTATCGCTCTGACAGCCACCGCCCTTTCGGGTTCCCGAGAAAAATTTCTCGGCGAAGGCTTTGACAACTACCTCAGCAAACCCATGACCGGTGATGAGCTCACCGCCATGCTGCACCGCTATCTGCCAGCAGAACTGATAAAACCGGCTCCGGCTTCCCTGCCGCCGATGGCAGCGCCTGCACCCGCCCCTGCCACAGAGAAACCTCCAGCCACGGCAGCAGACACACCGCCCTCGCCGCTTATTGACCGCGAACTGGGCATGAAATACTGCAACAATATGGAGGCCATCTACCACAACATACTGGGCATGTTCAGCAAACAGTCCATCGGCAAGATTGCACGGCTGGACGAAGATTTTGCCACGGGCAACTGGAATGACTACCGCATCAATATCCATGCGCTGAAGTCCACCGCACTGACCATCGGCTGCCGTAGTCTCAATCAAAAGGCCAAGGAGCAGGAACAGGCCGCCAAGGACTATTTGGCAGAAGACGCAACGCCCAGCCAAAAGCAACAGGCTCTGGACTACCTCCAGCAACACCACGCAGATATCATGGCGCTCTACCGCAAAACTGCGGAAGCAGCAAATCCGCAATAGCCAAAAGGTGCTGTGACGAAATGATTTTCCATTTCGACACAGCACCTTTTTATGCTATACGTTCTTAAATGTTTTCCCAGACAATCTCCTTGGCCCCCGGCGGCATCTTCACCTGCCTGTTGTAGGCGATACTCTTCACCGTTGCTTCGGCCACTTCTTCCGGCGTGGCTTCGGGATTGCGGCGGATTTCGTAAACGCCATGGGAGGCCTGTTTAATGGCGTAGGACTTAGGCGTATGGAACTGCAATTCCGTTTTGACGCCCGAAGGGCTGATGAGCTGCACATTGATACCCTGATAGAACTTGCCGCCCCAGGCATTATTGAACTTCACCACCTCATAGCCGCTGGCGGTGAGTTTTTTCATGGCTTCGGGCACCCGATGACTGTAATCCTCGTCCTTTATTACGAGGGTATAGCGCAGTACATCACTGATACCGTCAGCGGCCTGCCCCAAGTTCACGTTATCCTTCACGGCATCGGACAAAATCTTCTGCATCAGGCTGTCCTCAGCCTTGATGCGATGCGTCAGTCCGGTAAGGTAAACTCCATTCTGCTCCAGCGCCCGCATATCCCGCGTAATGTCAGGCTCAGCCTCCTGCGCTTCGGCAATCAAGCTCTGGGCCAGCACCGTCATGGTCACCACCATCACAGCGGTGATTTTGGCGAGCGAGGTGCGGACATATTGCAGACGCATATTCTTCATAATGTTGCTGGTAATGTTCTTGCTAATCTTCTTCATCTGATTCATTATCTTGTTTCCTCCAGTCTTGCTAAAAGCTAACCTTCGAACAATATGAAGTATAACAAAGTTAAATGAAAATATGATGATTGACTATGAAAACAAAATGAAGATTAACGATAAGAGACCAACTCTTCCATGGGTTTCGTCTTTTCATGGTTCGGCAGGGGCCGTACACCTTCTGCTCCATAGCCCACATCCAAAAGCATGACAACCGTTTCATCTGCCGGCAGTTCCAAGGCTTCTGCCGCCTTGTCCGGGTCAAATAAATTCAGCCAGCAGCTGTCGAGCCCCGCATCTGCGGCCGCCAACATCATATGCGTGGCCACAATGGTGGCATCTTCAGCGCCGGAGTCATACTTATCACCGGGATAGGTAAAGCACTGCGTCTTGTTGTAGGCCACAGCCAAAACCACTGGCGCACCATAACGGCAGGGCGTCAATTCATCCACGAGTTTCAACGCCGTCTCGGATTTCAATACATAGACATGCTGCGGCTGGCTGTTCTTGGCCGTAGGAGCCAGCTGGCCCGCCAACAGAACCCGGTCGAGTTTTTCCTGTTCCACTTCTTTATCCGGCTGGAATTTTTTACAGGAATAACGCATTTTGGCCAGTTCAATAAAATCCATTCGTATAACCTCCTTGCAGTCGTAAACAATATCAACAAGCATTATTTCGCGAACCAAGCAAAAAAATCCTGCCGCAGTTACAGTTTCCCGCAATTATAATTTGCGATATTAAAAAGCACGCACACATCAAAGAATATCGATATATTCGTGATTCAAGGCCTTGTTCATACTGCGCACGGCGCAGAACTTGCCGCACATGCTGCAGGTTTCGCTATGGCCGTCCTCCGGCATACGGCTCTGGCGGATTCGTTGCGCCGTTTCCGCATCCAGTGCACAGGCAAACTGCGCTTCCCAATCCAGCACCCGGCGGGCCGCCGCCATCTTATCATCCGCTTCCCGTGCCCCTGGCAATCCTTTGGCAATATCAGCAGCATGCGCGGCAATCTTGCTGGCGATAATTCCCTGCCGCACATCGTCAAGATTAGGCAAAGCCAAATGTTCTGCTGGCGTCACATAACAGAGGAACGCGGCGCCATGCATGGCGGCTACTGCCCCGCCAATGGCGGCCGTGATATGGTCATAGCCCGGCGCAATATCGGTAACCAATGGCCCCAGCACATAGAACGGCGCACCATGGCATAGCGTCTTTTGAATTTCCATATTGGCAGCAATCTGATTGAGCGGCACATGCCCCGGGCCTTCCACCATCACCTGCACATTGCGCTTCCAGGCCCGCTCCACAAGTTCCCCGAGACGGGAGAGTTCGTCAATCTGACAGTTATCCGTGGCATCGGCCAGACAGCCTGGACGGCAGGCATCGCCTAACGATATCGTCACATCATACTCCGCGCAGATGTCCAATATCTCATCAAAGTATTCATAAAAGGGATTTTCCTCCCCGGTCATGCTCATCCAGGCAAAAACCAGACTGCCGCCGCGACTGACGATATTCATCTTGCGCGACTGATTCCGAATCTGCCGCACTGTATCCCGCGTAATGCCGCAGTGCAGAGTCACAAAGTCCACGCCATCCTCAGCGTGCAGACGTATGACATCGAGAAAATCCTGCGCCGTAAGTTCTGCCAAGTCCCGCTGATAATGTATGACACTATCGTAGATGGGCACTGTGCCAATCATGGCCGGGCACTCGGCCACCAGCTTGCGGCGAAAAGGCTGCGTATTTCCATGACTGGATAAATCCATAATGGATTCAGCCCCCAAATCCACGGCACTCATGACCTTCTGCATTTCCAAATCGTAATCCTTGCAATCCCGGGATACGCCCAGATTCACATTGATTTTCGTCCTTAGCATACTGCCCACACCTTCGGGATTCAGTGCCTTATGGTTCTTATTGGCACAAATAGCCACCTTGCCTTCAGCCACCAGCGCCCGCAAATCTTCTGCCGCCATCTTTTCCTTGGCCGCCACGATTTCCATTTCCCTCGTGATGATTCCTTGACGTGCTGCATCCATCTGCGTTGTGTAAATTCTGCTCATCTGTTATTGCCTCCTCCAAAACACAAAAAAGGGAAGGACTTTGAATAAAGTCCTTCCCGGTCTATAAAAATCTTCCCTACGTTGGCATTATCCAAATCAGGTGCGGTCGAAGTGCGCAACTTCCTCTCAGCCCGTCTGCGAGCTCCCGTTCTATTTATTTGTTTTTGTCCCACGAGGGAAACCTATTGTTCATTCTAGCAGGTTTGCCCAGCAAATACAAGAGCTTCCTCAGAAGCGGAAATCCCGCTTATCCGAATGTTTGATGGCTTCGATATGCTCTGCGGCAATCTGCCGGACTTTTTCCTTGGGAATCTTCTTTAACTCCTCATCAATGAGCCGATAGCCTAATTCCCGCGTTTCCTCGCTGGCATAGTCTGTAAGATATTCCGTCAGCGTCATCAGGGCGTTAGGCGTGCAGCAGTTGACAATCTGCCCGCTCTTGCAAAGGCTCATAAAGCGGTCCCCCGTGCGCCCTTCCCGATAGCAGGCCGTGCAGAAGGAAGGAATATGGCCCGTCTCCATCAGCCACTTGATAACCTCATCAAGAGTACGCTGGTCGGACACATTAAACTGTTCCGTATCCGTCGGCCGTTCCTTTTCCGTATAACCGCCCACGCTCGTACGGCTCGCACCGCTGACCTGACTGATACCCACCTGCAGCATGCGCTCCCGCACCTGCTCAGATTCGCGGGTGGAGATAATCATGCCGGTATACGGTACAGCTAACCGAATACATGCGGCGATTTTCGTGAAGATTTCATCGCTGATGGAATTGTCAAAGGCATCGGGGTCGATATCGTCGGCTTTTTTCACACGCGGCACGGAAATGGTATGCGGACCGACACCATGCACCGCCTCGAGGTGTTCGGCGTGCATCAAAAGACCGGCAAATTCATACTTATAGCCTTCCAGCCCGAAGAGCACCCCTAAGCCTACATCGTCAATGCCCCCCTCCATGGCCCTGTCCATGGCTTCCGTATGCCAGGCATAATCATGCTTGGGCCCCGTGGGATGCAGCCGCTCATAGCTTTCCTTATTGTAGGTTTCCTGAAAGAGAATATAGGTGCCAATACCTGCCTCTTTGAGCTTGCGGTAATTTTCCACAGTGGTGGCGGCAATATTCACATTGACCCGGCGGATGGCGCCGTTTTTATGCTTGATGCTGTAGATGGTATGAATGCAGTCCAGAATATAGTCCAACGGGTTGTTCACCGGGTCTTCCCCGGCCTCGATGGCCAGCCGCTTATGGCCCATATCCTGCAGGGCGATAACCTCCGCCTTCACTTCCTCCTGCGTGAGTTTCTTGCGGGGAATATGCTTGTTCTGTCCATGATAGGGACAGTAGACACAGCCGTTGACACAGTAATTGGACAGATAGAGCGGTGCAAAGAGCACAATCCGGTTGCCGTAAAACGCCTGCTTAATTTCCTCGGCGATTTCATACATGCGGGCAATCTTCTCCGGATTTTCACAGGCCAGCAATACAGAGGCCTCCCGGTGGGTCAAGCCCTTACAGATATAACCTGTGCCCGTCTTAACCGGCCGGGCTTTTTCCAGTATCTCATCAATCAGGGCAAAATTGTCCTTGTTCGCTTCCGCATAGGCAAGAGTCTCACGGATTTCTGCATCATTAATAAATTCTTCTGCACGTAAAGAACGGGGATTGTACTCATACATAGTGGTCATCTTCCTTTCAGAATAGCTCTCCACTAATTAGTATAGCACAATCCCCATATTATGATGATTATTTTTCCAAATTTATCTTATTTACACGCGAATTAACTTAATATGCCCACGGCAATAGCGGTAAAGTATCCCGATAAAGATACCGGTAATCAACCAGCTCACGGGATAGCAGGCCATCAATGTGGCGTAATCGGGGCTAGCAGGGAACAGCGTATACAGCCAGGTAATGCGCACGCCGCAAATACCCACGAGCGCGAGCACTGCCGGCGGGAGCGAAAAGCCATAGCCGCGCAGTGCGCCGGACAGCACATCGATAAAAACCTGCAGAAACTGCGGCGCTACGATGTACCAGAAGCGGATAATGCCTAACTCCACTACCATTTCATCCGCATTGAACAAGGACAGGAACTCCCGCGCAAAGCCAATCACGATAACGCCCATCGCCACGGTAAAGGCAATATCCAGCCCCAGCCCCACCTTGGTAATCTGGAAGCAGCGTGGCAGATTGCCCGCACCATAGTTCTGGCTCACAAAAGTCGTGGTTGCCTGGGCAAAGGCATTGAGCACGCAGTAAACATTGACCTCAATGGCAAAAGCCGCCGCCGATGCCGCCATGGCATCCGGCCCCAAACTGTTCACCGCCGCCTGAATCAAGATATTCGAGAATGAAAAGACCATGCCTTGAATGCCCGCAGGCAGGCCAATGGCCACAATATCCCGCAGCAGGCGACCGTCCAAGGCAAAGCCGTCAAAATGCAGGCGCAAAATGTCCTGCGAATGGGTCAGGAACCAGAACAGAATAAAGGCGCTGACGCCGGTCGCGACAACCGTAGCGAGCGCCACACCCATAACGCCCCAGCCCCAAAGGACAAAGAGCAAGTCCAGTGCGATATTGACCACACTGGCCACAGCCAGAGCCAAGAGCGGCGTACGCGTATCCCCGCGGGCACGCAGGATAGCCGCTTCAAAGTTATACATGCCGATAAAAGGCAGGCCGAGCAGATACACCCGCAAGTAGGTTTCCGCCATTTCCTCAACTTCGGCCGGCACATCCAACCAGTTGATAATCGGCGTGGCCATCAGCTCACCAAACAACAGCAGGGCAAAACCTGTCGCCACGGCTAAAGCAAAAGACGTCTGCACAGCTGTGCCAACTTTTTCCGGCTTCTTCGCCCCGATAAAGCGGGCAATCACCACATTCGAGCCTAACGAAAGCCCCATAAAAAGATTGACCAATATCCCGATAACAGAAATATTATTGCCCACGGCCGCCATGGCATTCTTACCCACAAACTGCCCCAAAACGGCCACATCAGCCGCATTGAAGAGCTGCTGCAGAACACCGGTAAGGGCCAGGGGAATCGCAAAAATAATCAGCTTATCCCAAAAAGAGCCATGAAGCATATCCATGTCCCCTGTGTTTAACATTCTATTCACCTCAAACTAATCGCCAAAAAGCAAACGGTTTACTTATTATAACGCACAATCTAAAATAAACAACCCCCGCTAAAAATTTTTCTTGCCGGGACTTTGGAGGCCTGTATTTTATGTTACAATAAGAGCAGTGATTGTCGAAAAAACATCTTTATATATTACAGGAGGTACATGATGGAAAAACTCGGATTTATCGGCATGGGCAATATGGCGCAGGCACTGGCCGCAGGTTTTATTAGCGCCGGCGCCATTGCCAAGGAAAAAGTCTACGCCTTTGCCCCCAATCAGGAAAAACTGGCTAAAAATGCCGCCGCTATCGGCTTTACGGCAGTTAAGACCGTGCAGGAACTAGCCGATGCCTGCGATACATTGGTAATGGCCTGCAAGCCCTACCAGATTGAGAGCGTCCTGGCAGAACTTGGCGATAAATTAAAGGGCAAAGCCCTAATCTCCATCGCCGCCGGCTGGGACTTTGCCCGCTATGAGAGCGTCCTGCCTGCAGGTGTCCGCCTGCAGTTCATCATGCCCAATACCCCGGCAATGGTTGGTGAAGGGGTACTGCTCTTTGAGGAGCGCAATACCCTTACAGCAGAGGAACACGCCGAAACCAAGAAACTCTTTGCCGCCGTGGGTTTGGTGCAGGAACTCCCCAGTCACCTCATGGGCATTGGCGGCACAGTCACCGGCTGCGGCCCGGCCTTTGTCGACCTCTTTATCGAGGCTTATGGCGATGCGGCAGTAAAATATGGCTTAAAACGCGAAGATGCCTATAAGCTGATTTCCCAAATGGTGCTGGGCTCGGCAAAACTTCAGCTCGCGACTGGCATCCATCCGGGCGTGCTCAAAGATAATGTATGCAGCCCGGCGGGAACTACCATTCGCGGGGTTACGGCACTTGAAGAATACGGATTGCGCAATGCATGCATTAAGTCCGTGGATGCGATTATGAATAAGTAACCGCGCCTGGTAGCTTAAAGGCTACAAATCATCAGAGAAGACGGCGGAGCGGCCGGAAACTGGCCCCGACTACGCTAAGACCGCTGGCTAAAAATCATTTTTGCCTAGGATAAAACGCCAAGCACTTAAACTCACTGCGTTCAAACAAAAGTGCTTGGCGTTTCTTTTTGTGGTGGGCAAAAATGATTTTCTTTACGCCAGCGGCCATACGCTTCGCTGTGGCCAGTTCCCGGCCGCTCCGCCTTAGTACCTGCTATTTGACAACGCCGATGTCAACCGGCGCCAGGGAACCGATGCGCAAGTAACTCAGGGCGGGGCCGTCAGGCTTGCCGCAGCGAAGCGTTTGCTCTATCGCGTTAAGAAATCATTTTTTGCCCATACCACTAAAAATAACGGGAAACGTCTTTGTTTGAACGCAGTGAGTTTAGACGTTTCCCGTTATATAAAAGGCAAAAAATGATTTTAGCGAGAGAGCAAAGCGAAGTCGTGGCAAGCCTGACGGTCCCGCCCGACTACCACGAACCCACGGTGGTAATCACTCCCCGCGTCTGCCATGATAGAGACACCAAGGCTCCTCCGCCATATAGTCCCCGCCATGGTAATAAGCCGCTCTAGCCCGGCACCCGCCACAGACGCCCTTATAGTTGCAGCTGCCGCACCCGCCGCTATATTCGAGTGTACGCAGTTTCTTCAGCACTTCGCTGTTATTCCAGATTTCATCAAAGGGCGTATCATGCACATCACCCAATTCCATATTGAGGTAAGCGCAGGGCTGTACCTTGCCCCGCGGGCTGATGATGCAATAGCTAAGCCCTGCCAGACAGCCGCGGTGGAATCGCGTCTTAATCCCCAGCTGGTCAGCAATGCGCAGGAACTGCGGTGCGCAGGTCGGCTTTAATTCAATATCTACTTCCTGCTGTTTCTTCATAATGCGGGTCAGCACATCTTCATACTGCTCCGCCCGCAGGGATTCTTCCTCAATCGTTGCGGCTCTGCCGGTCGGCACCAAAAAGAAGAAATGGTGGGCCTTAGCGCCGATTTCCACGGCAAAATCCGTCATGGCTTCGAGTTCCTGCTGATTCCAATCCATCACCGTCGTATGAATCTGGAAGGGCAGGCCCACTTCGCGGCAGTTTTTCATGCCCTGTACTGCACCGTCCCAGCCACCGGGGAAGGCGCGGAATTTGTCGTGCTTTTCCTTGTCCAGCGAATCCAGCGAAATGCCCATGCCTCTAGCCCCGGCCTCTTTCAAGGCCTTGGCCATTTCGAGCGTAATCAGCGTGCCATTGGTACCGAACACGGGAAACAGCCCCAAATCAGACGCATACTTCACGAGTTCCACAATATCCGGGCGCGTCAATGGCTCGCCACCGGAGAAAATCATGATTTTGAAACCGGCTTTGGCAATTTCCCGCAGAAGTTTTTTGGCTTCTTCCGTGGAGAGTTCATCCTCCGCCTTGCAGCCTGCATCGCGGTAGCAATGGGCGCAGTACATATTGCAATTATTGGTCGTATTCCAGGATACAATTTTCATTTTGCGCCCACCTCACTTAAGGCCGATTTCTTCATCGGTCAGATAACAGGAAGGGTCAGATTCCCAGAAATCCCCTGTCACCGCTTCGGCACGCGTACGGAAGTTGCCGTTGCAGTTGTCGAGGAACTTGCATTTGGCGCAGCGGCCTTTTAGCAGCGGCTTTCTATCCTTTAAGCCGGCCAGAATCGGACTTGCCGAAACATCTGTCCAAATATCGCCGAACTTTCTTTCCCGCACATTGCCAAAGGTATGGTGCTGGGTGAACTGGTCCGGGTGCACATATCCTAGCGGGTCAACCTCGCCAAAGGCAATGCCGGAGCGGTTGCCGCCGTTCATGGAAATGTACTTCTTAATCTGCTCTGCCGTCTCATCGCGGCCTTCGGCCAGCGCTTTCAGATACATATAGACGCCATCACAATGATTGTCCACCGTGAGGATTTCCTTTTCGAGGCCCCGTTCCTCAAAATCGCGAGTACGGCGGATAATCGTGTCCATCGCCTTGCGGGACTGCTCCGGCGTTACATCCTGATTGACCATCTTTTCCCCGCGGCCGGAGTACACGAGATGATAGAAGCATACGCGGTTAATGCCCTTTTCCTCGATAAAATCGAAGATGTTATCGAGTTCCTCAATATTATGGTGGTTGATGGTAAAGCGCAGGCCCACACGCTGGCCAACAGCCACGCAGTTTTCAATGCCCTGCATGGCCTTTTCATAAGCGCCTTCCACGCCACGGAACTTATCGTTGACGTCCTTGAGTCCGTCCAAGGAAATGCCCACATAGCCCACGCCGATATCCTTGATACGCTGGGCAACTTCGCGCGTAATCAGGGTGCCATTTGTCGAAAGGGTCGGTCTTACGCCCTTTTTCTGCGCGTATTCCGCCAGTTCAAAGAAGTCCGGACGAATCAGCGGCTCCCCGCCGGAGAACAGCAGTACAGGCACATGAAAATCAGCCAAATCGTCAATAAACTTTTTGGCTTCTTCCGTCGTCAGTTCGTCTTTGTATTTCTGCGCATCCGACTGCATATAGCAGTGCATGCACTTGAGATTGCAGGTTTTCGTGGAGTTCCAGACCACCACCGGCCCCATACCTTCGGCCGCCCCATTTCGCATCGTGTGGGCATTTTTCGTATAGCGCAGATTATCCCCATAATATTCCCGCGCGAACAACAGTTTCGTTACACTAATCATCTAATCCTTCTCCTAAAACACAATACACATTATTTCGTCTGCTTCTTAATCCCATCCAAAAGCAGCCGCATTTTCATTGCCACGTTTTCCTGAAAGGAAATCGAGAGTTTGCTGAACGCCGTGGCCTGATAAATGGAATGGAACATCTCTGTGATGAGTTCAGCAGGCACATCATCACGCACCTCGCCTGCTTCCTGCCCCTCGCGCAAAATCCGCTCATACAGCGGCTTAAAGCCCGGCGTGGGCACTTTTTTGCGTTCCTCGGCGTCCTCCGGCAGCCCCGAATGGTCAGCCGCCGCTAAAAACAAAGGCAGTACATAGCGGTTCTCATCCAGAAATTTTGCCGTCAGCATACAAGCCACCGACAAAAGTTCACAGGCCGGCCGGCCATCTTTCCGCAATTCTTCAATGGCTTTATTTACGTCAGCCACCAAACGCCCGAGCAAATGCACCAGCAATTCTTCCTTGGACTGAAAGTAATTGTAAAATGTCCCCGTGCCCAAATCGGCACCATTCATAATATCCGCAATGGATGCTTCACGGAAGCCCTTCTTGCTGAACACCACCACGGCCGCATCCAGTATCGCCTGCCGGGATAACATTTTCTTCCGCTCCCGGCGGCCCATTTTTTCTTCCATAATCGCATCGCCCCGTTCATATGTATTTCATTCTGTTTTCTATTATATCGAAAAAAGTCTGGCGTGTGAAGGAAAAAATGAATTTGATTCATATTTTTGTACAATCCTACATCCTCAAAAATCCCTCTTGCGACAGGGTTAAACATATTGTATGATAATTATGTATTATTAATTATTATCTTGCGATAAGTTTAGATAATACAATATTATATCAACAGCGTACACAGTCAAGCAAAACGATTGTAACGTTGCTAACTTTGGAGGTTTTATTATGTTAGGTCTTCTCATTGCCATCGTGGTGGTGGCCTGGGTTGCCCGCTTCGTACTCAAAAAGTACCCGGCGCAGCCAGTACTCTTTACCGCCGGCATCGTGATGATGGTGCTGACCCTCGTCTTTGGTCTGGGCGAAATTCTCCCGGCCAAGCAGTCCACTGGCTCACCCTGGCTGGATATCATTCAGTCCATCAGTTTGGCTTTTAGCAGCCGCGCAGCCAAACTCGGCATGATTATCATGCTGATTGGCGGTTTTTCCAAGTATATGGACAGCATCGGCGCCAGCACCGCGTTAGTGCGCATCGCTATCAAGCCCTTGAAAAAGCTCGGCCATCCCTATATGGTACTGGCTCTGACTTCTGTACTCGGCAACTTTCTCGCCATGTTCATCAGTTCTGCATCCGGCTTTGGCCTCTTGCTCATGGTGACCATGTATCCGGTATTGGTGCGTTTAGGCGTCAGCCGCATCGCCGCCTGCGCCGTTATCGCGACCACTTCCGCTCCCGGCTGGGGCCCCGCTGGTGCCGACAACATCTTTGCCGCTGAACTCATCGGCATGGAAATTGTGCCCTACTTTATGCAGTATCAGGTGCCTGTCGGTCTGTGCACCATAGCGGCGCTGGCCATCAGTCACTTCTTTGTCCAGAAACATCTTGATGTCAAAAATCCAGACGAAATGGCAGGCAAGGATGTATCCGCTGCCGTAACAGCCGAACAGGCAAAAGCACAGGAAGCTCCTGCGGTTCCTTCCTTCTACGCCCTGCTCCCCATGCTGCCGCTGATTCTGGTGCTGTTCTTCGGCCTCAATGAAAATACCGGCATTAAGATGGACATCAACCTGGCTACCTTAATCAGTATTTTCCTGACCATGCTCATTGAATTCCTGCGCCATCGCAACGGCCTCAAAGCCTGCAAGGATATCGGCGCATTCTGGAACGGCATGGGCCTGCAGATGGCTACGGTCGTAACCCTCGTCGTCGCTGCCGAAACCTTCTCCAAGGGTCTTATCTCCCTCGGTGCCATTGACACGCTGATTACCAGTGCCCAAAACGCCGGCTTTGGCGGTATCGGCATGATGTTCGTCTTCGTTGCCATCATCATCGCCGCCACCCTCATCACCGGCAGCGGCAACGCCACCTTCTTCGCCTTCGTGCCCTTGGCACCGAAAGTGGCCGCCCTGTCCGGCATTGCTCCGGTACTTTTGGTACTGCCCATGAACTTTGTGTCCAACCTGGCACGGTCCCTCTCCCCAATCGCCGCCGTCATGATTGTCGTGGCCGGTGCCGCAGGCCTCTCCCCCATGGATTTGGCTAAGCGCACCTTTATCCCGGTAGCCGTGGCTACAGTAGTGAATATCGCGGTGACGCTGATATTGTTCTTCTAAACATAAAAAAAGCAGGCTGACTATAAGCAATTACTTATAGCCAGCCTGTTTTGCGTTGAAATAAAGTTCTTCTTGTTGTCAGGTAATAGATTTAGATGTTTTATTTTTCAGCTGGGGAAGCTGTATCCGGAATGGGGATAACCGGTTGTCACTAAAACTATTTACAATCAGCACTTATTTCAAAGGGGATTAAAGCTCCTGACCTGTAAAGGGTGAAGCTGCCGAGAAAAACCAGTTCTAGTTTATCGAACCGGTTCGATAAACATTATTATAACATCACCTGTCTTTTTGTCAAGAATTTTTGCCTTTAGCCAGCGGCTTCAACAAGTTGCCCCTGGCTGAAACGTGGGGGCAATCATCCACGGCTGTGAATCCTGTTCGCCTTTAATCATGGCAATGAGCTTACATACGGTCAACTCTGCCAGCTCCTTTATCGGCTGCCGAATGGCCGTAAGGGGCTGCGTTCCCATCTGCGTAATCAGCGTACCATCATAGGCCAGCAGTTTTACATCCTCCGGCACCCGCAGTCCCCTCTCCTGCGCCACATAAAGACAGGCCGATACGGAAAGGTCTGCCCCCAGAATTCCATCTGCATCCGGATAGTCAGCAAACAGCTGCCGGGCTATCTGCATAAAACTTGCATAAGACGGTTCATTCCACGGTCTTTCAATCCGGTCAACCTTCACGCCCTGACTGGTCAGAATTTCCGCTGCTACCCGATGATAGTCATCCGCGGGTGTTTTCATAATGCTGCTGCCCACAATTTCCACTACGTGCCGGCAGCTGTGCCGCAAAAAAGCCTCCGCCGCCAGTTTTCCGCCCTGACAATGGTCACAGTGCACAATGGGGATACAGTTATTCAAGTAACGGTCAAAAGCTACCACCGGCCGCTCAAGATTGTCATAAAGCCCTTCATCCAGAGAATGAGCGCCCATGATAATCCCATCCATATTGCGCCGTTTCAACATTTCCACAAAATGACGTTCGGCGTTATCTTTGGCATGCGTGCAACAAAGCACCATCTTATACCCGGCATTATAAAGCGCCGTTTCCAGTTCACCAATGAGCTCACCAAAAAAGGGATGAGCTGCCGAAGGCATAATAACCCCGATGGTATTGGTCCGATTCAATGACAAACTACGGGCCACGCCACTGGGCACATAGTGCAATTTTTTCATGGCCGCTTCCACCTTGCGGCGGGTTTCCTCTGATACATAGCCCTTTTTATTCATCACAAGCGACACCGTACTCGGTGCCACGCCAGCTTCTCTGGCTACATCCTTAATCCTGACCATTGCTCCTCCTGCTGACAATATCTTTCTGCTAATTATTGTAACAGTAAAACACCGCCACAACAAGCGGCAGAGTTTTAACTGCGAACGCAAATCCCCCCAAGATAATCCCATTGACAAACCAACACTTAACGGCTAAAGTAAAAGATAACAATCACATACACGGGAGCTCGCAGACGGGCTGAGAGGAAGTTATGCACTTCGACCGTTACGGAACTTTCGGCAAATAAATTAAACTCTTGCTGGTCTAAGTTTCCACTGTCTTCGTTGTCGACATTCGCCATAGCACCGCTATGCCTCATATCTCCGCCTAGACATTGAAAACTCATCCTGCGCAATCTGTTCAATTTATTTCCCTTCAGTTCCTAACCTGATTTGGATAATGCCAACGTAGGGAAGTAGGAATAACGTCATTCGGGACTATCCAAAATTGGATAGTCCTTTTCGTTTGCCCTTTTCCCTCCACTTGAAGGAGGAATTGATTTGTTTAACATCTGGGAAAACATTCGCAAGAACACGCCGCTGATTCACCACATTACCAACTATGTGACGGTAAATGATGTGGCCAATATCACGCTGGCCTGCGGAGCCAGCCCCGTTATGGCTGATGATGTGGAAGAAGCGGCTGAAATCACACAGCTGGCCACGGGACTCTGTTTGAATATCGGCACGCTCAATCAGCGCACCATCCCGGCCATGCTGAGCGCCGCCCGCAAAGCAAAAGAATTAAACCATCCGGTTGTCCTCGACCCGGTGGGAGCCGGTGCCACCAAACTGCGGACGCAGACTGCTCTCGATATCTTACAGACGGACAGCATCACCTGCGTGCGGGGCAATATCTCGGAAATCAAGACGCTGGTTCATGGCACAGGCAACACTAAGGGCGTAGATGCCGCCGCCGTGGACAGCGTAACCGACGAAAACCTTGACCATTCTTGCGACTTTGCCAAGCAGGCTGCCCAACAGTTAAACACCATCGTGGCCATTACCGGTGCCATTGATTTGGTTGCTAACACGAAAAACTGCTATATTATCCGCAACGGCCATCCGGAAATGAGCCGCATTACGGGCACCGGCTGCCAGTGCTCGGCGCTCGTTGCCGCCTGCATTGCCGCAAATGCCACAAAACCTTTGGAAGCCGCCGCAGTTGCCGTAATGGCTATGGGACTTTCCGGCGAGATTGCCCATAATCACCTTCTTCCTCACGAAGGCAATGCCACCTACCGCAACCGCATTATCGACGCCATCTGTCACCTGACGGCTGAGGAACTGACAAAGGGGGCAAAGTATGAAATCCGCTAATATCACCGCCGCTGCTTTGCAGCTCTATGCCGTCACCGACAGCCGCTGGCTGAATGGCGCAGCCCTTGCCGAAGCAGTCGAAAAAGCCTTGGCAGGCGGCGTAACCTGCGTGCAGCTGCGGGAAAAGCAGCTGCCCTTTGATGAATTTTTGCGCACTGCCAAGGAAATAAAATCACTCTGCCAAAGCTATCATGTTCCCTTTATCGTGGATGATAATCTGGACATTGCGCTGGCCTGTGATGCCGACGGCCTCCATATTGGACAGAACGATATGCCCGCCGCCAAGGCCCGTAAACTTTTAGGCCCGGATAAAATTCTCGGCGTATCGGCACAAACCGTCGAGCAAGCCATCGCCGCCTGCCGGGATGGCGCCGATTATTTAGGCGTAGGCGCCGTCTTTCCCACTGGCACAAAAACAGATGCCGTCGAAGTCCCTCTTGATACACTGAAAGCCATTACAGCCGCTGTTGATATTCCCGTAGTGGCGATTGGCGGCATTGGTGCAGATAATATCGCCGAATTATCCGGCACGGGCATTGCCGGCGCCGCCGTGGTATCCGCCATCTTTGCTCAGGATGACATCAAAAAAGCCGCCGCGAATCTGCGACAGCTTATGGTAAAGGAGTTTTAATCATGGTAAAAAAATGCGAACTCAAAACCGTACTGACCATTGCTGGCAGCGACTCCAGCGGCGGCGCAGGCATTCAGGCTGACCTCAAGACCATGCTGGCGAGCGGTGTCTACGGCATGAGCGCCATCACCGCCCTGACTGCGCAAAATACCACAGGCGTCACGGCAGTTGTTCGAACTGCTCCGGAAATGCTGGCCGCACAATTAGACAGCATTTTTACCGATATTTTTCCGGATGCCGTCAAGACAGGCATGGTCTTTGACAGCGAACTGATTGAAGTTATCGCCGCCAAGCTCAAGCAGTATCAGGCAAAAAATATCGTGATTGACCCCGTAATGGTAGCCACCAGTGGGGCCAGACTTCTGAATGAAGACGCCATCTCGGCATTGAAGGAACAACTTCTGCCGCTGGCTACAGTCATTACGCCCAATCTTATGGAAGCTGAGGTTTTGGCCGCTATGGAAATCAAGAGCCACGAAGATATGCTCCAAGCCGCCCAAAAACTTTACGAAACTTACGGCTGCAATGTGCTCTGCAAAGGCGGGCACCGCCACTTGGATGCGGACGACCTGCTCTATACTGCAGACGGCCCTCTTTGGCTGAAAGGCGAACATATCGCCAATCCCAATACCCACGGCACCGGTTGCACCCTGTCTTCCGCCATTGCGAGCAATCTGGCCAAAGGACAAGACTTAACTACTGCCGTAAAGAACGCCAAAGCCTATATCACGGGTGCCCTGCAGGCCGGCCTCAACCTTGGCCATGGCGCAGGGCCGCTGCACCATGGCTGGGCTATTTAGTCCGCAGATATTTTACTGCCGCCAGTCCTGCCTCAGCCCCCTGATACACCGCCTTGGCAATCTGCAGCAGCCCGCCGGTACAATCGCCTGCCGCAAAGAGCCCCGGTACATTTGTAGCGCCATGGGCATCTATTTTGATGTTGTTGCCGTCAAGCTGGGCACCGATTTTTTTTGCAATGGCGGTACTGCCGGCCGTGCCCAAAGCCATAAATACGCCATCCAGCTTTAACTCTTTGCCATCGGCAAAGACAATTTTCTCAACCCGCTCGCCGCCTTCTATGGCGGCGATTTTTTCGTTCCACACTTTGATTTCCGGCGGCACTTCCGCTGACAACTCTGCACCATCGGTCAGCAAATAAACCTGCGCCGCATGCGGCAGCAGGGCCTGGGCTTCATGCAGGGCATAAACGCCTGCACCAACCACAGCCACGGTCTTGCCCCGATAAAAGAACGCATCACAGGTGGCACAGTAGCTCACGCCCTTGCCTGCAAATTCTTTCACGCCCGGCACATTGAGCGACTGACGAGAAGCGCCTGTGGCTACAATCACCGCATCCGCCTCAAACGCCTGCTCCTTCCCCGTCACCTGAAAGCCGGTAAAGGAATCATTGAACATCAGCGAAAGCAGTTCATCTTCCACAAACTCCACGCCGATTTTCCTAACGCCCTCAATCCCCCGGGCATAAAGTTCCGCTCCGGAAACCGGCTCCGCCAGCCCATAGTAATTTTCAATCTTCTCTGCTTTATGTAAACCGCTAAGCGCCAGCCCCTTGCTGAGCACCGTAACCTCCGCGCCCCCACGGCGGGCATAAAGAGCCGCCGACACGCCCGCAGGCCCGGAGCCAATTATCAAAACCTTAGACATGGAAAACACTCCCTCCAAAACCAATCTCTTTGCCATCACTATAGCAAATACCCGGACAAAAAACCGTGAGCCAATCACAGTGATGAGCAAAACACGTCCGACAAAGCAACGGAGCGCCAGCCATTGTGCACTGCAGCGTCTGGCAGCTGGCGTTAAGAAAGAAAAATTTTCCCTCTACTAAAATATGGGTAAGCACCTTTGTCTGAACGAAGTGAGTTTAGGTGCTTACCCATATATCATGGAAAATTTTTCTTTTAGCCAGCGGTCTGAGCGAAAGGGCACAATGGCTGGCGCGGTGCTGCTTTTACGCCGTCTTTTGTGCTACGGTTACATCTATAACAGACTTTATCGCCCCAGTCGGACACTTAGCCAGGCAAGTCGGCTCCGTACATTCAGCGCACTTGCTGCCATCCACAACGGCTACGAAATTGTCAATCTTAATCGCGCCATGACTGCAATTCCGCATACAAAGGCCGCAGCCAATGCAGGCGTTCTGGCAGATTTTCTTGGCCGCGGGGCCTTTGTCGTGGGAACTGCAGAGCACTTCCACAGGCTCGTTGAACGTCTTGAGCGTCAGAATGGCCTGCGGGCAGGTTGCTACGCACTTGCCGCAGCCGGTACAGATATCCTTGTCCACCACAGGCAGCCCGTCAGCGCCCATGCTCATCGCACCAAAAGGACAGGCCTTGACGCAGTTACCAAAACCGATACAGCCAAACTTGCAGCCCTTGGGGCCGCCCTGAATGAGTTTGGCCGCCGCACAGTCCGGCACGCCCTCGTAATGAGCTGCCATGGCGGCCGCGGTTTTCGTACCGCGGCATTTGAGCGTGGCATACTTAGGCTCGGTCACTTCGGCTTTTTTGCCTGTCAGTTCGGCAACTTTAGCCGCCACTGCCGCCTTGCCCGGCACGCAGAGGTTCGGGGCAACACTGGGGTCTTCGACCACAGCCTCGGCATATTTGGCACAACCCGCAAAACCGCAGGCACCGCACTGCCCTTTGGGGAGGATTTCCTCCACCTCGTTAATCAGCGGATTCACCGCCATATAGAATTTCTTATCCGCCAGTGCCAGCACGATGCCGAAGAACAGACCGACACCGACCAGCACGACGATAATCATCATTGCTTTTTCCATTTACTACACCTCACAACATGCCCGCAAAGCCCAGGAAGGCCAAAGACAGCATTCCCGCCAGAATAAAGGCAATGCCAATGCCCTGCAATGGCTTGGGCACGTTGGCGTAAACCAGTTTTTCCCGCAACGAAGCCATCAGGATGATGGCCACAGCAAAGCCCAATCCAGAGCCGATGGCAAAAACGATGCTCTTTAAGAGACTGTAATTGCTCTCAACATTAAGCAGTGGCACAGCCAGCACGATACAGTTGGTGGCAATCAGCAAGAGGTAAATGCCCCACATATTGTAAAGGGCCGGAGCCTGTTTCTTGATGACCAGTTCCAGAAGCTGCACAAAGCTGGCGGTCAGCACAACGAACACAATCGTTGTGAGGAAGGTCAGCCCCAAGGGTTCCAGCACGAAGAAGTAGACAATCCACGCAAGGATGGAACTCATGGTCATAACGGAGGTTACCGCCATGCCCATGCCTACCGAAGCGCTTAAATTCTTGGAGATACCGAAGAAGATACAGAGGCCCAAAAATTTTGTCAGCACGAAGTTATTGACCACAACTGCGCCGATAAATAAAGTTAAATACTCTCCCATGATTTAGGCCTCCTTTCCTGCTTTTAACTCCGCCAGGCGGGCTTTTTCTTCCTGCTTGGCGTTCCATGTCTTGCAGGCCGCCACGAGATAGCCAATCAGGATAAAGGCCCCCGGCGGCAGAATCATCATCAGCATGGGGTCATAACCTGCCCCGAAAACCGGCACACCCAAGATGGTGCCCGCGCCAAAGAGTTCACGGATAACGGCAATCGTGAGCATCGCAAGCGTAAAACCGCAGCCCATGCCAAAGCCGTCCAAGAAAGATTTCCAAACGCCGTTTTTCGAGGCAAACACCTCCGCCCGCGCCAAGATGATGGCAAACACCACCACAAGCGCCAAATAGATGCCCATAGCCTTATAGAGCACAGGGAAATAAGCCTGCAAAACGAGCTGTGCCACCGTAACAATCGTGGCAATCGAGGTGATATACACGGGCACACGCACCTTGGGATTGACCCATTTGCGCACGATGGACACCACGACATTGTTGGTGGTAATAACAAACGTCACCGTAAGGCCCATGGTCAGGCCGTTGATAACCGTCGTTGTTACAGCTAGTGCCGGACACAGGGACAGCGCCAGAATGAAAATCGGATTTTCGGCAATAAGGCCCTTGCTGAAGATTTGCCAATGTTCCTTCATTACTTCGCACCTCCCTCAGCCTTGTAGGCAGCGACTGCTTCCACAGCTTCCCGCACGCCCTTGGTCACGGCGCGG
Source organism: Selenomonas sp. FC4001 (assembly GCF_000701565.1). Classification (NCBI taxonomy): domain Bacteria; kingdom Bacillati; phylum Bacillota; class Negativicutes; order Selenomonadales; family Selenomonadaceae; genus Selenomonas; species Selenomonas sp. FC4001. The sequence goes on along the minus strand of NZ_JNJF01000010.1, from coordinate 88,967 downwards.
GAAGAAATCGTCGCGCCGGTCATGGCCTGAATGTTTTCCTTATTGGCGGGTTCTTTGGTGACTTCTAACTTATCTGCACCCTTCCCCGCAAACATCTGCCGGAATTCAGGCTTCTGCGCATTATCGCCAAGCCCCGGCGTTTCGTTATGCTCTAAAATCGAAAAATCAATAACTTTGCTGTCAGCCGTCACGGCCACGAGCATTTTGATTTTGCCGCCATAGCCCTTGCTTTCAGAGGGCACGATATAAGCAATAGCCTTGCCGCCTTTTTCGGCTGCAAACCAGCCATCATGGCCGGCCACTTCCGTGAAGTGTTCCGCTTCGGGCACCAGCGACTTCATCGATTCCTGTTTCATTTCCTCGGCTTTCTGCGCCGCCACAGGAGCCGTCACAAAATACACGGAACCAATGACAATGCCGGAGATAAAGCAGGCCGCCGCCAAATTAAAGGCAATCTTGAACGTGGAATGTTCGTTACTGCTCATGATTTTGCACCTCCTGCCCCAAAAATCCGCGGTTTGCAGAACCTATCGATAAGCGGTGTCACGGCATTCATCAGCAGCAGGGAATAGCAGACCCCTTCGGGATAGCCGCCCACCAAACGGATAAGAACAGTAAGTGCGCCTGCGCCCACCGCGAAAATCAGCTGCCCTTTGATGGTCATGGGAATCGTCACCATATCGGTCGCCATAAAGAAGGCACCGAGCATGAGCCCGCCTGCCATCACATGGAACATGGGGTCACCAGTAAACAGCCCTGCGGGGCCAAAAATCCAGGTAAGAATGGCCACCGTAGCAATCATCGTCACTGGCACCTGCCAGTTGACATAGCCTTTCCAAATCAGATACAGCCCGCCAAGCAGCAATAAAAGCGTGCTGGTTTCGCCCAGCGAACCATTGCGCGTGCCGATAAAGAGATTCCAATAGAGGTCTGACTGACTGCCAAAAGTCGCAATCAGCGCATCATAACCCTGCATTTTCAAAATATTGAGCGGCGTTGCCGAGGTCATGGCATCCACGCCACCGCTGGCATCCGCCATCTTCGTCCAGGTCGTCATCGCCACCGGCCAGGACACCATGAGTGCCGCGCGTCCGATATGCGCGGGATTGAAGATATTGAAGCCCAAGCCGCCCATAGACTGCTTAGCCACCACAATAGCGAGCAGGGAACCAATAGCCACCATATAGGGTGGCAATACGGGAGACATCGACATAGCCAAAAGCAACCCCGTAATGCAGGCACTGCCATCAAAGGCCGTAATGGGCTGGTGCATGCCCTTCTGCCAGAGATATTCACCAAGCACCGCAAAAACTACACCGACAAGCATATTAATAAGTGCAGGGACACCAAACCACCAGATGGCAAAGATGGCCGCGGGCAAAAGTGCGGCATTGACCTGCCACATGATATGGCTGATGGTTTCATCATCACGAATATGCGGAGATACGGAAACCGTAAACAGCGAGCTTGCTGTTTCCTGTTTTACTGCTTCTTCACTCATTTTTCCGCCTCCTTCTTCGCCTCAGCTGCTTCCTGAGCTTTTTTCTTGGCCTCAGCCACGGCTTTTGCCTTCATCTGCTCAGACCGGATTACGCCTTTGGCATTCTTGATATACTGCACGATATTGCGCTTGGCCGGACACACAAATGTGCAGCAGCCGCATTCCACGCAGTTCATCAAACCGTAGTCATCACGACAAGCATCATAGGCCTGACGCTCCGACAAGATAGAGAGCATCGAAGGCACAAGCCCCATCGGACAGGCCTTGACGCATTTGCCACAGCGGATGCAGTTCATCTCCGGGCCGTGATCAACTTTTTCTGCCGTCAGCGCCAGAATGCCCGAAGAACCTTTCATCACCGGCACCGCCGTAGTTGCCTGAGCCATGCCCATCATCGGGCCGCCCGCGATGAGTTTCTTGGGCTGTTCCGCAAAGCCGCCACAGTAATCAATCGCCGCCTGATAGGGCGTGCCAATGCGGATACGCAGGTTCTTCGGTTCCTTGATAGCATCGCCCGTCACCGTCGTAATGCGTTCGGTCAAAGGCAGGCCGTGTTCCACAGCATCGGCAATGGCCGCCACCGTACCCACATTCTGCACTACGACACCCACATCCATGGGCAGACCGCCCATCGGCACCTCGCGGCCGCTGATGACTTTAATCAACATTTTCTCCGCGCCCTGCGGATACTTGGTCTTTAAGGCCGCCACTTCAATGTTCGTGCCGTTTGCCGCCTGCGCCATGGCCTTGATGGCCTCGGGCTTATTGTCCTCAATGCCAATAACCGTGCGCTTGACGCCCAACAGTTTTTGCAGAATCTGCGTTCCCGTGATAATCTTTGCGCCTTCCTCCAACATCAAACGGTAGTCGGCGGTCAGATACGGCTCACATTCGGCACCGTTCAAAATCAAAATATCTACAGACTTGCTCGGCTTCAATTTGATATGTGCAGGGAAGGTTGCCCCGCCCATGCCTACAATACCGGCAGATTGAATCGCCGCGAGAATTTCCTCATTCTCCATGGTCTGCCAATTGCGCGTGAGTGGCAGGCCGTCAGCCCATTCATCCTTGCCGTCATTTTGAATCACTACCGCCATGCAGCTGCCCATGCCGGAATGGGGGCGCGGTTCGATTTTTACCACCTTGCCCGATACCGGCGCATGAATATCAGCGTGCATAAACGCCGGACTCGTACCGATAAGCTGGCCGCGCTTCACCTCATCGCCCACTTTGACCGTCGGCGTGCAGGGCGCACCGATATGCTGGCCCATGGGAACCACAAGTTCCTGCGGCACCGGCATATCTTCGATTGGCTTATCTTTAGCCAGTTCCTTGCCGTCTTTGGGGTGAATGCCCCCTAGAAAGCTTTCGAACATACAATCACCTCTTGTATAGTCTCCTAAAATATATTATGACTGTTGATTATCCAAAATCTCGATAATCACAGGTTTGGCCGCCTTATCCTGCGCCGCTCGCCGGTCAAATTTCTTGACCAGGCCTAAGGCAATCAGGAAGAACACCAGTGCCCCCAAAACGTAAGGCAGGCTGCCAGTGGCATCAAGCCACGGTGCCATGAAGTGGCCAATTACCGCGCCTACCCCGCCGAAAATCAGGGGCAGGATAAAGACCACAAAAGCCCCGGTCAGCACATTTTCCTCCCGGAATTCAAAGCGCACCCGCTGGCCTGCTTCCGCCCCCAAAGGGTTGGCTGCTTCCACCACCACATTCTGAGCGCCGCTGCAGGCTCCGCAGGAGCCGCATTCTTCATGCCGCCCCACTTTGACTTTCGCCGTTTGGCCATCTGTTTCCAAAACAATACCTTGTTCCTGCTTCATCTCCATCACCTCCAGAGGCTCACACAATATATCCTATTCGATTTCATACGGCAAAAGTCCTGTTTTTATTTTTTTATTATTGAGTGCAATTTGTTTAATTTACGTTATGGCAATGTTGCTGCCCAAAGTGGAGGCCTGCTGACCGCAAGCTAAGACTGGGCGCTAAAATTATTTTTTGCCTTTTATTGATGGCGCAAGGCTCAAAACTCGCTATGCTCAAACAAACCGCCTTGTGCCATCAGTCAGCGGTTGGCAAAAAATAATTTCTTCACGCGCCCAGTCAAACGCTTGACTTGTCAGCACGCCTCCGCTTTGGGCAGAAGTCACTTTTCACTTTCATGGCAATAAAAAACTGCCCTCGCTGTGAGAGCAGTTAAAAATTGATTTACTTAGCGTTCCATTTCCATTTCCTTTGCCTTATTGCGAGCATCCTGCATGAATTCCTCATAGGACAATTTCTTGATTTCTCGGGTTGGCGTATTACGCTCGTCATCTGCCTCTGTGCCAGTCTGCGCTTCAGCACCCACTTGCATCTGTCTTTGCATTTTGATGGCGCTATCCCTGCCACGGTCAGCCAATCTGCCAGTTTCATCTTCAGCTTTTTCGGCGCGTTTCTTTCCTTCCTCGACTGCTACCCGCACGACATCTGCCGCCTTGGGTTGTGGTTTAACATCTTCCGCACTTTGCGCCGCTATCTGCTCTGCCGTACGGGTGACCATTGCGTTTTCGCTGTCGCGCTCCTCCAGTTCCCCGCCCATGATTCTCGCTTCATTTTCGGCAATGGCGATATAGGCGCGTTCCTTCAATGCCTGTTGGGTAAGCTTGTCCTTATTCAATCCTTCATTCATTATATCAATGCCGGTATTGTGAATCTTCCATGCCAGTTCACTGATTTGCCGCTGCAAGCTGCTGAGGTCACCTGCCGTATACTTGCCATCATTTTTTTCGATATCTTTTTCGATAGCATGTTTTTGGTCGTAAAAGTCATAGAGCTTATCATCCGTGGTCATGCCCTTTTTCCGCAACTCATCTGCCTGCGCCTGCAGTTTTTCCCGTTCTTTGTCCGTAAGACTGCTGTCCTTTGCCAACCGTTCTTCAATCTCTGCGGCCTGTTTCTTGTACTCGGCCTTGTCCTGCTCCTCCTGCCAGAGTTTGGAGAGTTCCTTCTCCGCATCCGTCATAAAATCCTTCTGTGACAAGCGATTAAGCGGGTCATTGGCCTCCTCGCTCAATTTCTTCCCCGCCTTGCTGATATAGACCTCCGCCGCTTTGCCGATTACTGTGTCCTCCTTCTCCTTTTGCAGGGAAGTGTCCTTCTGCATCTTCTGCCAGACGGTTTCCGTCTGCAATAAGCTCTGCTTATCCTCTGCCACGCGGGCAATCATTGCCATTTCTTCTCCCTCCTTGCCAAAAGCATCTCTACTCATACTATCGGTGAAAAGGCGAAATACTTAATGGAAATTTTAAGTAAATTTTAATCCCCCTATGCTATGCTGAAAAAAAAGATCAGGAGGTATCACCATGAATCCAAACGTACGCAGACTCTTAGCTTTTCTCCTTATTTTCAGCGGTCTTTTCCTGCTACACATCTTTTCCCAAACAGCCTGGTATCTTGCCCTTGCCGCCATTATGATATTATTCGCTCTCATACAGATAAAGCGGGTGGGCTTTAAGGTCAGGTATCTCTTAGTCATCCTTATGGGCATATTTACCCTCTTCTGTGAAAGCATTCTTATGCAATTCACTCGGCACAACGCCCTTATCGTGGAAATGATTGGCTTCAACGCCGCGTTATTCCTCGGCCTGTACCTGTTCTTCTACCGCCGGCTGAAAACCGAAGGCAATCACCTGCTCGCCAAAACCATCATCGCCCTTTGCGTTGCCTTCGCCCTCATCACCGACCTGATGGCCGCCTACTGTGTAATACGCGGCACTATTTGAAACCACACACGGCAAAAATCCCGCACCTTAAACAAGATGCGGGATTTTGCCATTTATATAAGTTTTTCCAGCCATTCCTTTTCCTTAAAGCCCACCAGCACACCTTTATCACTGACCAGGATAGGCCGCTTCACCAGCATGCCATCCGTAGCCAGCAGGGTATACTGCTCATCCTCGCTCATAGAAGGGAGCTTGTCCTTCAGCCCCAGTTCCTTATACTTCAGACCGCTGGTGTTAAAGAAACGCTTCAACGGCAGGCCGCTCTTTTTATGCCACTGCCGCAACTCCTTCTCCGTGGGATTATCCTCCTTAATATCCCGCACCTTAACCGCAATCCCCTGCTCCTCCAGCCACTTCTCCGCCTTCTTGCAGGTGGTACAACGGGGATAGCATACGAAAATATTCTCACGCATAAACGCCACATCCTTTCCCCCTTGGAATTCGTCAAAGCAACTGGCGATTCCTGCAAAGAGAAAAACGCGAATATCACATCATCCGCCCCTCAAGGGGAAGTCTTTTTGACTCCTTCGCGTATGCGCGGGGCGGGTGCTTGGAATGCAGCGTTTGCCGACTGGCGTGAAGAAATTATTTTTTGCCCACCGCTGTTTTATCTTGACCAGTCAACTGTTTGAGCAAAGCGAGTTTTGACTGGTCAGGATACTGAATTGAAAGGCAAAAATAATTTTAGCCAGACGGCTAAGCGAAAGCACAAGTACCCGCCCCGTGCATACGCGCCTCGAACGAAACAAATAAACCTTACTTCTGGAACAACTCTCTTATCTCCTCATCCGTCAGCCGCGACAGGAAGTTTTCTCCCGGCTGTATCATCTGGTCAATCAACGACTTTTTTTTCTGCTGCAGCTCATAGATTTTTTCCTCCACGGTGCCCTTGGCCAGCATGCGGATGACCTGCACGTTATTTTTCTGCCCCAAGCGATAAGCTCTGTCCGTGGCCTGGTCTTCCACCGCCGGATTCCACCACGGGTCGAAGTGGATAACCATATCCGCGCCGGTAAGATTGAGTCCCGTGCCGCCCGCTTTGAGTGAAATCAAAAACACAGGCGTTGCACCTTCGTTAAACGCCTTGACCAAACGGATGCGCTCCAAAGAGGGCGTGGAACCGTCGAGATAATAATAGCCAATCCCCTGCTGTTTCAAGCGCTCGCCGATATGCGCCAGCATGGTCGTGAACTGGGAGAAAATCAAAATACGGTGGCCTCCCTCCACAGCTTCGCTGACCACTTCTTCCAGCTGGTCGAGCTTTCCGGAGCCGCCGGTATACCCTTCGAGAAACATCGCGGGGTCGCAGGCAATCTGCCGCAGGCGGGTCAGGATGGCCAATATCTTGATACGGCTGTCATCCCCTGCCGCCAGCTGCTGGGCAAATTCCTTTTGACTCTTGAGGAACCAGCCCTGATAAACCTTCTCCTGCTTGGGTGTCATGGAGCTTACCATCTTGCGCTCCACCTTGTCCGGCAGTTCCGTCAGCACGTCCTTTTTCATACGCCGCAGGATGAAGGGCATCACATGACGCTTGAGGTCTTTGAGGCTGCGCTCATCCTGTTCCCGCACGATAGGCGTTTCATAGCGGTCTTTGAATTTCTTATGCGAGAGCAAATACCCCGGCATCAAAAAGTCAAAGATGGACCAAAGTTCGGTCAAGGTATTTTCAATCGGCGTCCCCGTCAGGGCAAAATAACCGCTGGTTTTGAGCCGCTTGACAGCCCTTGCGTTTTGCGTCGTGGGATTTTTAATATGTTGGGCCTCATCCAAAAAGGCATAGCGGAAGCGCCGCTTTTCGTACATATCGATATCCCGCTTCAGCATATTGTAAGTGGTAATCAGCACGTCGAAGCTGGCGTCGGCCTCATCGAGTATTTTCTGCCGTTCCGCCTTCGTCCCGGCCACGGCGCAGGCCTTGAGCTCTGGCGCAAAGCGGGCGATTTCCTCCAGCCAGTTATACATCAGCGAAGTAGGCGCAATGACCAATGAAGGCGGTTCCTTGTAATCCTGCTGGGATACGAGGAAGGTGATGACCTGCAGGGTTTTGCCTAGGCCCATGTCGTCCGCCAAAATTCCGCCCAAATGATACTGAGACAAGGTGGACAGCCAGCTAAAACCCGTCACCTGATATTCACGCAAAATCCCCCTGAGGCTCTCCGGTACTTCGGCAGTGCTCTCCTCGGGATGGCGGATATCCCGCACAATGGTGCGGAATTCCTTGCTGCGTTCCAGCCGCAGGGCCTCGTCCGCCCGCGCCAGTTCATCCAGATACATGGCCTGAGACAAAGGCAATTCCACCTTCATGCCCTGCGCCTTGCTGGCAGCAATCCCCGTGTTATCCACGAAATCCGCAATGGCCTGCATCTGCTGGTCCCCCAGGGTGATGAAGCTCTTGTCCCGCAGGCGGTGATACTTGCGCTTCTGCCGGTAGGAGTCCAGAATTTCCATGAGCTCGTTGAAGTCCAAATCCTTGGCGTTAAAGGTCACTTCCAGCAAATCGGAATCGTTGACGCTGACCCCCGCCGTAACTTTGGGCATGGGACGCACCGGACGATTGGCAAAGGCATCGGAGTAGAACACATCCACCCATTCGGGAAGATTCGGCAGTTCCTCGGTCAAAAACTCATAGCTCTTTTCCTCATCCCGCTGCACCATCTGGTCCCGCTTCTTTTTGAAACCGTAGTGGGTGAGCCGCAAGATGACTTCCTGCTCCTTTTGCTCGTCCCGCACCAGTTTGCGTCCATCCCGCAGCGGCGGCTCCGTTTCCACCAGCGGATTGAACACCGCGTCCCCATAGGCAAACTTAGGACGCACCGCAATGCCGTCCCCCTCGTAGTCGATATAGAGCTCCGCCGTCAAAGGATGCACCACATATTCTTCCATAAACTTCGGCGCAATCTTAATCTCGGCCGCCTTTTCTATCTGGGGCAACACCTGACCGAAGAAGGCCGTCATATCCTGCGGACGTATTTTGACCGTTTCCGCCGCTTCAAAAGTGCGCAAAAGCGGCTGTAAGCCTTGGGCAAATTTTTTCTCCGTCTGGAAAATCTTTCCCTCCTGATAAACGAAACGGCAGGATTCATCCAAGGGCACAATTTCCGCATCACTGACCAAGAGTTCACCATAGCCCTCGTTTTCCTGCAATTCCAGTTCAATATGGGGATTGCCCTGCACCGCCTGCACCGTTTCCATTTCGGCCCCGTTCAAGCGCAATTCAAAGGGACAGTCGCCCATAATGGCCAGGAACTCGGCCAAGGCATCCTCCGAGAGGCGGAACTGCTTCTGGTCAAAGAGATAGGAATGATAACTCATATAGTAGTAATGATTGGTCGAACCTGCCGCAAACATCCCCTGTTCCGTGCGGTAATATTTTTGGAGCAAGGCATAGATTTGTGCCGACTGTTCATCGCCCCAATGCACCTGCGAAAGATTCACCTTGTTCTTCGTGCCGAGCTGCCAGTCTTCGTGCTTTTCCATGGCCTCCACAAAGGATGCCGCATTTTTCACGACATAGAGTTTATCCAGACCGAAACGGAATTCCAGCCACCGCTTGTAGGTGCCATAGTATTCATCCACAAAAAGACGAGGAACAAGATGGGCGTACTCTGCCTGTCCCACGGTTATCCTTGCCTTATCCGCCTCCGCCGCTTCCCGGAAAAAGGAAAACATCCGCTGGCTGGCCAGGCTCTGCCGTTTCTGCTGCTCCTTTTCCTTCTGCTTCAGCATATTGCGGCCCGTGGTCACACCCAATTTGGCAAATTCAGCGGACAAACTGCGGGGCAGGTCCATCTCCTGCTCATCCTGAATGGCCAAAAGCGTCGCTACCACGTGCTTGCAGGCACCAAGATACTGCTTGGCTGCGGGGCAGTCACAGTCGTATTCCTCCACATTGTCTCCCCGACGGTTGAGCTTTATATAGACTTCGTAATTCTCCGAACCATAAACATAGGCCTGCCATTCCGTTTTGGCCTCATTCAGAGCCGTCAAATCGTCCACGACTCTTTCACGGTAATAATCAAGCCCCCGTTTATACACCGTATCACTGGCCAATGATTTTATCGTAATATCCTTCAACATTTTGGACAATCTCCCGTTAGTGTGCTAATATAAACCTATCATTTTATTGTACTATGGATGAAAGGCAAAACCAACCTTTATGAAAAATAAAATAGGGGAAAAAATCCTTATCCTGCGGCTCTCTGCCATCGGTGATGTGCTCCACGCCACCCCCGTGGCCAGAGAACTCAAGAAACTGCAGCCGGATTGCCATATCACCTGGCTGGTCAGCCCGCCTGCCGATAAACTGCTGGCGGAAAATCCCTATATTGATGAGCTCCTTATCTGGGACAGACGGCCCTTGGACAAGGCCTTTGCCAGCTTCAACCTGCCCGCCGCCTGCCGGGAACTAAAAAAAGCCCGGGCACTCTTAAAGGCCCGGCAGTTTGATTTGGTTTTGGATATTCAGGGCTTGTTCCTGACAGGCATTCTGGCCCTGCTTTCCGGTGCCAAACGGCGCATCGGCATTCACGAGCGCCACGAGGGCAACCCCTTCTTTATGAGCGATATGGCGCCCAATATCGAAAGTCCGCATAAGGTACACCGCTATCTAAGTGTCCTGATGCCTTTGGGATTTGACATGTCAAATTTCACCCCCGGACTGACGCTTAACCTGCCCAAAACCCTCAGGGAGTTTGCAGGAAACTTCTGGCAGCAGCACGGCATTGACATGAACCGCCCCATTCTCATGGTCACCCTCCGCACCACCTGGCCGGACAAGAACTGGGCACCGGAAAACTTCGGACAAGCGCTGAAAGACCTGCCTCCACAGGTGCAGATTGTCTTTTGCGGCGCCCCCAATGACGAAACGTACATCCAAAAAGCCCAGGCCCTCCTGCAGCGCCCGAGCCTCTCCATCGCCGGACAGACCAGCCTTACGGAGCTTGCAGCCCTTCTGCAGTCTGCCGACCTCCTGCTCGCCTGCGACACCGGCCCCCTGCACATCGCCGATGCCGTAGGCTGCCAAACCCTCTCCCTCTGGGGCCCCACCCAGCCCGACGTCTACGGTCCGCTGACCGCAGGACACGAATTCGTAATCACGCCCCATGAATGTCGGCGCTGCCTCAAAACAAAATGCCAGCACCAGACCAACGCCTGCATGCAAGCCATCACACCAGAGATGGTAGCCGAAAGACTAAAGGCAATTTTTTCCGCAACAAACGCATAAACGATGGAAAAATAAATAAAGACGAACAAAGCCCAGTGGCTGATGATGCTTTCCCGTCGCGTTAGACAAGCTTGTATAAGCAAAGGGAAAGTATTATCAGCCACTGGGCGTCTTTTACATCGAACTCTTTTATATCGAACTATGCTTTATATTCTATCGAACTTCTTTTATTTTGCTTCTTCCGCCGCTTCCCGCATAACAATGGCATTTTCCACCGCCGTGAGGTTCGGGTCAAACGCATGGATAGCTGCCGCCTGCTGCTGCTTCGTCTCGCAGAGCACCAGTTCAATGCGCTCACCCAGCAGCCGCTTCACCTGGCGGAAGGCCTGCCAGAAATCGCGGCTCCAGGCCACCATCACATAGGCATACGCCAAATCGCTATGCGCGGCGTTGACCAGTTCAGCTACCGAGGGGCTTTCCATCTCGCTGCCTGTAGCGATAATCTGCACACCCTGCTCCTGCAGTTCCTTGGCCTGCACCTTGTTTTCCGCTACCGCCAGCAGCGCCACCTTCATGATGGCATCATGGGCAGCCAATGTATGGGGTTCACTCATATTGGTAACGTGAATTCCCTTCAGCGGGCCCCAGCCAATGGCCTGCTCAATGACCTTGCCGGGATGGTCCGTATGAAGATGCACATCCACACCGGTTGCCGCCCGCTCCACCAAGGCAAAGGTGGAAAATTCCTTCAGGTGCGCTTCCAGTTCCTCCATGTCCACCTGAACATTCTTCACCGAGAACCGCACGCAGTAGGGACGCATTACATCATTGCGGGGGTCAGGCAATCCGGCCTGCTGCGCTTCGAGTCCCAAGGACAGGCTTACTGCCGGAGAGACGAAATTGCCATCCAGACCTTTGAGGCAGCCCTGCAGGAAGGAGAACATAATCCGGGCACCGGCATCTTCCTCGCCTACTTTAGCCAAAGCCTTTTCGCCTGCAGCGATGGCCGTCTCCAAAATCTCCGAAATGGGTTTGTTGGCGCGCACTGCATGATAGGCACCCTTGGCCACTTCCTTCGCCAAGGTGATGATGGGACGCTCCGGCTGCTCAGGGATAACCCGCTGGGCATAAAGAATGCCGTACTGAAAGGCCTTACCAAACTCTGTACTCGTGGCATTGTGCTTGCCCAAAAGGCCCTTGCCCAAGCCTCTGAACATCTGCGCCAGCACCACACCGGCACTGCCCCGGGCACCGAACTGGGCTCCGGCGGCGACCCGGCGGCTAAGGCCGCCAATGCTATCATCCTTCGTGTCTTTTAACGGCATAATGGCTGCGCCCATCGTTCTGAGCACATGGGTACCAGGCATGCTGCCTGCCCCTTTCATGCGATTGATTTCCTCATACTCCAGCAAGAACTCACTGTAAGCACCAGAAACCATGCGCTTGAAATCACTGCCGGTAATTACTTCTCTATTTCCTGTCATAGTATCACTCTCATTTCTGTAACGACTAAATATAAGATTTTCCTCGTAAAAACAGGATTATAATGTATACTTCGCGAAATAATAGAAATAACCTTTAATTTCCTGACAATTTTACAAGCAGTGAGGAGTTTTTTTATGCCGACCACAAAGAAAAGTACTGACGATATAAAAACAGCCGCCAAAGCGGCGGCACCGAAAAAGACAGCTTCCCGCGCGCCTAAGAAGGCCAAAGCGGTTGAACCTCCCGTCGAGGAACTGAGCCCCGAAGTGGTAGAGGCCATCAATGTCATCAAAACGCCGCCCCCCAAAGCGGTGAAACAGCATGAGCGCATCTTTGCGCTGGACATCGGCACCCGCAGCGTTATCGGCATCGTAGCCGAGGAAGGCGACGATGAAAACCTCCACGTTATTGCGACCGACCGGTTGGAACACAAGACCCGTGCCATGCTGGACGGCCAGATTCACGATGTGCCCCAGGTAGCCGCCATCGTGGAAAAGGTCAAAAATTCCCTGATTGAAAAGACGGGCCCGATAAAGACCGCTGCTGTAGCTGCCGCCGGCCGTGCCCTCTACACCATGACCGCCGAGGCGGAGATGGAAGTAAACGGCCTGATTACCGCCGAACAACAGCGCAACCTCGACTTTGCAGGCGTGCAGGCCGCACAGGCCGCTTTGGCGGAAAGTCACACGGTGGACGACCCCAGCCGCTATTACTGCGTGGGCTACAGCACCATCCGCTATGTTTTGGACGATATACAACTCAAGATGTTGATTGGCCAGCGGGGCAAAAAAGCCAAAGCCGTCGTCATTGCCACCTTCCTGCCGCGGCAGGTTATCGACTCCATGCAGAGCGCCCTTCATGCGACCAATTTGGAAATGCGCGCCCTGACCTTGGAGCCAATTGCCGCCATCAATGTGCTGATTCCGCCCACCATGCGCCATCTGAATCTGGTGCTCGTGGATATCGGCGCCGGCACATCCGACGTGGCCATCACCAAGAACGGCTCCGTCATTGCCTACGGCATGGTGCCGCTGGCCGGTGATGAAGTGACGGAAGCCATCAGCCAGCGCTTCCTGCTGGACTTCAATATTGCCGAGCGCATCAAACGGCAGGCCTCCAGCGGCGAAGATGTGAAATTCACCGATATTCTGGGCACGGAATACACCTTGACCGCCAAGGAAATTCTGGAGCCTGTGATGCCCAATATCGAAAACCTGGCCAACGCCATTGCCAAGCAGATTTTCGAGCTCAATGGTGACACGCCGCAGGCCGTCATGCTGGTAGGCGGCGGCTCCCAGACGCCGGGCCTGGCCAAGTTCGTGGCCGATGCCCTGGGCATGCCGGAAAACCGCGTCGCCGTGCGCAAACCTGACATGGTGGACGGCATTGTGGACATTCCCGAAGAACTTCACTATCCCGATGCCGTGACCCCGCTGGGCATTCTCAAAATCGCCTCCCTCAACACCCTGCACTTCCTCTCCGTCTATGTCAACGATGAGGAATACAGCCTGTTCAACTTCCGGGAGCTCACCGTATCCGATGCCCTCTTAAATGCCGGCATCAATCTGCGCAAGTATAACGGACATCCCGGCCTGGGCCTGATGGTCAATATCGGCACCGAGAAAAAATTCTTCCCGGGCACGTTGGGCACCTTTGCCAAAATCATGCTGGGTGAGGAAGAAGCCAGCTTAGATACCGTCATCCGCGACGGCGCCCGCATCACGGTCATCCCCGGCGAAAACGGCACTACGCCCACGGTCCGCCTCGGCGATTTGGTCACGGCCGGACAGGAATACACCATCTATATCAACGGCCGCGAAAAACACATCCGCCAACGGGTCACGGTCAACGGCAAAGAAGCCGAAGCTGACCAGCTGCTGGCAGACGGTGATGTAATCGAAAGCCGGGAATTCAAAAGCCTTGGCGAAGCCCTGCTGGCTGCAGGCTATCCCCCCACAGGACGCAAGATTCACTATAAGCTCAACGGCAAGGATACCCTCTACAGCTGCACGCCGGAAATTCTGCTGAACGATGCCCCGGCCAGCATTTCCATGCCCATCCATGAAGGCGACCATGTGGAATACATCGCCGACGAAGACCCGAAGCTCGGCGAGATTTTGAACATCAAGAACACCGATACCAGCGTGATGATTTATTACGAAGATAAGGAATTTGCCATCCCCTCTGCCAATGTGGAGCTGATGGTCAATGGCCGTACCGCCAGCCCCGGCACCATCATTGATGATGGCTGTGAAGTCACCTATCATACCAGCGAGCGCCTGACCACAACCGTCAGCGATGCCCTGCTCGCGGTAAACTTCCAGCCCCCCGCTGCCACCAGCCGGGTGAACTTCACCATTCTCGTCAACGGCCAGCCCGTAGACTTCACCGACCCGGTGAAAAACGGAGACACGCTGGAAGTAAAACTCACCAGCCGGGATGTGCCCATCACGCCATCTCTGTCCGCTGCGCCTCTGAGCGCAAGTTCTGCCATGCCCGCCGCAGAGGCACCAGCTGCTCCCGCAGACTCCCTGCCAAACATCCCCGGCCTCTCTGCCGTCAACGCAGCCGGTGCTACGCCTATGCACCACGCCGAGCCCAGCAAACACATTCCGGGACTTGCCGAAGCCATCGGACAAAGTACAGGAACACCCCCAGCAGAAAAACCCATCCGCAAATCCATTGCCGACTTTATTCGGCGGGACTAATTAGCAAAGCCGCCCCCTTATCGGGGCGGCTTTTAGTGCTAAAGTCCCAATTTGTGCTTGCAACAGTTGTTACTACTTGTTATAATGATATAAAGTTTACGGAAAAATTATAACAAAAGGAGTTTCTTATGGCTATACCGTATGCGGTCGTTCCCAGCCATTTCAATCCCGCCGTATACGAAGCTTTAGACGCTGCAAACGATGTTATCTTCTTTCAATGGGATTTGACCGACGACACATTTCAACTCCGGGCGTCAGACGCAGCTCATCGCTATGACCTGCCTGACCATTTTCCCCGGGCCTCCACGCGGTTAGCGCTGGAAGGCATTGTTCACCCGGACGATGCCAGCATATTAGAATACTATCTGCACCGCCTCTATCATTCACGACCTGCCAGCCGCAGGCACAACCATCTGACAGCTCGCTTGCGCCTGCGCAGCACCAAAAAGCCGCTTTGGCTTTGGTCGGAAGTCCATCTGGTTACCTATTACCAGGGACAGCGTCCTGCCATGGCCTTTGGCAACATCCGCAACATTCAGGCAGAAAAACTTTGGCAGGAGCGCGTCTGCCGCCGTGCCAACACAGACGATTTGACGGGGCTTTTGAGCAAAGGCGCCGTCAAAACGCAAATCCGGGCTGCTCTGCGGCGCATGTGTCCCAAGAAGGACACGGCCACGCTGCTGATTGTTGATGCCGATGATTTCAAAGCGATAAATGACACCTTCGGGCATCTATTTGGGGATAAAGTGCTTCACGAAGTGGGTCAGGCCATCCGCCGCAACTTCCGTCAAAGTGACATCAAGGGTCGTATTGGCGGCGATGAATTCATTATCCTTCTGCCGGGTATGGGATGCACCGATATTCTTGCCCGTCATTGTCACGGTCTCTGCCGCCGGCTCACACGAGTTTTTCATGCCGATGGCAAGCATCAGTCCTTTTCCATCAGCATTGGTGCAGCCCAATATCCGGCGCACGGACAAAGTTACAAGGAACTCTTTGCCCATGCCGACCAGGCCCTCTATAAAGCCAAGGGACAGGGCAAGGGTCAGTATGTCCTCTATCAGCCTGACATGTCAGAACAGGCTGTTGATGACAAGAAACCTATGACGGAACCCATTGCCTTGGATCCTTCCATGCCGCAGGACCAGGAACAAAACGTCGCTTTGCTGGAAGCACGTATCGAACAGCTGCAGGATACCATCAACGGTATGCGCCAGATGATGCTGGCTCTGCTGCAGGTTAAGCGGTGAACATTTTCTCTCACAGGCAAAACAATACGCCCCGACTGGAATAATTGGGGAAATTTCCAGTCGGGGCGCTATTTTTATTGCGAACTGGGGAAGCTCGCCGACAGCACTGACCAATGGGGATTAGGGATGGAACAGTGCCGCAGAACATCATGTAAAATATTATACGACATATAAGTCTTTGTTATACTGTAATATTTTACAAAAATATTAGGAGCTGATTGTAAAAATATACATTCAGCTCCTTTTTTCTAATCTCACATCTTACTGGGGAAATAGCGGATAGGGCAAAACACTGGCGTAAAACAGCTGATGGCCTAAGAGTTCACCGACTATAACCAGCAGCAGCGACAAAAGCAGATTATGTTCTCCAGCCGTCGCAGCCTGACGATGGAGCATAACGGCCGGAATGAGCTGCCCCACGGCGCAGCGTACTGCCAGCCAGCCCATGGACATATTGAGATTCGCCCCCTGGGTAATGGGATAAAATACCGTGACCAAGAGTTCCAGCAGTAATAACAGCTCGGCCATTTGCAGTGCAGGCTTACAGACATGCCCTTCTGCTTTAACCGCAATGAATGCCGTCAACAGCGGGCCTGCTACCAAAGCCGTCAGGAAGAAGAACATCATGGGATAAGCCGTATTCCAGGCAGGTCTTGCCGGCAAGGTATAGACCATCGCTGTGGCAATAATGCCCAGGATGCCGGCCACAGAACCGCAGAATCCCAGACAGCGCCGCACTTTCTGCAACTGAGGCAACGCATAGAGGAACGCCAGCCCCAAGAAGGCCCCCATCAGGAAAATCTCCCGGCTCAGCCACGAATGCGCCAGTCCCAGCAGGGCCCGCGGGCCGCCCAGCGGGTCACCCAAATGGGTGGAGGCACCCGCCATAGCCAGTGCCATCAGCACCACTACGATTTTAGAGGTCAAAGAAATCGTCTTTTCCCCGATATGGTTGCTGCGTCCCAAAAGATACATGGTCACATAAGCGCCCACAGCCATCTGGGATAAGGTGGTGAAAATCACCAAGGGCAGTTCGCTAAAGTCCATCATCATTCAGCCCTCCAATCCTGTTTCTGTTCCAACGGCAGTACAAACCGCGTGGCAGGTTTTGTCATATTCACAGGCGGCAGGCCCGGCAGATTATCTGCATACTGGGCATTTTCCGGGTCGTTTAAGTCAATCACCCGAATGGCCCCCATCGGACAGCTGGCTACGCAGACCGGTTCTTCTCCTTTGGCCAGCCTATCAGCACACATTTCGCATTTCGTCACCTTGCCCAGATTCTTGTCATAGCAAGGCACATTATAGGGGCAGGCCATGGTGCAGAGCTTGCAACCAATGCAGCGGTCATTATCGTGACGCACCAGACCATGCTGGTCTTTACTGTAAGCGCCGGCAGGGCAGGCTCTCAGACAGGCCGGGTCATCACAGTGATTGCAGGCCAGGGACACGCCCACCCGCAGCGGTTGGGGCAAATCCTTTTCCTGCATATAGTAAACCTTGCGCCAGTGTACGGAAGCCTCCTGCTGATAGTAGTTCTTGCAGGCATTTTCACAGGCATTGCAGCCAATGCAGAGGCTGGTGTCCACCAAAAAGGCATATCTTTTTCCCATTCTTCTCACTCCTTTCAGGCTTTCGCCAGCGCTACAAAATTATCATGGAAGGCAATGCCCGGTGCTCCTGTGGCTTTTTTGCCCATATCGGCTGGCAGGGATTTTAAGGTGTTGTTGACGTTGAAATCCTTGTCATTGAGCCACATTTCATAAACCACCAGCGTATCAGGGGCCGTAACCTTCGTGAGTTTTGCCTTGAGGGTAATCGCGCCCTGCTCATTATAGATTTTCACCATATCGCCGTTCTGCACATGATAGCGCGCTGCCGTTTCCGGGTGCATCTCCACCACTGGCTCGCTGTGAATATCCATCATCCAATCCAGATTCTGGAACTGGCCGTTGATGCTGAGCTTCCAATGCGGTGACATGAGGCGCAACGGATATTTCTCCGGCGTCTTCATCTCTTCCGTCCAGACCGGCAGCAGTTCATGGCCTTCGCTGACCGCCGTTTCCGAAGCAAATTCGTATTTGCCCGAAGGTGTCTTGAACTTGCCATCCTGCCAGCCAATCAGCCCCGTAACCGCCTTGCGGGGGCCTTTTTTGAGTTCATCCCAGCTTGTAAGGCCGAACTGCTTCAAAAAGTCCGGGGTAAATTCTGCGGCTACCCAATCTTCTAGTTTGCCCTCTGTTGGGAATGTGCAGCTGCCCGGCTCCAGTTCATTTAGCTTCTTGGACAGCCCCATGGCAATTTCCAAGTCGCTCTTGGCTTCATACTGGGGTTCGATGGCCGGTTCATTGAGGGCACACCAGTAGTGCCAATAGGACACATTGAGGCCCCAGGTTTCAAAGGGCGTGGTCACCGGCAGGACGATATCACTCATCCGCACGGTGGGATTCATAAAGAGGTCTGCCGTCACAATCAAATCGAGCTTGTCATAAGCCTCTTTGAGTTTCTGGGGTTCTGCCGCCTGGGTCAGCGGACTGCGACAGGCAATCCAGAGCATCTTGATGGGAGGGTCATTGGCGTCGAGGATTTCCTGGGCCGAATTGTTGATGTTGATAATCCTGTCCTTTGTCGTGGTAGTGCCCGCCGGAGCCTTCATGCCCATGACGTTGTACTTGACGCCCCAGGTCTGCAGCTGGGCATACTGAGCACCACCGCCGCTCTTACCGATATTGCCTGTCATAGCCGCCAAAGCGTCAATGCTGCGGACATTCTGCCCGCCATTGGTATGGCGCTGCATGCCGTAGCCAATCCAGATGCTAGCCGGTTTAGCCGTGCCGTATTCGCGAGCCAACTGCTCGATGATTTCCTTCTTGACGCCGGTCTTTTCTGCGGCCCAATCCAAGGTAATCTTTTCCCGCACATACTGGAAGAATTCCTCATAGCCCTTGGCGTTAGCGGCCAGCCAGCCGTAATCAACCATATTATTGTCCAGCAGGTATTTGGCGATACCCAAAGCCAAAGCACCGTCAGTGCTGGGCTTAATCTGGATAAACCAGTCTGCCTTGGAAGCCGTCTGCGTCAAAATGGGGTCAATGACCACAATCTTACAGCCCCGCTTTTTGGCCTCCATAACAAGGTGCATGGAGTGAACGGAACACCAGGAGGGATTTGCCCCCCAGATAATCAGGTACTTGCTGTTGACCATATCCTCCGGGTCATTATTCCAAATCGTGCCGAAGTCAAAGGTCTGGGCGTCAATCCCCGCCGGCCAGCAAGGCGTACCCGTAGCCCGAGTGGTATGGCCGATACTGGACATCATGCCTTCCACGCAGTAGTTCAGCAGATTGAAGTTACCGGAGTATTTATCGAGACAGATGGGCAGGGTATTACCGTATTCCTTCTTGATAGCCAGAATCTTCTTGGCGATGATGTCAAAGGCATCCGGCCAGCTGATGCGCTCCCATCTGCCACCGCCCCGTTTTGACTGCCGCATGGGGTACTTGATGCGGTCAGGACTATAGACACTGCGGGTATAGGAAAAACCCTTCGCGCAGAGCCGCCCGCGGGTATAGGTATTGGCCTTGTCACCCTCCACGCGCTTCAATACACCGTCTTCCACCGTGGAAAGTATGGAACAGGTATCGTAACAGTTACGCGGGCAGGCGCTATGCACTATCTTGCTCTCCCCCTTGGCTTTGGCCGCCTGAAAGGGCGAGCCCGAAAGGTCCAGAGCTGTTCCCAGCCCCAAGGCCGCTCCTGCCGCCAGACTCCCCTTGATAAACGTGCGACGGCTAAACTCTTTCGTGTCAAACTTCATGGCTTACAGCCTCCTTTTCCCACCGCATAAAATGATATATGGCACCGGCCACTTCCCGGCAATACGTAGAAGAACAGCCCTTATCCACTGCCCGCAGATGCGCAAAGACCCAGAGCAGCAGATGCTCCTGCAAAAACCGCCGATACGCGTCCGCCGCCTGCCGCGCCAGTGCCTCGCCCTGATAACGGCACACCGCTTCCAGCAAACAGCTCAAAAAATAAAACTCAAACTGCGCATGGTCATCGGGGATTTTATTCTGCGCGATAAGTTCCAGCCCAGCCTCCCCATAAGCCGCCCGCACCGCCATGGTTTCTTCCTGCATGGGCAAATGCTCCTCATTGCGGTAATAGGACTCCAAGGGCGGTGCCAATAGCTTCTGTGGCCCCACAAACAGCCGGTTAAAATCATACCGGCCCTCATCATCCACCGGCGGCACCAACGGGCTGATACCCAGCAAAGCGCCAATCCGCACAGCCGCTTCCTGCCCCGCCGACAAATCCCCGGCATAAAACTTCGCCAAAAGCCGGTATATAGCCGCCTTCTGCCGCCACTTCCTCACATCTTCCATAATGTCACCGCCTATATAGCCTAAAACAATATCCTCATTAAAAATTATTATAATACAGATAATACTGATTTATTCTGTAACTTTCGCCAAGGATTCAAACTTATCTTGTAAAAAAATACAACCGCAATTGACAGCAAATAAAATGACGGCATTAAGCGGGGACTGTGCAGGGGTGACAGCAGCGTAAGCCGTTGGACGTTAAGAAAACATTTTTTGCAAACCAAAAAGCAGGCTAAAAAATCAACTGTCTGAGCACAGCGAGTTTTGATTTTTTAGTCTGCTTAATAAAATGCAAAAAATATTTTTAGTCCAACGGATTAGCGGATGTCACCCCTGCACAGTCCCCGCGCCTTTTGCTGAAAACATGTTACATACTATGCCGCACAATCCGCAGCGCCTGACAGGCCACATAGAACCGCACCCGCACATCCGCCTGATTCAGCTCCACGCCCAGCACCGTTTCAATCTTCTTCAAGCGATTGCGCAGGGTATTGGCATGAATAAAGAGCCGTTCTGCCGCCAGCGGCATGGATTCATTTTCCTGAAAGTAAATTTCCAGCGTCTTTAGAAGTTCCGTGCCGTTGGCATCATCATACTCCATCAGCACTCCGAGTGCCTCCTGGGCAAAGTCGTCCAATTCCTCCATGCGGATATGCGACAACAATTTCAAGACGCCCAATTCATCATAACAGGTAATGCCGTTCTCCGGCTGACGGAAGCGCCCCAAACTAAGCGCCTGCCGTGCCTCCTGAAAACTGCGGCAGATTTCTGACACAGAGTAATGCAAGCGGCCAATCCCCACGGAAAACGGCGGAATCGTGGGGAAGGCCTCTTTGATACTGGCCATGGCATCGGTCATAATCTCGGCCAGTTCACTCTGATTGCGTGGCGGCGTGCGGTCATCTTCAAAGAGAATCACCAGCTGCATCCGCAAGAGCATCAAAACCGGCTGCACAAAGCGAACCGATAGCACCCGCGTCCATTCCTTATCCAGCTCCGCCAAGAGTTGCTCCTGCCGATTTCCCTGCAAGGGGCGGTCAAATTCCACCACCACCACATGATGCGGTTTGTCCAGCCGCATATTCCAATTTTTTCCTAAGTTAATAACCTCTTCGGAAGAAGCAAAATTGTGATAGAGAATATCGTAAAGAAACTGCTCCCTGTGCCTGCGCACCATGGCATTAAGCTCGCCCTCATGCCAGAGCAGGAAGGTCAGCTGCAGGCTGAGTTCCAAGAACAGGCACCAGACCGGTTCCGACATGCTTTCCTGGGGACAATCCGCCACCAGCCAGCCCCAAGGCTGCTTATTCTGCTCCAACGGCAAAACCGTCAAGCCCGCAAAGGTCTTTAACTCATTTTTCTGCAGAGCCTGCCGCTTGCGGCGCAGCAAAGAAAGATTTTCCGCCCGAAACTTCGGCGTCGTGCCCCGCAGTTCCCCCAAATTATCCAGCAAGACCATTTCCAGCCCAGTGTAACGCTGCACCACCATCAGCTTGCCAGTGATATCTTCCGCCTGCCAAAGTTCTTCCTTATCTTTTTCCATCTCTATCCTCCCGCCAAAAGCACTTCGGCTGCTTAGCCTTGATAAATTTCAACGAAGGCTGGGTGTAACGCACCAAGGGATAATCCTGCGAGTTCATATATTGCCCATCCATTACACAGAGCCGCAAGGCCTCCACCGGGCAGGCCTCCACACATTGCGGCTGCTTTCCCTCGGCCAGCCGCTCCCGGCACATATCACACTTGCCCACTTTCCCCGTATGGGGCAAAATTCTGGGGGCATGGAAAGGACAGGCGCCTACACAACGGCCACAGCCAATGCACTTGGCGCTGTTATGCAGGACAATGCCATTGCGGCGCTTCTCATAACAGCCAGCAGGACATACCCGCATACATTCCGGTGATGTGCAGTGATTGCAGGACATGGACAAAAACCCCTGCTCCCGCCTGTCACCCGCCCATTCATCTACATGGCGGAAGGCCCGCGGCAAATCCGGATGCTTGTGCTGACATGCCTTTTCACAAGCCCGGCAGCCCACACACCGAGATAAATCCACCTGAAAGCCCAACTGCTGCGGCTCCATAATAATCCCCCTTCGCAATATCCTTCCCTATATGATACCACAAAGGCACAGCTTGCACCTGTAAAATTTGCAAAAATGACCGCCAAATATACCTTCCCTAATGAAGCTGCCCATGCTATGATAGAAAAAAACTTTCCCAGGAGGTCAACAATGATTAAGATACTTTTCGTTTGCCACGGCAATATTTGCCGCTCCACAATGTGCGAGTTTGTCATGAAAGAATTGGTTCGTCAGGCGGGTAAGGAGCAGGAAATCCTCGTGGAATCAAAAGCCTGCCGCACGGATGAAATCGGCAGTGACACCCATCCTGGCACCAAGCGTGCCCTGCAGGCTCACGGCATTCCCTTTTCCAAACGAAAAGCCCGCCAGATTCAGCGGGCTGATTATGATGCTTTTGACTATATTATCGCCATGGATGAAGAAAACATGCGCGACCTCCATCGCCTGACCGGCGGCGATCCGCAAGGAAAATGCCATCTGCTCCTGACCTTTGCCGGCGAAGAACGGGAAGTTGCGGACCCATGGTACACCGGCAACTTCGAAGTAACTTATCAGGATGCCGATAAAGGCTGCCGCGCATTGCTGAAACAGCTTACAAGCGGCGGGCCGCAATGACTTCACGCATCTTCTGCAGATTGGCATGGTACTGCTCTGGCATTTTCATAGCCAGACAGGTATAAAGGATATCGCCGATAGCCATATGCACCAGCCGTGAAGCCGCTGCTTCCGAACGGTAATGGACCTCTCGCCCCATGCCCACCAGCGCAATATCGGCATTGCGGGCCAGTTCCGACTGTGCATAGCTCGTGATCGCAATGATTTTCACCCCATTTTGGCGGGCTATGCGCAAGGATTCCAAAATATCCTTGTTCGCGCCCGTATGGGAAACGGCAATCACCACGTCGCGGGCATCCAGTAACGCGGCTGAAGTCACCTGCATATGCACATCATCGAAAGCCTGTACGGCCATGCCAAAACGCAAAAGGCGCGTTTCCATGTCCTGACAGACCGTGGCTGAATTACCAAAACCATAAATGGCTACCCGGCGGGCTGACTGTAAAAGATCCACCGCTGCTGCAATCAGGGAAAAATCCAAAATCTTCAATGTATCTTGCAGACCATCTGTGATATTACGGAAAATCTTACCCGCCACAGCGGCCTCATCATCCGTCTTATTAATGTCCTGATAGGACTGTTCACCTGCCGCCGACAGTTCCGTGGCCAATGCAATCTTCAATCCCTGCAGACCGCTGAATCCCAACTTCTTACAAAAGCGGGAAATCGTAATTTCCGAGTTGGCGGTGTTTTTGGCAATTTCCGCCACAGTCTGCCCCATAATCTCATCCTTATGGCCGGTTATATAATCGGCTATTTTTTTTTCCGATTTTGTCAAATCCTCATAAGCACTGCGTAAAATCGGTAAAACCAGATCCTTCATATTGGTTCCTCTTTTCTAACATCCTTCAGGGATATTATACATGATTTTTCCCTATGTAAAAAGCCTTCCAAATGAAACGGAAGGCTTTTTGTATAATGTCAGATTATCGCTTCGAGAACCAGGACCCCGGCCAGCCCCATCACGGAGATAATTGTCTCCAGCACGCACCAGGTACGCACGGTCTGCTTGACCGTCAAGCCGAAGAATTCCTTAAAGAGCCAGAACCCTGGGTCATTCGGGGGACTGAAAATCAGGCTGCCAGCACCTGTAGCCAGCACCATAAGTTCGGGATTCACACCGGTCACGGCCACCACCGGTGCGGCGATGCCCCCTGCAGTCAGGGCAGCTACCGTTGCACTGCCGCAAGCCGTACGAATTACTGCTGCCACCGTCCACGCCAGCAACAGGGGAGATAACTGCGACTTGGCGGCAATCTCACCGATATAATTGCCTACGCCACTGTCGATAAGAATCTGTTTCAGCGCACCACCGCCGCCCACAATCAAGAGAATCATGGCAATGGTCAGTACAGCACTTTCACATATTTTCATGATTTCAGGAATGGACTTGCCCTGCCGCAGGCCAAAGGTGTAAATAGCCGTAGCCACTGCAATGGTCAGCGCCATATCCGGCGTTCCTAAAAAGGTCAGCCACTGATAAATGGCCGAAGCGGGAGCCAATGTCAGCTTGGCGATAGCCGAAGCTGCCATCAATACCACGGGAACCATAGCTGTGAACACCGAAAGGCCAAAGCCCGGCATTTCATTATCAGCAAATACTTTGCTGCTCTGCATGCCCTCAGGCACTTCCGGCTGAATATGCTTCGTGGTATTGGCAAAGACCGGGCCAGCCACGATGGCCGTAGGGATGGCAATGATGGCACCATAGAGCAGTGTCAAACCAATGTCGGCATTGTAAATGATGGAAATGGCCGTAGGACCGGGATGTGGGGGTAAAAAGCCGTGGGTTACGGACAAAGCTGCTGCCATCGGAATGCCCACTTCCAGCAAGGGAATTTTCGCTGCCGTGGCAATGGTAAAGACCAGAGGAATCAGCAACACAAAGCCGATTTCATAGAACAACGCTATGCCGACAATGAAACCGGTCAAAGCTACAGCCCATTTTACCCAACGGCGGCCAAACACATCAATCAGCGTGGTGGCAATGCGCTGGGCACCGCCGCTTTCTGCCATGAGCTTGCCCAGCATGGCGCCGAAAGAAACAACAATAGCCAAGCCCCCCAAGGTTCCCCCCAGACCTTTTTCAATCACGGGGATAATCTGGCCCTCGGGCAGTCCCTCGGCATACCCGACCAGACCAGCAACCAGCAGCAAGGCCAAAAAACTGTTAAGCCTTACCTTCACAATCAGGAAAAACAAAAAGAGAATACCAACTGCCAAAATAATAAGCGGCATAATCATAGACCTCCCTTGTCAAAATTGAATGCGAATTTTAGAAATTTTTCTGCCATTCATGGTGGAACGAGCCTTCTTTATCGATACGCTTAAAGGTGTGTGCTCCAAAATAATCCCGCTGTGCCTGAATCAAATTAGCCCCTAACGGCGTACCGCGCAGGGCATCCATGTATTCCACCGCACAAGCCAGTGCCGGCACCGGAATCCCCAGCTGTACAGCATGGGCCACCGTCTGACGCAGAGCCGCGAGATTTTCATTGACCTTGCCTGCGAAGAACGTATCCTGCAACAGATTATCCAGCTGCGGATTAGCGGTAAAGGCTGCGGTGATTCGATTCAGGAAGTCTGCCTGAATGATACAGCCTGCCCGGAAAATCGCGGCAATCTGCCCCAAATCCAACTGCCAGCCATAATGCACATCTGCGGAACGGTAAAGAGCAAACCCCTGTGCATAAGCGGCAATCTTGCCCAAGTACAGACTCTGCCGCACCATTTCCACAAAATCACCATCTAGCTTAGTCTCCGCACAGGCAGGCTGAATGATTCTGCCCAATTCCTGCCGCTCCGATAACAGATTAGACATCACCCGCGCATTGCAGGCCGCCGTAATCAGAGAAGTATTCACCCCCTGCCGCAAAGCCTCGATACTGGTCCAGCGGCCTGTACCTTTCTGCCCGGCGCTATCCACAATCTTATCCAGCAATTGTCCGCCTGACTCATCATCTTCAGCAAAGATATCTGCCGTAATACCAATCAGGAAACTTCTGAGTTCTCCCTGATTCCACTGATGAAAGATTTCGGCAATCTGCCTGTTGCGATACCCCCCAGCATATTTCAATAGCAGATAAGCTTCGGCAATCAACTGCATATCCGCGTATTCAATGCCGTTATGCACCATCTTCACATAATGCCCGGCTCCATCCGGACCGATATAACTGCAGCAGGGCTGACCATCTACCTTAGCCGCTACAGCCTCATAGACCGGCCGTACAAATTCATAAGCTTCCTTATCTCCCCCTGGCATGATGCACGGCCCCTTGCGAGCGCCATTTTCCCCGCCGGAAATTCCCACCCCGAAATAATGGATACCGGCCTGTTGGAGCTTTGCTTGTCGCCGCCGGGTATCCCCAAAGTAAGAATTCCCCCCATCGAGAATAATATCCCCCGGCTCCAAAAGTGGCGTGAGCTGCTCAATCATGGAATCCACCGGTTCCCCTGCCATAATCAACAACATAATGCGGCGAGGTTTCTGCAGGGAATCCACAAACTCCTGCAGATTGAAAAACCCATGCATATGCTTATGTGGATGCTCCCGCAACACTTTTTCTGTCAAATCTGGCGTGTAATTGTAACAGGCTACGTCAAAGCCATGGTCAGCCATATTGAGGGCCAGATTACTGCCCATCACGGCCATCCCCACCATGCCGATATCCATTTTCTTTTCCATTATCCTGCCTCCTTATGCCTGCGCCTGTTGGAACGCTGCGATAGCCGCAAGTTCCGGCTGCAATTTCCAATACAACTGGTCATAAATCCGATAAAGTTCCTGATAAACTTTTACATCATCCTTATCCGGACGAATAATCCGCTTGGGTTTGACCAAATCTCTGGTCGCGCCGATACCCGCCAGTTCCTGGCTGGCAATAAAGCCCAGCACCGCCGCCCCAAAAGCTGCACCTTCACTGTTGTCGGGCAAAATCAGTTCTTCATTGAGAACATTGGCCAGAATCTGCAGCCAAAGTTCTGACTTTGTGAAACTGCCGCTAACCCGAATATCCTTGATTTCCCCAAAATCCCGCAAGGCCAGCATTACCGCGTTCATGCTGTAAGCAATCCCCTCCATGCAGGCACGAATCATATGGGAACGGCTGTGATTCAGGGACAGTCCAAAAAACATCCCCCGAAGTTCTGAATTCCAATAAGGCGCGCGTTCTCCGGTAAAGCTTGGCAGCATGATGAGGCCTTCCGCTCCAGCCGCCACATGCGCTGCCTTCATGGTCATGAGGTCATAACCATCCACATCGAGATTTTCCAGATGATGAGGCGTATAGTGACAAACCTTGTCCCGCACCCAACGCAGAATCATACCGCCATTATTGATAGCTCCACCGGCTACCCACATATCGTCCACGAGATTATAACACCATGTACGCATCTTCTTATCCGTCAGCGGTTTTTCCGTCAGCATCCGCAGAGCGCCACTGGTGCCGATTGTCGCACTGAGCTGCCCCGGCTGTACGGCCCCAATGCCCACATTGACCAGCACACCGTCCGTCGCGCCGATAACCACCGGCAGGCCTGCAGGCAATCCCATAGCTTGAGCTGCACCATCCTGCAATTTCTCCATATGTGTCGTAGATACAACTGGCGGCAGCTGTGCCTTTTTTAGCCCTGCATAGTCGAGTATTTCATCATCCCAATCCATCTTCACTTCGTTGTATAAACCACTGGTACTGGCTGCCGAATGATCAATGAGCCATTTACCTGTCAGCCCGTAGAAGATATAATCCTTCAACGAACCCACATAGCGCATCTGCCTAAACAAATCCGGATGATTCTTGCGCAGCCAAAGCACTTTAGCCAGCGGATAAGAGGCATGGATTGGGCAGCCGGTCTTCTCATAAAAACGGTGGCATAAGTCTTCATCTGTTTTCATTTCCCGCACGATTTCCGCACTGCGGCTATCTGCCCAGGTCTGCATATCCATCAGCGGCTGATAGTTCGCGTCCAATCCGGCAAAACTATGCATGACCGTACTCAACGAAATACCTGCCAGCTGACGGCTCTTGTATCTCAAGTCAGCTGCTGCCTTGCCAACTACCTCCTGCACTGCTGAAAAAATCTGCGCCGGATTTTCCTCAGCCCAATTCGGGTGCGGCGTAAGCAACGGATAAAAGGCTTCTGCTGCCGCTACCTTTCTGCCGGTAATATCATAGGCAATAGCACGAACCCCGGTGGTTCCCACATCAATGCCAATCCAAACGGATTCCTGACGATATTGAATATTCACTATCACCACTCCTTGTATAAAATGTTATATATCTTTCATTTACAAAGTCATTATAACATGCCCTCCTGTTATTTGCAAGGATAAAAACAATATCATATATCATTTTTGTTATTTCTATATCATTGTAAGATGTAAAAAAGACTGCTTTTTGTTAGCAGCCTTTCATGACTTATACAATTACAAACGGCTTTGAAACAGTTTTTCCAACGGCTTGATAGCACCATAGAAGGCCAGAATATTCACGGCACCTTCAGCCAAAAGCCCCGGGGCTGAAGCGAGTCCTGCGGCCAGACTGTCATAGAGGACCGCCCCGAAGGCTGTGTACCCGGCCGCCATCACCAGACAGGCCAACACGAGCGCCAGCAGCGTGCGGGGAGATTTTATAAAATCCTCATTTGACATGTCAGATACGTGCAGGAACGTTTCAGCCATGGCCCATTTGATGATGAGGGTCGGCCCTATCCACAGGGGAAATCCTCCCATAAAATCCGCCAGCATGGAACCGGCACAGGCAGCCACCAAGGCTTCCCGCCGCCCTGCCAGGCAGGCCATCACAAAGATGGCCGCATCTCCCAAATGGGCATAGCCCAAAGGAATGGGAATCTTGGGCACAAACGTCAATAAGAACACCACAGCCGTCATGGCCGCCGTAAGACTAATCTCTCGCGCCGTCCAGCGGCTTTTTTCTACGTTCAAAGTATGCATAAAACTCCTCCTTCTGCTCAATATGGACACATTGTAGCACTTTTCCTCACCCAGTTCAATACTAGGTGTAATATTTTTCCGTTATATAGAAACAATTATCCATTTTTATCCTTGACTTTTCTTATATACACTTGTAACATTGTAAACATCATAGAGGAAAGGATTTGGTCTTATGTATTATCTGGAAAAACTAAGTGCTCTTATCTCCAAGTACATGGCGGTACTGGTTATCGCCATCGCAGCCATTGCCCTGATTGAACCCACGAGCTTCAAATGGGCAGCCCCGAACATCACCATGCTGCTGGGCATCGTCATGTTCGGCATGGGTATGACCTTAAAGCTTGCAGATTTCAAGCTGGTGTTCCAACGGCCTCGGGATGTATTCATCGGTGCGCTGGCCCAGTTCACCATTATGCCCCTGCTGGCTTATTTTCTGGCCACAGCTTTCGGCCTGCCGCCGGAACTGGCCGCTGGTGTAATCCTCGTCGGCACCTGCCCCGGAGGCACCTCTTCTAATGTCATGACGTACCTGGCCCGCGGGGATGTGGCGCTGTCGGTATCCATGACGATGACCACCACCGTACTGGCTCCGATTGTCACCCCGCTCCTGACCTGGTGGCTGGCAGGCGCCTGGGTGGAAATCTCCCTGGCGGCCATGATGATGTCCATTGTACAGGTGGTCATTCTCCCCATTGTTGCAGGGCTTATCATCAATTCCTTCTTTGAGGCGCAGGTACAGAAAGTCGTCAAAGTCCTGCCGCTTGTTTCCGTTATCGCCATTGTGCTGATTGTCGGCGGCGTAGTTGCCGTAAGCTCTCAGAAAATCATGGAAACAGGTCTCTTGATTATGGTGGTTGTTATGTGCCATAACCTTTTGGGCTACGGCACCGGCTTTTTGCTGGCCAAGGCCCTTCACATGGATATTGCCAAAGCCAAGGCTATCTCCATTGAAGTCGGCATGCAAAATTCCGGCTTAGCAACCAGCCTGGCCATGCTCCACTTCGGCCCTGCCGCTGCCATCCCCGGCGCCATCTTCAGCGTTTGGCACAACATCTCCGGCTCACTTGCCGCCAACTACCTGTCCAGTAAAATGAACAAGGAAGAACTGCCGGAAGTGCAGACCGCAAAATAATTGAACAAGAAAAAGCTGTTGCGCGAAAATGTGCAACAGCTTTTTTTATCATAAAAATATATCAGCCCACCGCGAGTTTATTGGTCTTTTTCAGGAATTTTGCTGGAATGGGCTGTTCCAGCTTCCACACGATATTGATGGGCTTTTCTCCTTCATGGCTTACGTAATTCGCCCGCCCCAAATAGGTATAGGCCGCGGCGCCGCCAGTCAGATTGTCCTTCTTGAACTCCCGCACGAACAAAAGGATGTTACTTCCCTGTTCCTGATGATGAATATATCTCTGCCCCGTAGGCGATTCCACCGTCGTTACGCTCTGGCTCTGCCAATGAAACAGCCATTCATTTAGTGAGTAATCATCATACATGGTCGTGGGCGAATATTCCTTGTCCGCCTTGTTCAAAGTTACAAAGAACAAATCCGCCTTCTTATCCTCCAACCACTTAACCCCCTCCCGCACAGTGTTTGGCTTGTCAAAATCCATCGCCACCAATATCTGGTCACGGGTATAAGTGCAATGCAAATCCAACGGACAGGCAAAGCCAATATCCACCGGTTCATCAATAAAGTCAATGCCATCCAGTTGATAACGCAAAAGCTCCTGCATTTCGGCTAAAATATGGGGACTATTCGCCAACGCTGCAAGATTATCCCGCACGTTCCCGGCCTGCCAATCACTTGCATATTCGCCCCATACCGTTACGTAAAACATCTGTAGCATCCGTGCTTCTAACAAGGAAAGACGGTCAAAATCCGTCTCCGCCAAGCGGGGCAACAAGTTCAGCAAAAATTTTATCCACCGCTGGGAATCTGCCACGGCGAGCTTCTGAAAGACGATACTCAGATTTACCTGCTCTTCCAATGGTTCCGGCTCAAAATCAGCCTGTACGCCCGCCCGCACACACATGCGGGTAAAACTTTGCCAACTCTTTTGCCGGTAAAGCTGACGCGGGTCCATGTGATGGTAGTGCAAAAAATTTGCCAGCGTCAAGGTCAACCCACTATCATCGGCAAAGCTGGCAATATGTCCAGCTATCCCCCGCAGGGTATCATAAGCCCCTTTGATGTTATCCAGAATATACTTAGCCGCTTGTTTTTCCAGCTGAATATAGCAGCCCTTGGGTGCAGAAACGAAGCCGTTTTCCACTTCCTGCTGCACACTATGAGAAGTATTGCCTAAAAGCGCCGCAAATTTGTGCGTAAAACTGTATTTTTTGTTGGCCTGCCCGATAAAATCCAGCACGGTCAAACACTCCTTATCCGGCGAAAGACGCAATCCACGTCCCAACTGCTGCAAGAAGATGGTCAGGGATTCCGTCGGGCGCAGAAAGAGTACCGTATTGATTTCTGGAATATCTACCCCTTCATTATAAATATCCACAGCAAAGATAAAGGTCAGCTTCCCTTGCGCCAACCGCTTTCGTGCGCTATCCCTATCAGCCTGGGGAGATTGCCCCGTAAGGCACAAGGAGGGAATCCCCATCTGATTAAAATAGTCACTCATAAAGCTGGCATGTTCAACGCTGACACAAAAGCCCAGTCCCTTTACTGCCAATACATCCGTCACATAGCGCTGCAGCGAGTTGACGATTAAATCCGCCCGCCGTTCTGCGACCTTGCCGCTGAGGCTGTACACATTGCTGAGTGCCTGCTTATCGTAACCGCCTGCCGTCCATTTCACATCCGTCAAGTCCACATTATCGGTAACACCAAAATACTGGAAGGGACATAATAGCTTCCGCTCGATGGCCTCCGGCAACCGGATTTCTGCTGCAATCCTATCCCCGAAGTAAGGCAGGACACTTTTTCCATCCAGTCGTTCCGGTGTGGCTGTAAGCCCTAACAAAATCTTGGGCTGGTAATAATTCAGCAGCTTCTGGTAACTGTCAGCCGGGCCATGATGAATTTCATCCACCACGATAAAATCGTAAAAGTCGGGACTGGTCTTCGTGGTAAAATCCTGCGAATTAAAGGTTTGGATGGAGATAAAAAGTTGGTCAATAGCCTTTGGCGTATACTGCCCCACAAAAAGTTCACCAAAATTATTATCCTTCAGCACCGCCTGAAAGGTAGAAAGGCTTTGCTTCAAAATCTCCTGTCGGTGCGCTACAAAAAGCAGTCGATTGGGCCGCCCAGGATTCTCCCTGCAAAAGCGGGCATAATCAAAGGCGGCAATAACCGTCTTGCCTGTACCAGTGGCAGCCACTAAGAGATTGCGATATATCCCCCGCACAGCCCGCTCTGCCGCCAGTTTATCCAGTATTTCCTGCTGATAAGAATAGGGCCGCACATCCAGCGTATAGCGGGTGATATTGCCCTCCTTAAAATATTTCTCATCACGCAAAGCCCTGTACAGGCGCAGTTCCTCAGCCTCTGTGTAAGTTTCAAACTCCCGGCTTTCCCAATAGCTGGCAAACGTAGCCGCAATCT
Organism: Selenomonas sp. FC4001; assembly: GCF_000701565.1. Lineage (NCBI taxonomy): Bacteria > Bacillati > Bacillota > Negativicutes > Selenomonadales > Selenomonadaceae > Selenomonas > Selenomonas sp. FC4001. The sequence continues at coordinate 56,484 of NZ_JNJF01000010.1, read as the reverse complement.
TTGCCAAAGTCTCCGGCTGGTCCTGCGCCGTAATTTTTACGTTCCACTCCAAGCCGCTGGACATGGCCGCCTGCGAAAGATTGGATGAACCGATATAAGCCGTCGTGTACCCCGTATCCCGATAAAACACATACGCCTTGGCATGCAGCCGCGTACGCTGGGTATCATAACTGACTTTGATTTCTGTATTAAACAATTTGCTGAGCTCTTTGATTGCCTTAACATCCGTAGCCCCCATATAAGAAGTGGTGATAATCCGCAACTTGCCGCCATTTTGGGTGAAGTGTTGCAGCTCATCCATCAGCAACCGCAAGCCACTCCACTTAATAAAGGACACCAACATGTCAATGCGATTACAACTGGCAATTTCCTTTTTCAGCTCCGTATACATCTGCGGTTCATGGACAGCCCCAGTAAACAGACTGGATTGCGCCAGCGAAGTCTCCGGCCGGTCAACTTTATCCTTCCCTTTAGCCCCCAAAGCCAGAATGCTATCCTGCCGGTCATATAATGCCAACAGTTGCTGTCCTGTCTCCTCCACCTTCATGGCAGAAAAATCCTGTTCCTGCGTTTTCTCCTGAACCGTAGCGATAATTTCATTCACCAGGGACACCTGGCTCGCAATATCTTCGCTATTGTCCCGCACCGACTTTAAGCCCCGCTCGACTACAGCAGCCACATACTGCGCTAAAATCTTAGCCGCCTCTGCTTTATCAATAGCAGCCAGTTCTTTATATTTATGCGGTAACGCAGCCAGCTCATCTGACAATGAATCGCTGACTACTTTTTCATACAAGCCATCTTTCAACATAATGTTCCATCCTTCTGTCACTTATCCTACGCAATTCTCACTGCTAATTATACGCCTTTTCATTTGTCAAATCCTCCCCACTGGCGGTATAATGAAGGAAACTATCTTCAGAAAGGGGCTGAATCCATGGCCCGGCGCGATATCGACCTGAACCGATGCCTGTTTCACTATACCAACATCACCTGCAACCGCTGTCAGGAAATCTGTCCCCAAGGAGCAATCCATAATCGGGAAATCGACCGCGAAAAATGTGATAACTGCGGTCTTTGCACCGCGGTCTGTCCCACAGGAGCCATCACCAGCGATACGGACTATGACAGCTGCCTTACCGCAGCGCAAAAGCTCGCCCCGCAGGTGCTTATGTGCCGGAAGGTTTCGCAAAAGGCCATGGCCTGTCTGGGGGCCTTGAACCGCCGCTTGCTTTGGGCGCTGGCGGAAAAGCAGCCTCTGGCCATGGACACCAGCCGCTGCGCGCAGTGCAATCCTGCCGTGCAGAATTGGCTGGCTCAGGAAATCGCCGCCTGCAATCAGGCTCTGCAGGAAGCAGGCAAAGCAACCATCAAACTGGTTCATGTGAAGGATTCTGCCCCAGAGCCGCAAGCAGTGGCCCGCCGTTCCTTCTTCCGCTCCCTCTTTCATGCCGCTTCGGACACCGCCGCAGAAATCGCCCAGGCTCAGACGGAACGCCAGTATGCCTTTGATGGAACCATCTGGCTGGACAAGCAGGACACATCTCCCTGCCAACTCTTTCCCGGTCTGGAGCTTACAGCTTCCTGCACGGCCTGCGGCCTTTGCACCATGCTCTGCCCGGAAAAGGCTCTGATTATCAGCGACAGCGAAGCGGGCAAAAAGCTCCATTTCAATCCCATCAAATGCACCGCCTGCGGTCTTTGTGTCAACAACTGTCCGCAAAGCATCCTAAAACTGCTGCCCAGCTTTGCGGGGCAGACAGAATTTTCTCTGCAGGAGGAAACTCCACCTGCTCCACCTGCTGACAGCAGTTTTACCCTGCAGCGCGGCTGATTAACGGATTACATCCCGGAAAGGAGGCTATGTATGTTTTTACAGGATAATTATCAGGTCACCCGTCATATCTGTCCCCGCAACTGCTACGATTCCTGTCCCATGCTGGCCTTTACCCGTGGCGGGAAAATCGAGTACATCAAGGGGGACAAGCAGGACGGCGCTTCCGAACGGCTCTGCAGCAAACAGGCGGAAATTCTCGCCTCGGTCTACCATCCTCAGCGCCTGCTCTATCCCCAACGACAAATCGTCCGCGGTTCCGGGAACTGGCAGCGGATTTCCTGGGACGAAGCGATTGATACCATTGCCCGAAAGATTCTGGAACTAAAGGAGCGCTATCACTCCGCCCTGCCCCTGTGCCTCAACAAGTATTCCGGCAATTTTAGCCTGCTGCACTATGCCATAGAGGGCATGTTCAACAGTCTGGGCCCCACCACCCAAACCACCGGCACGCCTTGTTTTTCTTCCGGACTGGACGCCCAGAAGCTGGACTTTGGCGCCAATGAAACCGCCGATATCCGTCAGCTGCTCGAAGCAAAATTGATTATCCTCTGGGGCATAAATCCCGCCTGGACCTCCGTCCATTCCATGCCCTTCATCTACGCTGCCAAGGAACGGGGCGCCAAGGTGGTAGTCATTGACCCGGTGTACACAGAAACCGCCCGCAAGGCAGACTATTTTATCGAGCTGCGCCCCGGTGGCGACGCCGCGCTGGCCCTTTTACTGCTCAAAAAGCTGGCCGCCTACAATAAACTATCCTATAACGAGGACAACATCACCGGCGCCAAGGAATTGCTAGCCGCCATCGCAAAAACTCCTGCCCGCCCCTTGTTAAAAGCTACAGGTCAGCCAGCAGCAGTCATTGATTTTCTGGCAGAGCTCATCCTGCAAAACCGCCCCATGCATATCTGGTGCGGCTATGGCCTTCAACGCCACATTCAGGGTGGTCTGACCATCCGCCTCATCGATGCCCTCTCCATGCTCACCGGCAATATCGGCATTCCCGGTGGCGGGGTGAATTTTGCCGACATGGGCATGGATATTTTCCCCTACCACATTATGCAAAAGCGGTCAGACACCCGTTTTATCAATATCAATAACTTCGCTCATGGCTTGCATAATCTGAATGCTCCACCGGTAAAACTGCTCTGGATTGCCTGTCGTAACCCGCTTCGTCAGGATGCGGGCTTGACGGAGCTGAAAGAACTTTGGCCCCAGCTTGAACTGGTGGTGGCCGCCGACAAGATTATGACCCACTCTACGCAGATGGCTGACATTGTTCTGCCCGTGACCACAGAATTTGAAGAACTGGATGTCTACGGCGGTTATTTCCGCCACCGTATCAGCATTAACGAGCCCGCCATTCCCCCGCGTGGAGAAGCCAAAAGCGATTTGGAAATCGCCCGCCTGCTGACCCGCCGCTTGAATGAACTGGCTCCGGGCACAAGCACCTTTCCCGCTCAGCTTACCGATGAGGAATTTCTCGACGCAGAATTTACCCCGGAAGTCTGTCAGGCTCTGCATATCAAAAAATGGCAGGACCTATACAACGGCCCCGTACGCTTCCGCTACCAGCCCTTCCCCTGGGCCGGAGGAAAATTTGCCACAGATGATGGCAAATTCCACTGCTGCAGCGTGCCGGATAATTTTTCCCAGCTGCTCCCCAGCGAGGAATATCCCTTCCATTTCCTCACCCCACACTCACAGGAACATATCAATGGCCAAAGCTACCCCCAGCAGCACAAACTGCCGGAATATCCTTGGGTCTATATCCATCCCGCTGTGGGGCAGGCACTTCACCTGCAGGATAAACATCCCGCCATTGTCTGGAATGAACAGGGCGAAGTGCCTGTCAGCGTCCAGTTCCGCGAGGACCTGTCGCCGGATATCATCCTGAGTATTCAGGGCGCCAGTCAAAAAGGAGGCCTTAACCTCCTCAATGCCGGAGTGCCCACAGATTTAGGGATTTTGACCACAGCCGCCTCCGGGCTGGCCTTCTATGATGTATTCGTCAATATCAGACCAAAATAAAAGCCACGCACAAAAGGCCGGTATAACTTTTTCCTTCACTTAGAAGCTGCGCTTCAAACGTTACGGAAAAAGTCATACCGGCCTTTTCAAGTTACTGTATATCTTATTTGTTCTGATACTTAAACCCAATCCACAAGCACAAAAGCCAAGCGGGCAAAATGTAAACTGCCAAATCCATGCCTTCAATCTGGGTCATAAGCCCCCAGATGCTCAGCAGGAAGGCTATACAGAGATAATTGACCAAGGGATACAGGGGCGATTTGAACTTCGTCGCCTTCCCTGTTGCCAGGCAATGGGCCCGGAATTTCAGATGCGTGATGACAATGGTCAGCCAGCTGATGGTGGCCGCGATGGTGGCAATGGACATCAAGAGCATGAAAATCTTTCCCGGAAAAAAGTAGTTCAAAGCTACGCAGATAAGCGTTATGCCCGAAGAAACAAGGATGCCCCGCACCGGCACACCGTGGCTGGAAAGCTTGCCCAAGAATTTCGGTGCTTCATTCTTGGCCGCCAAACCGTAGAGCATGCGGCTGTTGCTGTAGATGGCGGAATTATAAACCGATACCGCCGCCGTCAGCACCACGAAGTTCAGAATATGTGCCGCCGCCGGAATCCCCACGCTCATGAAAATCTGCACAAAGGGGCTGGCCTCCATGCCTACTTCCTTCCAAGGCCAAAGGGCCATCAGCACCGCCATGGTGCCCACATAGAAAATCAGGATACGCCAGATAACCTGATTGATGGCCTGGGGAATGGTCTTGTCGGGATTTTCCGCTTCCCCGGCAGTGATACCGATAAGCTCGATACCGCCAAAAGAGAACATGACCACTGCAATGGCCAATGCCAAGCCCCATACACCATTGGGGAGGAAACCACCATAAGACCAGAGATTGCTGAGATTATCCGGGAAGGGCTGCGGACTTCCCACCAGAATGTACAGCCCCAGCACAATCATCAGCACAATGGCGGTGATTTTGATAAGCGCCATCCAAAATTCGGTTTCGCCATAAAGACGCACATTGATGAGGTTCAGCGCCGTAATGGCCACCAGACAGATAAGCGCCGCAATCCACTGCGGCAAATCCGGGAACCAGAACTGCATATAGATGCCCACGGCCGTAAGTTCCGCCATGGATACCAGCACATAGTTAAACCAATAATTCCAGCCGGACATAAAGCCCGGGAACTTGCCCCAATATTTTGTCGCGTAGTGGCTGAAAGAACCTGATACCGGCTCATCCACCGCCATTTCCCCCAGCATGCGCATGATGAAGAAAATCATAATGCCGCCGATTAAATAAGCCAACATAACGGCAGGCCCCGCCAGAGCAATGGTGGATGCCGAACCATAGAACAGCCCGGTGCCAATGGCTCCGCCCAAGGCAATCATCTGCAGGTGGCGGTTCTTAAGCCCCCGCTTTAACTTACCATTCTCGTTCATAAAATTATTCCCCTTCTAAAAATAAAAGTACCTGCCTATTATACCATTTCAGGCAGGTACCTTACAATATTACAGTACTATAAAATATGTTCTCTTACTTACCCAGACCATAGTAATGCAACAGCGATTGGGTTCCCTTATTTCCCTCGCCCAGCCGTTCCATCTGCCGCACCTGGCTCAAAACCTGGCCCAATACCGGCAGAGCCGCACCATAAGCCGCCGAAGTTTCCGTGCCGATGGCCAAGTCCTTGCCGAAGTGCTTCATCATAAAGCCCGGCTCAAAGTCACCATCTAAGCCGCGGCGCACAACATTGCTCATCTGGAAGCTGCCTGCAGCTCCTGCAGAAATAGCCTGATATGTTTTCTCCAAATCGATACCAGAAGCTTTCGCATAAGCATAGGCTTCGCAGGCGCCTGCCAAGGCACCAGCAATGGCAATCTGATTGCAGGCCTTGGCCTTTTGCCCGGCTCCAGCCGTCCCCATATAGACCAGATTCGTCCCCATGGCGGAGAACACCGGCCGCAGAGCTTCAAAATCATTTTCCTCGCCGCCCACCAAGATGGAAAGCGTGGCATTCTTCGCCCCGACATCCCCGCCGGTCACTGGAGCATCCACGGCAAAAATACCCTTTTCCTTCGCGCAGGCAAATATCTTTTCCGCTAAAATCGGTGAAGACGTAGTCATATCCACCACATAAGCCCCGGCCTTGGCATTGGCCAGAATGCCGTCATCCCCCAGATAAACTTCCTCCACATCCTTGGGATAGCCCACAATGGTAATCACCACATCCTGCCCCTTGGCACAGGCACCGGGACTGTCACACCACTTAGCCCCCTTGGCCAGCAATTCTTCCGCCTTAGCCTTCGTGCGGTTGTAAACGCTAACCTTAAACCCCGCATCCATCAAATGCCCAGCCATAGCCGCGCCCATAATGCCCGTACCAATAAAGCCGATATTCTTGATGCCCATTACGTTCAACCTCCTGAATGTCACTATAACTATGAACACTAAGAAATTCGCTATACTTGTCTCGTTCTCCTGCAAAACACCTCATCCGCCCCTTACGGGGCACCTTCCCCTCAAGGGGAAGGCTTATAATGCAAACCAACATTCTGCGAAAGAAGCTATGGCGAGGGGCTTGATTTGCAGATGGAGCGACTGCTCCGCTGGCTGGCAAACCAAACGTCACTGGAAATAATGGAAAACTCGCGCCGTGGTAACCGGCGCAAGCTGCTGGACACCTCGACCTTCCATGCCAGACATTTAGCGCAATCTGCAAATTAAGACCCTCTCCAGTGCCGTTGCCTATCTTTTTAACGCCGGCAATGGCAGCTGCGCCAACAGCACCGCGATAAACACCAGCACACATCCAAAAATCTCGCGCCCATTCATCACTTCTCCGAGCACCGCCCAGCCAGCGATTACTGCAAACACCGACTCCAAACTCATCAAGAGTGTGGCAATGGTGGGGTCTGTGTACTTCTGCCCCAAAATCTGCAGGGTGTAGGCAATGCCGCTAGAAATCACGCCCGCAAACAGCAACGGATAGCGGGCCGCCCAAAGGCTTTCCAAGCTAGGCGCTTCAAAACCGCCCACCAACCCGCTGGCAAATACAAAGGCCACCGCAAACTGCACCCACGACAGTTTTATGCCATCGGCCTTGCGCTTCATAAAATAATCAATGACCCAGATATGCAGGGAGAAAAACACCGCACAGCACAAAGTCAGAAAATCTCCATAGCCCACGCTAAGCTCCTCATTGACGCAAAGGAAATAAAAGCCCACAATGGCCATCAGCACACAAAAGGCCAGAACCTTGGGAATACGCTGTCCCACCACGCGCCCCATCAGCGGCACCATAATGATGTAGAGCGCCGTAATAAAGCCCGCCTTCCCTGCCGTGGTATAACAGATACCCACCTGCTGCAGAGCATCGGCCACGCCCAAAGTCAGGCCGCAATATAAGCCGCCCCAAAGGGTAACTCTGTCCGGTGCAAACTTTTTCCCCAAGCTGGCCTGCGGATTTTTCCGTACCTGCACGCTGAAGAAAAAAATCACCGGGATAAGCGCCAGCATGGCCAGCACATAGCGCGCCGCGCAAAAGGTAAAGGGGCCGATATAATCCATGCCCGCACTCTGGGCCACAAAGCCCCCGCCCCAAATCATAGCAGTGAGCAAGAGCATCACATTGCCCCTGACTTTATCGCTCACAAAATTCCTCCTCCCAAACCAATTACTTCCATTATAACGCCAGCTGACAATTTTTGCCAAAAAAAGCTTGCATTATTCCGCCAAAAACGGTAAAATACTATCATGTGTCAATGCACATATCAATTGTGAAATGAATCCATTCAGCATCAACCCTAGTTTGTATGGATTTCACTAAACAGTAAGTCGGATTGTTCCGGAGGTGAAACCAAAATGGCAGTACCAAAGAGAAAAATGTCCAAGGCCCGCCGCGACCAGCGCCGTGCTAATTGGAAGTTAGAAGCACCGGGCTTTGTTTCCTGCCCGCAGTGCCACGAACCGAAAATGCCTCATCATGTATGCCCCGAATGCGGCTACTATGACGGCAAAGAAGTGGTTGCCGCTGCTGAATAAGCAGTACCTCTTAACCGGATAATCTTGCGATTATCCGGTTATTTTATTTTTATCCAGGAGTGTGTGTATGGTTAAATCATTTAAGTCAATTTCCCTCGTGCGCAGCGCCCGCTTAGACCAGGGCCTGTCCTGCAGCCGCCTGGCTATCATGTGCGGCATGCGGCCTTCCCTGATTATCGAATTTGAACAAGGCAAACGCCCCATTTGCCGCGAAACTTACAATAAGATTCTGGCAGCTCTCGGCCGTCTCGATATTGCCACCGTATAAGAAAAACCTTCCCAAACATCGGGAAGGTTTTTCTTATACTATTATGACTGCGCGATAATCTCGTTGGCCACATGCTCAGCATTGGTGCCGATTACGACCTGTACCGCATTGCCCGTAGCAAAGGCGCCGCGTACGCCGTTAACTTTTTTGACGCGCTCCAAATCCATCTTGTTGACGTCTTTGACCGTGCAGCGCAGGCGGGTCGCACAATTGGAGATTTCCTCCAGATTTTCCTTGCCGCCCAAGGCTGCCAGCACCTGCTCAGAGAGTTCACTCATCGTGACTTTCTCGCTGCTAACAGGCATATCCTCATCATAGCGGCCGATGGTCGGAATATCGAATTGGCGGATAGCCCAGCTGAAAATGCCATAGTAGAGTGCAAATACGCCTACGCCAATGACCAGAATCATTTCCGGCTTGGTGGCCAGTCCCCAGTCAATTACATAGTCGATAAACCCGGCCGAGAAGCCGAAGCCGTCCAGTACGCCGAAGGAATACGTAACCGCCAGGCACAGGCCCGTCAGTACCGCATGCACGGCGTAGAGTGCCGGAGCCAGGAACATGAACATGAATTCGATGGGTTCCGTGATACCGGTCAGGAAAGCCGTGAAGGCTACAGAAGCCAGCATACCGCCGATTTTAGCACGATTCTCCGGCTTTGCGGCATGATACATAGCCAGAGCCACAGCCGGCATACCGAACATCATCATCGGGAAGAAGCCTGCCATGAACATACCTGCCGTGGGGTCGCCCGCAAAGAAGCGGTTGAGGTCACCGGTAGCCACAGCCCCGGTCACCGGATTGGTATACTCACCGAACACGAACCAGATGAAGCTGTTGAGGATGTGGTGCAGGCCCACCGGAATCAGCAGGCGGTTGAGCACACCATAGACGAAGGTGCCCAGCGCACCAGCGCCGATAATCCATTCACCCACTGCGTGGATAAAGGTCTGGCACGGCCCCCAGATTACACCGAAGATAGCGGCCAGAATAATGGATACTGCTGCCGTCACAATCAGTACGAAACGGCGGCCGCCGAAGAAGCCCAGATATTCGGGCAGTTTCGTCGTATGATAGCGGTTGTAGAGGATACCGGCTTCAATACCGCTGACGATACCAGCCAGAACACTCATGTTCAACGTTTCGTCAATGGTCTTGAGAGCCGAGGTCAGAATCAGATAACCGATAGCACCGGCCAGACCTGCCGCACCGTTGTTGTCCTTAGCCAGACCCACACCGATACCGATAGAAAAGATAAGCGCCAGATTATCAAAGACCGCTCCACCGGCCTTGGTGATAAACGGAATGTTCAACACATCCGGCGCACCGAGACGCAGCAGCAAAGCCGCTGCCGGCAGAACCGCGATAGGCAGCATCAAGGCCTTGCCAATGCTTTGCAGCTTGGTAAACCAATTGCTCATAAAATTCACTCCTTATAGGGAAAAATTAATGCGAGGCAGTTAATACTGCCTCGCTCATTTTAGCACAATTATCTAAATATTACAATGCTAATACAAAATACGTTTCAATGTTTCCCAGTCAGGGACACTGGCTGCCTGTTTGATTTTTGCCAGCTTCTCCTTATCGGCCACAGGCAGGCTGTAGCCATCCAATTCGCCCAGCATATACATCAGGCTGTCGTAGTCAAAGCTTGCCGCAATCTCGCCCATAGATTCCCAAGCTTCAGCCAATTCCTCGGTGCTGATGGGAGGTTTTTCCTCCGTGTCTTCCTTGGGAATAATCGGTGACAAACTGACGGCGAAACTGCGGTACAGTTCCAGCAATGGCAGGGTGTTGGCCTTGATTTCCTCCGCATAGCCATTGTTGCCGGCATCTTCCAGACGGCGGGCTTTTTCGGATAGTTCCGTGGCACCGATAACCCGGGCCGTGCTTTTGAGCGCATGGACTTTGGTCGTATAGTTCCGGCAGTCCTCCACTTCAAAGTAACGCTGTATCTCCGCAGCGTTGCTTTCAATGGATTCGGCAAAGACACGCAGGGCATCCAGATAGGCCGCCACCGAGCCGCAATGTTCCACGCCTTTATGCGGCTCAAGACCACTGACATATTCCAACCAGTCAGGCAATTTTTCGTCTGCTGCATCTGTGGACGCTACCGCCTCCACCTGCTTGACCTTGGCGGCAGGCAGATACTTTTGCAGCATCTGCTCAAGCTTGTGGCTGTCGATGGGCTTGGTCAGATAATCATCAAACCCTGCCGCCATATATTCTTCCCGCGCCCCGCTCACCGCATTGGCCGTCAATGCGATAACCGGTGTATGCGCATTGGGGAAATCCGCCTTTTCTCCCAGTGCCTGGAGTTTATGCAAAGTTTCTACACCATCCATGCCCGGCATCCGGTGGTCGAGGAATATCACATCATAAGCAGTTTCCTCCGCCAGCTTCAAACATTCATAGCCGCTCATCGCGGTTTTGACCTGTACCTGCGTCTGCTTCAGCAGCCCCTTGGCCACGGTGAGGTTCATGGCCGTATCGTCCACCACCAGAATCTGCGCCTCGGGCGCAATAAAACTTTCCTTATAGGTCTGACGCGCCGCCATTGCCCGGCGGTAGGCTTCTTCATAATTGCCCATGGGCTCCCAATTCAGCACCTTTTGGGTGACGGTAAAAGCAAATTCCGTGCCCTTCCCGTAAACGCTGTTGACCTCCAGCTTCCGCCCTATCATCGCCAACAGCCGTTGGGTGATGTTCATGCCCAGACCAGTGCCTTCAATGGTACGGTTCCTGTTTTCCTCTATGCGCTCAAAAGGATGAAACAATTTGTCAATATCTTCCTGCTTGATGCCAATGCCCGTATCCTTGACACTGACACGCAGGTCAACGCTGTTCTCCCCCGTTTTCTCATACGTCATCCGCAGGGTAACACTGCCCTTTTCCGTGTATTTCACCGCATTGGTGAGTATGTTGGTAACCACCTGACGGAAACGAATTTCATCTCCATACAGGATGCTGGGCATATCTTCTGGCGCTTCGACGTAAAGAGCCAGTCCCTTTTTATCCGCCCGCTGCCGAATCATATTCACCAAATCGTTGAGCAAGGAACTCACCGCATACTCCACGGGAATGAGTTCCATCTTGCCCGCTTCAATCTTGGAGAAGTCCAGAATATCATTGATAAGGCCCAAAAGCGTCGTACCGGCCGTACGGATATTTTCTGCATACTGCCTGATGTTATCCTCCTGCGTTTCCCGCAGTATCATCTCATCCATGCCCAGCACTGCATTGATTGGCGTGCGGATTTCATGACTCATGCCGGAGAGAAACTGGCTTTTGGCCCGGCTGGCCGCTTCCGCAGTCTGTGCCATCTCTCCCAGTTCTGCCGTCACCGCCTCCAAAAAGGCCGCCATGCGTTCCTCCAACGGAATCAGGCGGTGATCCTCCTCGGTACGCTGCACGAATTCCAAATAACAGTCCGCCGGCTGTGCAACACCTTCACGCATACCCACGGCCAACAGGGCACTGTTTAAGATACCGCCCTGCCCCTGATAGCAGAAAATCTCCGATGTGCCATAGTTGAGCGAGAGTTTCGCGGCAAAACGGCGATAATAATCCACTTCCTTATGCGCATCTTCCCGCAAGAACAGAGTGCGGTTGCCGCAGAGCACCAGAAACATCGCCTGCGGTGCAAAGCCGCACATATCTTCACTGGCGCGTTCTGTACACTGCAGCAAATCATCCTTCACCGCATAGGACAGCCGCAGTTTTTCCCCCTGATATACATCGGCACTGAAAAACAGCCGCCCTTCCTCATCATAACGCGGGGGAACACGTCCCATCAGACATTCATTGCGCAGAATCGTCAGCGGAAACTCCGAAATATTCATCACGAAATTTTCGTCTGGCTTCACCTTCAGATAACAGCGGTAAATCTCAGCGGCAGGCATGTCGTCAATGCGGTCAATGACATTTTCCCGACTGGAATGGGTGATGTTCATCTCCTTGCCCAGCGGCTTCCAGCCAAAGACATAATCCCCCTGCACGTGCAGCTCATCGCCGCTGAACACTGCTGCCACTACCCCAAAGGAACAGAGCTTATTGCCCATCACATACTGCTGCTCAATTTTATTCTTCTTATTGAAGGCATGGAGATTGCGATAACTTTCCGGCTCGTCAGCACTGTATTCAAACATCCCGGCTGTCGAACCAAAAATCACGATATTCTCATTGTCCTGCGCAAACGCGCGCAGGAATTTATGAAACTCCGTGGACATACCGGAAGCAAAGACCGCCGCAGCTTTCGCGCCCTTGATTGCCGCCAGCTGCCTGCCCATGACTTGGCCTTCCTCCCCATAATCAGCAGGAAAGCCATCGTAACAGATAAGCTGTACCTGCGACGATGCGAAGAAGGTGAAATTTATCTTGACGGAAATCTCCTTGCGGTCGCTGCCGAACAAAGTTTCCGACATCCCCGTAACAACTGCCTGTGGCAGATACTGGCGGATGGTTTCCCGAACGTCCTTCGCCACATCCTTTTCAATCATGCAAAAGAGCAGATGAATGTAGACGGCACTGTCCTGCCGTTGGGCAGCTTCCTCCGCCTTCTGCATCATCAGTGCCTTTACCCCGGTCAAAAAATTTTCCCGTCCGATTTCCAGGGACAACTCATAATGTTCCTGCAGCACCGTGTTCACCTCCCGGCTTACTGGATGTTATTGTCGTGGAGTTTCTGATACTTCCGCTTCTCGAAGAAATCATCAATGGCGGCAATCAGCTTCGGCCGGTCCATGGATTTCAGGAGATAACCGTCAGGCTTCAAGGCCAGGACCTTCATGACGCTTTCCCTATCTCCCTTGCCCGTAAGGAAAATCACGGGAATGGAATCCACCTTGGTTTCGCTACGAATCATCTCCAACACCTGCGGCCCCGAGGTCACCGGCATTTCATAGTCGAGCAGGATTAAGTCCGGCCTGTTGTCGGCAATGTACATAAGCGCCTGGGCGCCGGAGGTCACAATGGTCACGCGGTATTTCGTAGAAAGCCAGTCTTTGACCATCTTTAGAAAAGTGCTGTCATCATCCACCAACAAAATATTTTTTCTCCGGGCTAAGTCATCATTAGCGGACAGCAGCCAGTCCAGCTGTTCCACCAGTTTCTTCATATCAAAAGGACGTTCCACGGTAGCCGCCACCAATGCCGCAGGAATGGATTTGTTCACGGTTTCGATTTCCGTAGCTGTGCCCACGAGTACCAAGAGCTTATCTTCCTCGGTGCAGATATCCTTCAAATATACCAAAGCACCGGCAGCATCATCCACATAATCCCCCAGATACATGAGTATGAGTTCCGTTTCCCCCTTATGGGCGGCAATTTCTTCCATCTCCGGTGCCGCTTCCACTACTTCATAGCCATCATCCACCAGATTTTTTACAATGGTATTGAGCATAAAGGACTTGCCTTTATGAATCAGCAGGACTTTTTTCTGCATGACGGTCTGCCCTCCCCTTCACTTTTTAATTGCGTCACTCTGTTTTCTTACTTCGCCACAATAGCCAAAAAACCTGCTCTATGGTATACTAAGAGCAGGTTTTATATTATTCCATTAGATAGGAGCTATAAGTATGTCCAAACAATACAAGAAATTGCAGAACAAGCTGCATCCCAAAGCAGTGAAACAGGAACCGAAGTACAAGGAAGGCAAAGATTATCTGCTGCTGATTATGATTGCCATCACCTTCGTCCTGACCTTCGTGGGCTGGGAGCATTTCGATAACACCAATCGGGCCATGTACTTCTTGCTGACGCTTTCTCTGACGCTGACTTATCTCTACCGTCACGGGAACTTCTCGGAAAAAATCAAGGCTTATGTCAATGCCGCCAGCATGGGTTCCATCGGTCTGGCTGTGGCCCTGTTCCTGATTAACCTCTACTATCAGTTCTTCGGCTGATTTTCCACTTTTCCCTTGACCATCTTTTCAAATTTGGTGCGGGGAATGAGAATAAGATGGCCGCACCCCTGGCATTTCAGGCGGAAGTCCATGCCAACCCGCAGGATTTCCCAGTTGAAACTGCCACAGGGGTGTTTCTTTTTCAGACGAACAATATCGCCCAGTTCATAGGTTATCTTTTCCATGTTTCGTTCCTTTCCTGAGTAATGAGGTACTGTTATGAAGGTCGCAGTTTTGCAAATGCAGGTGACGCTCGGTGCACCGGAAAGAAATACCGCCGCTCTCTACCGTCTGGCCGCTCAGGCCATGAAGGCGCGGCCGGATGTCCTGCTATTGCCGGAGCTCTGGCGGCTGGGTTTCTATCCAAAGCCTGTGCTCTCCTATGCCGATGCCGATGGGCAGGAGACCCGGCAGGCGCTTGCTGCTATCGCCCAAAAATATCAGGTCAATGTGGTCGGCGGTACCGTGGCCAACGCCATTGGCGATAAAGTCTTTAACACCAGCTACATATTCGACCGCAATGGGCGCATGCTGGCCACCTACCACAAAACCCATCTGTTCTCCCCCAGCGGGGAACACGAAGATTTCACCGCCGGGGACAACCTCGTGACCTTCACGTTGGACGGCGTGAAATGCGGCATCTTAGTCTGCTATGATATCCGCTTTCCCGAGGCCGCACGGAAACTGGCACTGGAGGACACGCAGGTACTCTTCCTCCCCGCCGCCTGGCCTTTGAAGCGGCTCATCCACTGGCAGACCCTGATTCGGGCACGGGCCATTGAGAATCAGGTCTTTGTCGTTGCCTGCAACGAAGCAGGTATCGACGGCAGTGAGGAACAGCTGGCAGGCCACTCCGCCATCATCGACCCCTGGGGAGAAATCCTGGCGGAAGCCGGGGAAGATGAAGAAATCCTTCAGGGCAACTTGCGGCTGCCCATACAGGCCCAAATCAAAGAGACAATGGATATATTCGGCGACAGACGGCCGGAACTTTATAAAAAAACTCCCAACTAATGGGAGTTTTTTCTTATGCTTTTATACGTTGAAACGGAAGTTTACTACGTCGCCGTCCTGCATCACATAGTCCTTGCCTTCCACGCGAACCTGACCTTTTTCGCGGGCAGCAGCTACACTGCCGTTGGCCACGAGGTCATCGTAGTTGACGATTTCGGCGCGGATAAAGCCGCGCTCAAAGTCCGTGTGAATCTTGCCGGCGGCCTTCGGTGCCGTGGTGCCCTTGGTAATCGTCCAGGCACGACATTCATCCGGGCCGGCGGTCAGGAATGTCTGCAGACCTAAGAGGTCAAAAGCAGCTTTGATGAGTCTGTCCAGACCGCTTTCCGTTTCGCCCAAATCCTCCAAGAATGCCTTGGCTTCTTCGGCATCGAGTTCAGCGATTTCCGCTTCTACGCGCGCAGAGATAGCCACAACCTCAGCGTTTTCAGCCTTGGCAAATTCCTTGACCTTCTGCACATAGGCATTTTCCTCATAAGCCGTAGCCACTTCATCCTCAGCCACGTTCGTGACATAGAGAGTCGGCTTCAATGTCAGCAGGTTAATGTCCTTAATCATTTCAAGCTCGTCTGCGGTGAGTTCCACCTGACGGGCCGGTTTGCCATTGTCGAGGCTTTCCTTGATACGGCGCAGGATTTCATCTTCCACCTTGGCTTCCTTATTGCCGGACTTGGCAATCTTAGCCAGACGCATGATGCGCTTTTCCACAACTTCGAGGTCAGCCAGGCACAATTCCGTCTGAATGATGTCGATATCGCGCAGCGGGTCAACGCCACCTTCCACATGGGTGATGTTGGCATCGTCAAAGCAACGCACCACATGAGCCACAGCATCTACCTGACGAATGTGTTCGAGGAACTTGTTGCCGAGGCCTTCGCCGTTGGCAGCGCCCTTTACAAGGCCCGCAATGTCCACGAAACGGACGGAAGCCGGAGTCGTCTTCTTGGAATCATACATCTTATGCAGGACATTCAGTCGTTCATCGGGAACGGCTACCACGCCTACATTGGGTTCGATGGTGCAGAAGGGGAAGTTGGCCGCTTCTGCTCCGGCCTTAGTGATGGCATTAAAGAGGGTGCTCTTGCCTACGTTGGGCAGGCCCACAATGCCGACTTCTAAATTACTCAATTTCTAAAACACCTCATCCGTCAGCCTGTCGGCTGACACCTTCTCCTCAAGGAGAAGGCTCTCTTACTTCTTCTTACAGCGTACCGAAAATACGGTCACCGGCATCGCCGAGGCCCGGTACGATATAGCCCTTTTCGTTGAGTTTTTCATCAACAGCGGCTACATAAACCGGCACATCGGGATGGTCTTCGTTGATAACCTTGATGCCTTCGGGAGCAGCCACGAGGCACATGAGCGTCAGGCTGGTTGCGCCTTTTTCCTTCAAGAGGGTCAGGGCTGCGGAAGCACTGCCACCCGTGGCCAGCATGGGGTCAACCACAATCAGCGTGCGTTCTTCCACATCACCGGGCAGCTTGCAATAGTATTCTACCGGCTTCAAGGTCTTGGGGTCACGGTACATACCCACGTGACCAACGCGGGCAGCGGGAATCATGTTAACCACACCGTTCAGCATGCCCAAGCCTGCGCGCAGGATAGGCACAACGCCCACCTTCTTGCCAGCCAGCACTTTGGCCGTGCACTTGGACACCGGGGTTTCAATTTCAATGTCTTTCAGCGGGAAATCCCGGGTGATTTCATAGGTCATGAGCATGGCGATTTCTTCGAGAAGTTCGCGGAAATCCTTCGTGCCCGTGTCCTTCTGGCGCATCATGGTGAGTTTATGCTGAATCAGGGGATGGTCAATTACATTTACATTAAGCTTATCAGACATTTTCTTTCTCCTTTTACATACCGGCATAAAGCGGGTATTTTTTGCACAGGGCGGCTACCCGCTTACGTGCTTCTGCTTTCTTTTCCTCATTTTCCACATCGCTCAGAACCAGAGCGATGATTTTGCCGACTTCCTGCAAATCGGCTTCCTTAAAGCCACGGGTAGTGAGGGCAGGCGTTCCCAAACGCAGGCCGCTGGTCACAAAGGGAGACAGTGGCTCGAAGGGAATGGTGTTGCGGTTGGCGGTGATGTTCACTTCGTCGAGCACCGTCTGCGCCACCTTGCCCGTAATTCCCTTGTTCGTAAGGTCTACGAGCATCAGATGGTTGTCCGTACCGCCGGACACAATACGGAAGCCTTCCTCCTGCAAGGTTTTCGCCAGCACTGCCGCATTTTTAATGACCTGCTTGGCGTATTCCTTGAACTCCGGTTTCAACGCTTCACCCAAAGCCACAGCCTTAGCCGCGATAACGTGCATCAAGGGACCGCCCTGAATGCCGGGGAATACCGCCTTGTTGAACTGCTTGCCGAACTCTGCATCTTTACAGAGAATCATGCCGCCGCGCGGGCCGCGCAGGGTCTTGTGGGTGGTGGTCGTCACCACATCCGCGTAGGGAATGGGGCTGGGGTGTTCACCTGCCGCCACAAGGCCGGCAATATGCGCGATATCCACCATCAGATAGGCGCCAACACCTTGCGCAATTTCCGCCAGTCGCGGGAAATCAAGCGTGCGGGCATAGGCAGAAGCGCCTGCCACAATCAGTTTCGGCTTGCATTCCTTAGCCTGCGCCTCCAGCGCATCATAGTCGATGGTTTCCGTTTCCTTGTCCACGCCATAGGGCACAATCTTGAAATACTTACCGGACATATTGACCGGGGAACCATGCGTCAGATGACCGCCATCGTTGAGGTTCATGCCCATCACCGTATCACCGGGCTGCAAAAGGGCAAAGAACACGGCCATATTGGCCTGAGCACCGGAGTGAGGCTGCACATTGGCATACTCTGCACCAAAGAGTTTCTTGGCCCGCTCAATAGCCAGAGTCTCCACTTCATCCACGAATTCGCAGCCGCCATAATAACGCTTGCCGGGATAACCTTCCGCATACTTATTGGTAAGCACGCTGCCCTGAGCTGCCAGCACAGCTTTGCTTACAATGTTTTCCGACGCGATAAGCTCCAGCTTTTCCCGCTGGCGGTTCAGCTCACTGCCTACATGCTTTGCTACATCCGGATCCGACTGCTGCAGAACTTCCATAAGATTCATGTGGTTGCCTCCTTTGAGCCACTGTGGCTCGGACCAAAAAACTTTACCTGACTTTCACTACCTTACTTGCTTTAATCTTGCTTATTTTTCCAGAGCCATGATTTTATTTACCCGGCGTTCATGGCGGCCGCCTTCAAACTTGCCTTCCACGAAGGCCCGGACGATTTCCCCGGCAGGGCCAAAGCCCAAGACCCGGCCACCCATGGCCAACACGTTGGCATCATTGTGCTGACGGCTCATCTTGGCCGAGAACACATCATTGCAGAGTGCGCAGCGGATGCCCTTGATTTTGTTGGCGGCAATGGAAATGCCAATGCCGGTGCCGCAGAGCACAATGCCGCGGTCGGCATTACCGCTTACAACATCACCGCAAACCTTTTCGGCAATATCCGGGTAATCAACAGAATCGGTACCAAAGGTGCCGACATCTTTTACCTCAACGTCGCCGTATTCCTTCAGAACCATCTTGACTTCTTCTTTGAGCTGGACAGCGCCGTGATCGCTGCCAATCGTTATTTTCATGAAATTCCCGCCTTTCATACATACTAAAGTACATTTTAGCACAATAAGCGAAAAAATCCTACCCAAAATTAACAGGTAATAATTGCCTTCGTGGGGCGGGCAGCCCTGCCGACGCTCAGCTCTTGCCTGCGGGCTGAAAAGGATTTTTGCTCTTCCATTAAGTATCGGGAAAAGTCAAAACTCGCTGCGCTCAAACAGTAGACTTTTCCCGATAACACTAAGGTAAGCAAAAATCCTTTTCGGACGCCCTTAGGCAAAACGCTTCGCTTTCGGCAGGGATGCCCGCCCCACTCGTAGTTACTTTTTTCTTTTTTGCACTTCACCTGCGACAGCAAGAGCTGAGCGGTGGCAAACCGCCAGCCCCACGCATCGTAATAACTTTTTATTTGTTAGGCCAGCCCATTACGCGGGAAACAGCTTCCTGCCACCCATCGTAGAGGGTCGCACGGCCCCGCTCACTCATGGACGGCTTAAAGCGCATGCCTTCCCGCCAGAGTTTCTTGAGCTCATCCACGCTTTCCCATACGCCGGTGGCCAGACCTGCCATAAAGGCAGCACCCAGCGCCGTGGTTTCCGCCACGTAAGGACGGATTACCGGGATATTCAGGAGGTCAGCCTGGAACTGCATTAGCGCATGGTTCTGGCTGGCACCGCCATCCACATGCAGACTCTTGATATCCATGCCCGTATCCGAGACAACGGATTCATATACATCACGCACCTGATAAGCCAGCGCTTCCAAAGCCGCCCGCACGATATGGGCACGCTGGGTATCCTCGTTGATGCCGATAATCATGCCGCTGGTTTCCATATCCCAGTACGGCGCCGACAGGCCGCGGAAGGCGGGAACGAAATAAACGCCGTCCGCATCCGGCACCTGCTTGGCCAGCCACTCGGAATCCGACAGGGAATCGATAAGCCCCAGACCTTCCTTGACCCATTTCAAAGTGGCACCGGACACCAACACACTGCCTTCCAATGCATAGGTGATTTCCTTGCCAATGCCCCAGGCAATCGTAGTAATCAGGCCGTTCTTCGAGCTGTGGTACTTCTTGCCCGCATTCATCAGGAAGAAGGAGCCTTCGCCATAAGTATTCTTGGCCATGCCCTTCTTGAAGCAGGCTTCGCCGAACAAATCCGCCTGCTGGTTGCCGATGCAGCCCGCAATGGGAATACGGGAGCCGATAACCGCCGCATCCGTCTCGCCGTAAACATGACTGGAAGGGCACACTTCCGGCAGCATCTTGCGAGGAATACCCAGATGTTCCAGAATATCATCATCCCAGTCCAGATTGCGCAGATTGAACATCATGGTACGGGAAGCATTGGAATAATCCGTAGCAAAAATCTCCCCGCCGCTGAGTTTCCACATGAGCCAGGTATCCACCGTACCGAACAGCAGTTCGCCGTTTTCTGCCATCTCCTTGGCGCCCAGCACATTTTCCAAAATCCAGCAGAGTTTTGTAGCCGAGAAATAGGGATTGATAACCAGCGAGGTCTTCTGTTTGATTTCCTCCTGCAAGCCAGCATTAACCAGACGTTTGCAGATGTCTTCCGTCTGCTGGGATTCCCAGCTGATAGCCGGATAAATGGGACGGCCCGTATTCTTGTTCCAGACAATGGTCGTCTCCCGCTGGTTGGTGACACCGATGCCTGCAATGTCCCGATGGGAAATCTTCGCCAGCTGAATAGCTTCCTTAGCCGTCCAGAGCTGCGTGCTCCAAATTTCATCCGGGTCCTGCTCCACCCAGCCTTTGTGCGGCTTGTTCACGCTGATTTTCTTTTCCGCATAGGAAACCATTTCGCCCTTAGAGTTGAAAATAACTGCGCGGTTTTTAATCGTACCCGAATCCAGCGCCAAAACATACTTTTCACTCATTGAGAAAATCCCTTCCTTCATTCCATTAAATCACTAGGAATAGTATATAATAAGTAGTTTCGTTGCGCAATAGAAAGACCGTGCATACATCGTTATGACAAGACGAAGTCCGGTATCCCCTTTCCCTACGCTCAAACAGTCTTGCCAAACGCTGTGGAAAAGGGGATACCGGACTCTTAGGTCTTACTTATTTATTGTATTAACTGTATTTTTCTGTATATGGCTTTTATTTCTGCTTATTTTGCAGGGATGGCTTCGGCCATGGTGGCAGTGGCTACTGCTTCCCGGGCTTCTTTTTCCGTCATGCCGGCGACGTTGATATTCTTCGTCGTTCTGGCGTCATAGGATTCCGCCCGCATGATTTCGGCGATGTCTACGCCGGTGGCTTCTTTGATGGTCTGAATGGTTTTGGCCATGACCAGGGGCACGTTGTCGCTCATGGAGGACATGCCGCTGCCATTGCCACCGCCAAAAATCGTGACCTTGTCGATGGTGCCTAATGGCTTAGCCACTTCAGCGGCAACCTTGGGCAAAATTTCAATGGCCATCTGTGCCATTGCGGCCTTGCCGTACTTCTTGAGCGCTTCGGCTTTCTTGTCCATGGCGGCTGCTTCTGCTTCACCTTTCAAGCGGATGGCTTCGGCTTCGGCCTGCGCCTTGGCGGTGATACCGGCAGCTTCCTGCTCCATGGCATATTTCTTAGCCTCGGCCTGGGCTTTCTGGGCTTCGGCATCTCTCTGCTGTTCGTAGAGTTTTGCTTCGGATTCGCGTTGGCGCTTGGCCAGTTCAGCTTCAGCCTGCTTGCTGATGTTGTACTTTTCCGCATCCGCTTTCTTCTGAACCTCTGCCGCCAGTTCCTGCTCGCGGACAGCTACCTGCTGTTTGCGCAGAGCTTCTTCGCGGTTGGCCTTGGCGATTTCCGCATCCACCGTGGCCGTCTCGATGGCCTTGCGCTGTTCCTGTTCCTGAATGGCATAAGCCGCATCGGCCTCTGCCTGCTTGATGTCGGATTCCCGCTTGAGCTCTGCCTTGCGGATGGCCAGCTCATTCTGACGCTGGGCAATTTCCAGTTCCGCCTTGACTTTGGCATCATTGGCTTCTTTCATGGCCTCGGCCTGTTTTACGCTGACATCCCGGTCAGCCAAAGCCTTGGCAATGGAAGCGTCCTTGCGAATCCGGGCCGTGTTGTCCGCACCCAAATCCGTGATGAGGCCCGTCTCATCGGTGATGTTCTGAATGTTGCAGGAAATCACCTTGATACCCAAGCGTTCCATATCCTGTGCAGCGGCAGCCTTAACCTGTTCCGAGAACGAATCGCGGTTGGTGCTGATTTCCTTCAAGGACAAGGTGCCCACAATCTCACGCATATTGCCTTCGAGAGAATCACGCAGCTGGTCGGCGATGAGTTCCGGCGTGAGGTTCAGGAAGTTCTTGGAAGCCAGCAAGCGAGCTTCATCGGAATCATCCACGGAAACCTTAGCCACGGCATCCACCTTGACGTTGATAAAGTCATTGGTGGGCACACTCTGCTGAGTGCGGATATCCACCGTCATCTGACCGAGATACAAACGGTCAACCCGTTCCAGAAGCGGCACCTTCACGCCGCCCTGGCCCACGAGCATGCGCGGCTTAGCCCGCCAGCCGGAGAGAATAAACGCGACATCGGGCGGTGCCTTTACCCAACAGGTAAGGGCAATCGCCATAACGATAAAGGCCAAAAGACCAACCAACATCAAATAAAATACCAAAATCAACACCCTTTCTTTAAGGAAATCTATAATTTATGTTCAATCCGCTTTGGCGATTGAATGTCCTGTAAAATACCGTCCAGCTCTTTTTCCAGTACGCTGAACTCAATCTCCCGGAGCGACGCCTGCCGCTCCGACAGTTCCCGGGCTTTTTCTGCCATAATCCCGCTGATTTTGGCAAAGATGCTATGGAACCGTCCGGCTTCCGCTGCCGTCATATTACCGGCCATGCCGATTATATAGTTGAGGTAAGGCTGGACAAACCTCAGGCAGTGCGCATCCATAGGAAGCTTGCTTCCTATGCAGATTCCCTCAAACAGGCTGATTTTCTGCACCATCGCCAGATAATTATCCGCCGCATAAAATGCATGGAGATAGCCGTAAAATTCCTTGCTGACACGGTCCAATATCGCCTGCTTATCCAGCAGGTAATAATGAAGCTCTGCCGTCATTAGCTGCCGCAGGATTTTAACCTCCGCCCGGTCTTCATGGGCAAAGAAATCTGGATTCTTCTGCTCCGGCTTCACCAGATGCCGCAGGGCATAGAACCTCAAAAAAAGCCCTTCTGCACAATGCTTGTCATATTCCAGCAGATTTCCAGACTCCCCATAGGCAGCGCTGGAGTTTAAGGCTCCCGTCTCATATTTTTGAAACAGCTCTGCCATATTCTCCCGCAGCAGTTCATATTCACAGCGTTTTTTGAAGTCCTGACTATCCATAGTTATCGCTCTCCATATCCTGTTTCATCGGACAATAATTATGCTACGATAAATTTATTAAATTTGTATTAGAATTGTAGCAATTTAAGCAAACTTTAATCTAAGCTTGTTATACTCTCATTGTTTTCATGTTATTTTCATTTTCAGGAGGTTTATATGAGTACAGTAAAAGCATGTTTAGACCAAAACGATTTTTCTCCTAAAGAACAAAGCCGCTGCAACAAGTTTATTTCATTCCTGGCGGTCTTTGCTCTCGTCAATTTCTTTTTCCAGTACACTTTATTTTCCACAGATTTATCCATCCGGACTTTTCTTAAGCCCGCAGCTCTGCTGCAGGTCGTTGTCTCGCTCAGTCTGATTGTCGTCAGTCTCTACATTTATTATAAGAATAAGGTTTTGCACTATCTGCTGCGCTTACTGCCCTGTGTATTTGTCAGCATGATTCTGATGAACATCTTCAGCAACATACTTGGTGCCGCTGCTCTGGTTTTATGGTTTGTTGCTTCTATCTATGTGAATCGCAAATATTTTAAGATTCTTGCCCTGCGCAAGAATTACCTTCGCTTCATCGTTTGGTGCACGGCTCTTATAATCGTCGGCTCCGTTATCGTAGCAGCCCTGACGCGCGGAATTGCTACCCCCAGTACTGTGAATATGATTCTGTTCATCAGTCTGGTTGAAGGACTGGGCAGCACCGCGCTTCTCTGGCAGCTTCTGTCCAAGGAAATTGCCAGTGGCCAGACCTTCTACGAAGCTATACGCTATACTGTTTTGATTCCCACAACTTTCATGTTCCTGCTCGGTGGCCTGCTTACCGCCATCCCCATCAAATTCTTCTCTGGTGAATACCTCTTCGGCGAAGACGGCAATGACTATCTGCAAATGCCGGAATCGAAATAATTTTTCCTACTAAAATACGCTGCGGTCATGAGAATTTCTCATGACCGCAGCGTATTTGTTGTTATGGAATCTTTAGGGGAAAAATGAACTTAGGAGATTTTTTATCCAAGAACGCCGCAGCTGGAAGCAACGAGATAAGCTACCAGTGCACCGCACAGAGGAGCAACAACAGGAATCCAAGCGTAACCCCAATCGGAGCTGCCTTTGCCAGCAATCGGCAGGATTGCATGGGCAATGCGCGGACCAAGGTCACGGGCGGGGTTCATGGCATAACCCGTGGGGCCACCCAGGGAAAGACCAAGAGCCAGAATCAAGATACCAACGATGTAGGGGCCATAGCCCGGAACGAGCGTGCCAACCGGTTTGGAGAAAATCATCCAGATGACGAACATCAGGAAGAACGTAGCGATAGCTTCGCAGAGGAAGTTAGCAGCCGGATTGCGGATAGCCGGGCCCGTGGAGAATACGCCGAGCTTAGCAGCCGGATCTTCGGTTTCAGCCCAATGCGGCAGGTATGCCAGCCATACGATAGCAGCACCAACGATACCACCGAGAATCTGTACGATAGAAGTCATCACGAACTGGTTGAAGGTATAAATACCAGCCATCATCTTAGCCAACGTAACAGCCGGGTTCAGATCCCCCTGAGGCGCGCCCAGCGTCGTAGCCGTGAATACACCGAGAGTAACGGCAAATGCCCATCCGAAGCCTATGCAAATCCAGCCGCCACCCTGGCCTTTGGATTTGGTCAGCGTCATATTTGCACAAACGCCGCAACCAAAGACGAGCAGGACCATCGTGCCCATGAACTCGCCGAACAAGTTTTCCGTACCTGTTACCATGATTATCCCTCTTTCTTATAAATAGATTATAGCTGTATAGCAGCCGGACGGACGAACCGCCCGGCTAAACTATCTCAACAAGCCTCTCTTGAATTACTCTTCATCCAGCCAATGCATGGAGTGTTTAACAGCTTTACGCCAGCCTTTGTAGAGGCGATCGGATTCTTCTTTTTCCATCTGGGATTCAAAGCGGGAATCCAGTTTCCAGCTGCTCTTGAGTTCTTCTTTGTTCGTCCAAACGCCAACAGCAAGACCAGCGAGGTAAGCTGCGCCGAGAGCCGTGGTTTCCGTAATCTGCGGACGGTCAACAGGAACGCCGAGGAGGTCAGCCTGGAACTGCATGAGCAGATTGTTAGCAACAGCACCGCCGTCAACTTTGAGAGCGGAGAGTTTTTCGCCGGAATCAGCTTCCATAGCTTCCAGAACGTCGCGGGTCTGATAAGCCAGGGATTCGAGGGTTGCACGAACGATATGGGCTTTCGTCGTGCCGCGAGTGATGCCGATGATAGCACCGCGGGCATTCATATCCCAGTACGGAGCGCCCAGACCTACGAAAGCAGGTACTACATAAACGCCGCCGTTGTCTTTCACCTTCTTGGCAACCCATTCGGAGTCCGGAGCGGAGTCTACCATGCGGACGCCGTCACGGAGCCACTGGATAGCGGAACCAGCTACGAAGATGGAACCTTCCAGAGCGTATTCAACTTTGCCATCCAGGCCCCAAGCGATGGTCGTTACGAGGCCGTTCTTGGATTTGTGAATTTCCGTACCGGTGTTCATGAGCATGAAGCAGCCAGTGCCGTAGGTGTTCTTAGCCATGCCCGGTTCGAAGCAGTTCTGGCCGAAGAGAGCTGCCTGCTGGTCACCAGCAGCGCCAGCAACAGGAATCGGCGCACCAAGGATGGACGGAATGGTTTCGCCGTATACGCAGGAAGACGGTTTAACTTCCGGCAGCATGCATTTAGGAACATCGAGATAACCAAGGAGTGCGTCATCCCATTTGAGTTCGTTGATGTTGTAGAGCATCGTACGGGAAGCGTTGGAGTAATCCGTCACATGAGCCTTGCCGCCCGTGAGTTTCCAAATCAGCCAGGTGTCAATGGTACCAAAGAGCAGGTCGCCCTTTTCTGCCTTTTCGCGGGCACCTTCCACCTTGTCGAGAATCCATTTGATTTTCGTAGCGGAGAAATAAGCGTCAATCAGAAGACCAGTCTTGTCCTTAACCTCATCCACAAGGCCTTTTTTCTTCAGGTCTTCAGCAATGGGAGCCGTCTGGCGGGACTGCCAAACGATAGCATTGTACACAGGACGGCCCGTGTTCTTATCCCATACAACCGTAGTTTCGCGCTGGTTGGTGATACCGATAGCAGCGATATCGCTGGCTACGAGACCAGACTGTTCAAGAGCTTCTTTCATAACCGTGGTCATGGAGCTCCAGATTTCATCAGCATCATGCTCAACCCAGCCCGGTTCCGGGAAGTACTGGGTAAATTCCTTCTGGGAAACGCCGACAATCTTCGAGTTCTTGTCGAAAATGATTGCGCGATTGCTCGTCGTACCTGCATCCAAAGCCATTACATAGTTCTTTGCCATTGTGAAACCCCTCTTCTTTCTTGTGAAGTCAATTAAGACTCAAATTAAGATTTAGATAATTCTTAATAATCCCCGGCAATTTTCTGTGCCAGGTCCAGGATTTTTACCGAGTCAATGCTGGCATACAAATCCTTGGGAATGACCGCTGATTTGACATTGGGATACTTGACCTGAATCTCCGGCAGTTCAAATGCGGACTGGGGAGCCAGAAGCATTACATCAGCGAACTGGGCTGCTTCCTTGACTTCCTGAATAGGATAGAAAGTCACCGAGCAAGGATACCCCAGTCTTGCTGCCTCATGCTCCATGCGGCGCACCAGCATATTGGTGGACACACCGGCAGAACAAATCAGTACAATTCTCCGAATCATCGAAAATCCTCCTTCCTTAACTATGGGTTATTTCCCATAAGCCTTGGCTAATATCTCAACGGGATGGCAGGTTTTGGCCTGCGTACCATGTTGGATCTGTAGTCTGCAGGTGCCGCAGTCACAGATGACTTCGTCACTAGCAGATTCCTTAATCCGGTTGAACAGTTTTTCACCAATCTTCATGGAGATTTCGTATTTATCTCCCTTGAAGCCGTAGTTACCGCTCATGCCGCAGCAACCGGCATCAGCCTGTTCTACCGTAACCCCGGGAACCTGCGCCAAAATCTTGGCGGCCGGAACACCGAAGCCCTGACTCTTGAGGTGGCAGGGAACGTGATACATGAGTTTTTCCCCGACCTGCTTAAAGTTTGTATTGAGCTGCCCCTTATCGGCGAGAATCTCCAGGAATTCAAAAGCGTCATAGACGTTTTCGCCCGCTTCGTGCATCTTTTCTTCATTAAATAACTCGTGATATTCCTGTTTGAGCATCAGCGAACAACTGGTGCAGCAGGCAACCACGGGGATGCCTTTTTCCTTCCATTCCAAAATGCGGGACACATTGTTATCTGCGTGTTCGTGAGCCTCATCGAGATACCCCGTAACCACCAGCGGCGAGCCACAGCAGTTGAACTTCTCATCCACGAGGACTTCATAGCCGTTGGCATTCATGACCTTGACAAAGGCCACACCCACCTGCGGTTCGTTGTCGTTGATGAAGCAGCCGGGGAAGAACACCACCTTTTTGTCGCTCTTGGGCTGCTTGATTCCCTTGAAAAGCTGCATAAAACTTTCCGAAGCGTAAGCCGGCATGCTGCGCTCACCGGCTATGCCCATAGCCGAGAACACGCCCAGGCTCTTGCCGATGCTCATGCCTAAGTTGGCAAAGGTTGCACCAAAGGGCAGAGAGCGGACAAGTTTTGCCATGCGCTCACCATGAGCCAGCATATCATCCCGCTGGGAATGCTCATGCGTTTCATAATACTTGGCCCGCTGCAGCATATTCAGCGTGGATACCGCTACCCCGGAGGGGCAGGCTCTATCGCAGCTCTTACAGTTGGAGCAGAAGTCCAGACTGTCTTCAAAATCATCCTGCGAAAAATGCATGCGGCTGTGGGCCGGGCCCACAAGTTTCGGGCCACGGTAGCTCTTTTCTGCTTCCATCACCGGGCAGCTGGACATGCAGGATGTGCAGGACAGGCAATGGTCAGCAGTCGAGAGAGCCGATTCCATTTCTTCTATTTTCTTACTAATATCGCTCATCGCCAAAGTCTCCCTTCCTCACATCAATGCGGCTTTGTAGGCCGAAGCTAACGCCACACCGTTGCCGGAATGTTCAAAGCAGAAATCATAACCACCCAGATTGCTGCCAACCACATAGACATTCTCATAGACGAGCTCGTTATTAGCATCTACAGGGCGCAGGCTCGTGTCCGTGCGCACGCCGGTCTTGGCAAAGCCCTGAGGTTTTGCAGAGAACAGTTCTGCATTGCTCCAGTTTTCCTCGCCGGATTCAATATATACAGGCAAATCAAAAATCATTTCCTGCGGATGTTCAAATTCCCGCACCGTGATGCCGCCGCTGTAGAGGCCGCCGGTAGCTAGAATGAACTTATCTGCATAATAGGTCTTTTCGCGAATCGAAGCTTCAGCTACAACTCCCGTAACCTTTTTGCCATCGCTTACCGCCCGGAGAACTTTGGTATTTTCCACAATTTCCACGTTCATATCCTTCAGGGCTTGTTTCAGCATCTTCTGCAGACGCAGGCCGTTGACAGATGGCGGCAGGCAGGTGGTTTCCAAAACTTCAGCGCCTAATTTCTCATGGATATAGGCGGCACATTCCTGACCTTTCGTGCCGAGTACCTGCGGAACCAGGAACACCGTGTTATCAGACTGAACATAAGGACGAAGCTGCGAAGCAAAGGAATCGCGGCCTTCCTGCGTATCCAGCCAGCGGGCCACATCAATGGTGGTGATGTCGCGGCCGCCCAGAAGCGGCGTTTCCACTTCCACTACCGGGAACTTGGTCTGGCCATTTAAGGACTGCTGGAGGTTATCCTGCAGGATATTGCCATAGAAATCCTTGAGTCCCTTGATGCCTACGATGACGATATGTTCCTCACCATGGAGGCTGGTGCCATCGAGGCAATGAGGTGCCAGGCAGGTCGGCTTCATGGTGCCCACAGCGGTGGGAACCAGCAGCTGATGGTCCAGAGAACCACGATAGGGGAAGCCGTAATCCCGGGTGAAGTCCAGGAAGAAGTTCACGGCTTTTTCCACCGTTTCCATCCCGATTTTGCTATAGGGATGTTCAGCCGGCAGGCTCTTGATGGCCTCTTTGGGACATTCTACATAATTGTGCTTCTCATCATAGCCCAGCACATCAATTACGCCGCTATTTAAGGAAAGTGAACCTGACCCGCAGGTTAGCAAGGTCACTTTTTTTCTCTGATTGGCACTGACCAAAGCCGCCATCAGGCCGGCAAAGCCGCTGCCAATTACCAGGGTATCCGCATGTTTCATTCCTTTTTGCCTCCATTCACATGAAAGGACAGTTCATATAAAGCCCGAGTCATCTGTGTTTCCCGCAGGGTTCTGCCGACGAGCACCGGACGGATGCCCTTCCAGCGGCCCTGCAAAAATTCCTTCATGCGAGTAAGTGTTTCTGCCGCCCGTTCGTGCTTGCCGTATTTAGCAAACAGGCCGGCGGAGCGCAGGGCACAGAAGTTGCCCTGGCAGGTGCCCATACCCACTCGGGTACGGCGGCGAATATCATTAATCTGATAGCAGGATTCTTCCTGCGCAATTTCTTCAAATTCAGCCAGCGTTACGTTTTCGCATTCGCAAACGAGTTCCCGTTTCTCCGGCGCTTCTTCCAAGCGTTTTACGACCTTGGCGAAACGTTCGGGGCCTAAGCGGGTTGCGGCCAGATTCGTACCATAAGCCGGGAAGTACTTGCGGGCTGCCTTCTTGGCATCCTCGCTGACCTCCGGAACCAGCGGTTCTTCGGCGGTACGGCATTTTTCCGTGTTGCCGAGCTTTGCACAAACCCTGTCGGCCATCTTTTCAGCCATGAGCCGGTAGGTGGTGAACTTGCCGCCCACGATGGTGAACATTCCCTTGAGGCCGTCATCCTCATGGTCAACGATGGCAAAGCCGCGGGAAGCACTGCGTCCGACTGCTCCTCCTGGCGGTATATAGAGCGGACGGGAACCGGCAAAGGCGCGAAGCATGCGGTAATCCCGCAGATGCTCAAAGGTCTTTTCACCGATAGATAGCAGGTTTTCCACTTCCGCGCGGGAAGTGCTGGTATCTTCCGCATCGGGAATACTCATGGAAGAAGTACCCAGAATGGTGATGGAACCATGCGGCACGAAGATATCACCATCGGAAGATTTGTGCAGACGGTTGACTACGTGATTGGTAATGCGCTGGTTGAAGGCTAAGAGCGTGCCCTTATCCGGCTGAACACCAACTTCGAGGCCTGCCAGAGCGGCAACCTTGCCAGCCCAGCCACCGGCCGCATTGATGGCGACTTCACATTCGATGATTTCTTCCTCACCGGTGATGGTATTTCGTACTTTCACGCCTTTAAGCTCGCCATTAGCCTGTTCAATCCCGATGACCTCGCGGTAGGTCAAGCTGCGTCCGCCATAGCGTTTGGCAGATTCTACATTCTGCCAGCTCATGCGGAAACCGTCGATGGCGGCATCTGGTACCAGATATGCCGACTGCACATTTTTCGAGAGCAGCGGCTCCAGCCGAAAGGCTTCTTCCAAGGTAATCGGCTTGGCTTCAATTCCACTCTCCGCACAACCCTTTACCCAGGCTTCTTCGTAATCCGGGTCATCAATGTTGAGTCTTACGAACATCCCCCCGGTCGTCTCTACACAGGACTTGCCAATCTTTCGCAAAATCTGATTTTCGATAATGCACTCCTTGGCTGCCTCCTGGTCTTTCACCGCATAGCGGCCACCGCTGTGCAGCAAACCATGATAGCGGGAACTGGCACCATTTACCAGGTCGCATTTTTCCACCAGCAGCGTATCTACCCCGCGCATGGAAAGGTCGCGCAGAATGCCTACGCCAGTAGCCCCGCCGCCAATAACAACGACCGTTGCTTTTTCCATCGTAAATCTCATCCTCTCCGGAATAACACACATTTTTAACCGCCTAAGCGATTATTTATTTCTATGATTGTAAATTTATAGACAATTTGGGTAATAATAAATTTTCAATCATAAAAAGTACATTTTTTTAGGGCGCGAATCCCTTCTCCATATCGTTAGTCGTTTCGATATTTTCTCACAAAAAGGGAATTTCGTTTTTGTGCCCGTCATAAATACTATATTTCGTTTACATGCTTATACTACTACAAAATTCCATACTAGTCAATACGAAATATGATTTTTATTTATTATTTTTCATCGTTTTTCTTATTGAGAATTTTTTTCGTAGTTTTCCTGCCTGAGGTCTTTTCTTTTTCGCGATTTACTTGTACAATAATAACTAGTTATTTATGGGATGAGGAAGGGATTAGTTACAATGAACAGAGAGGATTACATCAAGGCTTTGATTAAGTCCCATGGTTACACCATGAAAGACTTCGCCAAGTTAATCAATATGCCTTACACTACTTTGTTGTCCATTCTCAATGGCTCCATTGGCGGTGCTGCCATGGACAACGTGTTGAAAATCTGTGGGGCTCTGAACATCCGCATTGAAGACCTCAACAATCTGGCGGATAAAATGGATACGGACGAGCCTCCTGCTTCTGAAACAGCCGGCATTGACCCGCAACTGTTAAAACTGTTGCAAAACCTGCCGACAGAGAAGCAAATTGCCTTAAAACTGTTACTGGCCGACAAGTAATTCATAACACGAATATATTCCCTGCCAGCAGGCAGGAAATTCCCAACCCGATAGCGAATAAGTCTAACACATAGCGAAAAAGGGAGGGACTTCCATGGAAAAACAAATCGCCGTCTGGCTGTTAAAGCGTGGCTACGCTGATGATGTGGAACAGGGTATACGCTTTGCTGAAGCTCTGGCGAAGAATGAATGTACCGAGGAAATGCTTGAAACCCTCAGCCATAACATTGATGTGTTTATGACCGTCGGTGGCCCTGTAACCGCCGAAAACCTCCTGCCCTTCATGCAGGAGAAGTACGATATGGCCAAGAAACTTATCAAATTCTGGAGCGAAAATCCCAAGGACACCAATGCCGTTTTCTTCTTCAACGAATGCAGAAAACACGGCGTCGAAGTCGAGTAGTAACGCATACAAAGCGAGGTCGTTGCATGAAACGTGCAACGACCTCGTTTTGTATCCTCAAAGATTTATTTACACTTGTTCTTTTTCCATTTTAAAATTTACATGTATAATTCAGCATGTAACTTGCCGGAGCATCATAATAGGTTGATGCTGAATGTGAAATTACATCATGGCGATTTAACACATTATTTACGGTCAGCGTAATTTCTTGGACAGCATCCGGCTTATAACTGGTATGCCAGCTGGTAAGGAAATATGGCTTTGTCTCAAACGAGTGTTCACTGGACGGTGTCTGTACCCGTTCGCAAAGATACGACCCGGAAAGATTTGAAATCAATTTACCCTTTTTATAGGTAACGCCACCAGTCAACTGCAACCTGCCAAATTTTCTGTCCCAGTAGTCTTTCTTCGTGCTCTTTACCTGTGGATTCTGCCAGGTGATTCCCCAATGATAAGACAATGTATTATTGCTTTTGATATCGCAAGCTAATTCCACACCAGTATTGCGAAAGTCTTCATTTTCATAGGTATATTGGCTGCGGCCTGAAATCCATTTTGCGCTGATGTTATCGGCAATATCCATATGGAACAATGCCAATTTCCAAGCATGATTATGATGATTTTGTTTCCAGCCAATCTCATAATTTACACCTTTTTGCGGCTTTAAGTCCGGATTGGGAACTCCTGCGTCCGTAGCTCCATACATTTGGGAAAATGTCGGCATGATAAACGACTGACTAATGTTAACATAGAGGTTATTCGCCTTGTCCATTTTATGCAGCCACTGCCCCGAAGCACTGAAATTATGATAATTCTGGCTACGCCATGCACCTGTTGTCCACGTCTGACGTATGCCAAAAATCCCTGTGTTTTTATCATCAAATTTTTGCTCCAGCTGGGCAAATACGGCCCAATTATTGCGAGAATAGTCTTCTGCTTTCGCAGTACTGTGCGCATAGAGTTTCTGGTACCTTTCCCTCTGCAGGCTCAAGCCACCAATCCATTTGGTGCGCGGAGAAAGCTGCCAACGGCGCTGCACGTCCAGACCATAGGTCACATTTCTCTCTCTGGTGTTGTAAAATCTACCCGTGCCTGTAGTCTTTTTCAATGCCGAAGTCCAGCTAGTCGGCCCATGTGATTCTACTGTACCATCATTCCAATACAGACTAGCTTTCCATTTTTTGTCATGATAATTAAGTTGGGTAATATGACGCTGTGTTTCGTACGTACGGCTGTTGAAGAGTGTCCCCACCTTTGCCGCATCCGCAGGTTTGACTACATCCGTAAGCCAACGATCATATGTAGACTCAGTCTCAAAATGATTATACAAGAAATCCAGGTTCTTGGTTATGGCGTAGCTTATCCCTATGGATTGTTTCTTGACATTATTCAGATTCGTACGCGTATGCCCCGCAGTACCAACATCTGACCTGCTGACGTCCACACCATGCTTCCATTCGCTGAAGTCACCATGAATAACCAATCGGTCATCCCCTACATTTAAAGCATAATGATGCTGCCCGGAACTCCCAATTCCCACCGTTACCATATTGGCTGCTTTTTTCTTGGTAATGATATTTACCACACCGGCCATGGCCTCACTACCGTAAAGTACCGAGCCGCTGCCCTTAACCAGTTCAATACGTTCAATCGTATCGGCAGGAATCGCAGACAAATCATACTTGCCACGCCAGGAAATGGGGTTACCATTCATAAGTACCAGTGTACCATTGTCCACGCCGCGGATATTGATTTCATTAGACATAGTACCCATAGCTGCTCCGTTATGGCCAAAAGCACCATATGCCACGCCATCTGCTTTTTCTAATACTTCCGCCGCCGTCTTGCTGCCAGATTCCCTGATTTCCTGCGCCGTAATGACTTCCGTAGCTGCCGGAGTATCTACTTCCCGTTTGTGGCTGCGTGTTGCCGTTACCACCACATCACCGAGATTTTCCGTCACTATCTGTTTGTCAGCAGCCTCCGCCAAAGAATAGCTGCCAGATAGCATTACCGCCGTCACCCCCAAAGCAATCTGCTGTGACCATATTTTTTTATTCTGCAAAATCATCATCTCTCTAAAAACTACATTCTCTATTACCAGTCATCTTCATCAATGAGCTGAAATCCATAAGTTGTGGTATAGCGTCCGCGGTGGCCATTCATCTGAAAGTGACAGCCATAGGCTGCGTTTACTGCTGCAGCATCCATGTCCGGATACCCAGAGGATTTCACCACTTCCACCGCTTCGATGGAATCATCCTCGGCCACTAATATCAGTACCTGCACAGAACCTTCCACGCCCTGCTGACGCAGACTTTCCGGATAGACAGGACTGGGGCGATAGATGCAGCGTGCCGCCACACGTTCCGTGCCGGCTTGCATATTTTCCGCGCCGGTTCCATTGCCATTGCCTACACTGGCAGCATGGCCAGCACCACTGCCCATGCCCTCGCCAGCTTGCCCATTACTTGACGCTGTACCTACACCGCTGCCCTGCCCATTGGCAGCGAATTTATTTTCGCCTGCCGCACTTCCCGCCACAGTTGTTGTCGAAACGCTTGCCTGGACCTGATGCTGCTGGCGGTATTCCTGCTGCTTCTGCGGCTCCTGCGTATAGCTTTCCTGAATTGGCGGCAGATTATGGGTGGGCAAAACCACATCCAGTGGCGGGGCAACAGAATCAGGCGCTGATGCCGGAGTTGCTCCACCGACCAAACTACCGCCAGCAGCGCCATCATCATCTAACAGCGCCACATCTACCGGGTCTGCTTCCTGTACCGGTTTGACCAGCAGAAACAAGCCACTAAATGCCAGCAATACGAATACAACACCATGCAGGCCCAACGAAACTGCCCAGGCCTTTAGTTCTGCTTTCTTTTCCGGCCGCATATCACTGTCCCCCGGCACTGGCTGCAGCCAGACCAACCCTGCTCACCCCAGCGCCTTTTATCTTGTCCAACAGTCCCATGACCATGCCATAATCCAGCTTCTGATCAGCCCGCACCACCACAGAAAACCGCGGATTACTAGCTTGCTGGCGGGCTGCTTTTTGCAACAGTTCCTGCTCGGCAATCGGCTTATCCTCCAGCCACAAGCTGCCATCATTTTTCATCGTAATTACATAGGTCACCTTGAGCTGTGTTTCGGCATGGACTGCCTGAGGCATATTGATATCCACAGTCTTGAGATTCACCATGTAGAGCGTGCTCAGCATAAAGAACACAAGCAGGAAAAACATAATATCAATCATAGGAATGATGATGATTTCCGGCTTCTCCATATGACGGCGATCACGCAAACGCATAAGCAGCACCCACCTTTGTCAGTTCCGCCTGGCTGGCCTCAACCAACGAAAAAACCTGTTCCATATCCGTGACAATATTTTCTACCCATTGCACGAAAAAAGCATGTACAGCTAAAGCCATAATTGCTACACATAGGCCAAAGGCCGTGGCAATCAAAGCTTCCCCGACCCCACCGGTAATGGCCGCAGCCTGTGCCGACTGCATATTGAAAACGCTGAAAGCCGAAATCATGCCGCTGATTGTTCCCAATAACCCTAACAACGGCGCCATCGTCACAATGACATGCAGGTAATACAAGCGCTGCCGAAAATGTGCCAGCGTTACACCTGACTGAATTTCCATAAAGCTGCTGACATCCTGACCGTCAGCGGCCCGTACTGCTGCCTGCACAACAATATCAGCTATATTTCCGGATGTTTCCTGCGCCAATCTCAACGCCCCCGCATAATCATCCGCTTCCATTAATTCAGCAAACGACCGGGCAAAATCACGCCCCGAATCCATGCGGCGGAAATATTGGAAACGCTCCAAGCCGATGGCCATGACAAACAAAGAACATAAAAGCAGTACATACATAACCAGTCCGCCCTTTTGAAAGAGCGCCAAACCTGCAACAATATTTTCCATTGACATCTACTCCATTCGCTGTTGTTTTCTCAATAGATACAAAAAATACGGTGTACCGATAAAGGCCGTCATGATACCCACGCGAATCTCTGTGCCATCCCAAAGCACTCGGCCTGCAACATCACAGAAAAGCAGGAAGATACCTCCAGCCAAAACACTTGCTGGCAGCAGCCGCCGATGGTCAGGGCCGATGAGCATCCGCAGCATATGCGGCACGACTAGACCTACAAAACCAATATTGCCGCTGATACACACCCCAGTTGCCGTGGAAAAAGCTGCCAAAAACAGGAACAACAGGCGAAAACGGATTACCGGAAGCCCCACAGCCTTGGCTTCTGTTTCTCCTAGTGACAGAATATTAAGCTGACGTGCCAGTAAACACATAAAACCTACACATAGGGAAATCGGCAACAGGCCCAGCCATACATGTTCCCAACGCCGGTAATCCAGTCCCCCAATTGTCCAGAAGAGATACTCCTGTAATTTGTTTTCATTTAATGCTGTCAACAGCATAGCTGCCACCGCCGCCAGAAACATACCAACGACCACACCAGCCAATAATAATGTCAGCACTGGAATTCGCCCACGTCGAAAAGCCAATGCAATCGTCAGGCTCACGGCCAACAAAGCACCCAATAGTGCACATAGGGGCAATGCAAATAACGTTACTGCTGAAAAACCGGTGGCTATGGCGACAATAGCCCCCACTGAAGCCCCACTGGACACACCGATAATCGCAGGATCTGCCAGAGGATTGGCAAAAAGTCCCTGCAGCGTAGCCCCAGCGGCAGCCAAAGCAGCTCCCGTCAATAGCCCCACCAACGTACGAGGCAGACGAATGTGCCAGATAACTGCCTCTTCATTTGGTGTCAATCCATGCACAGGTGCAATTCCTGCCACACTGCCCATAGCATCCAGCACATGCGTAAAAGGGATGTCCATCTGCCCCCAACTAAGGGAGAGTACCGATAAAAGCAACAAAATAAAAAACATAGCCGCCATTACCTTGGCAAAATTTGTCTTCAATGGATAGCACCTCCCACCAATAAAGGCAGCAGTTTACTATCCTGTACCACCCGTCTGGTATAAATATCAGCGTGACCAGTATGGGGATGAAAATCGACACATACAGGCACACCATAAGCTCGCGTTAATACCTGCGGCTGCAAAACCATCCTTGGCGGACCATCAGCCAGCAGATTCCCTTTTCCTAACAATAACAGTCGCGAACAAAATCTAGCCGCCAGAGCCAAATCATGTACCACCACCAAAATGGTTCGTCCAGCCTGACACAGTTCCCGACAAAAGCGGAACAATTCTTCCTGATAAAATAAATCCAAACCGCTGGCTGGTTCATCCAGTAGGAGCAGCGGAGTCTGCTGTGCCAATACCTTAGCTAGCAATACCCGTTGACGCTGACCGCCAGACAAGTCATTGACCGACATCGCTGCAAAATCAGCCACTGCCATGTACTCCATGGCCGCCTGCGCGATTCTTATATCCTGCGTCCCTTCCCTCTGCCACCAACGCATATGCGGCGCTCTTCCCATTAACACCACATCCTGCACCGTAAATTCGAAGGGTATCTGACTTTGCTGTGGCAGATACGCCACCATTCGTGCCAATGACTGCTGCCTATAAGCAGATAAACTCTTTCCCATCAATTCAATCCTGCCTGAAGCCGTCAGCTGACCTAGCAGAGACTTTAACAGCGTACTTTTACCAGCACCATTAGGACCGATTATACCGATAAGTTCCCCACCGCCGGCAGCAAAAGTAACCTGGCTAAAAACATGCTTATTCCCATAACCAGCCTGCAAATTTCGCACATACAATAATCGTTCAGCCATTAGAATCTAACCTTTATTCCCAATTGGAAGGAGCGACCTGCCAGCGGATAAGCAAAGCCGGTATAACTGGACTTGGCATAGAGATTATAAACCTGATTCGTCAGATTGTTTATTTTGAAATAAACATCAACATTCTTTTCTGCCGCATAAGTGGTGTTGAAATCCCAAACTGCATAACTGCGGCAACCATAAAGATCAGCATCCAGTCCGCTGCCCATACGTCCTAAAAGATTTGCCGTCCAACGGTTGCATTTATAGTGAATCCCCAGCCGATATCCATTTGGTTGATAAAAAGCCACCTTATCGCCATTCAACTTGCTGTCGATATAGGAATAGCCAATATCATATGACCAATGTGCAGAAGTTTTGCCGGTAAAGGTAATCTGAATTCCTTGCTTTTTCTCATGATTGACATTTTCGGCATTTGTCAAGGAAGTTACTGGATCATATACCCACCTAATGGCATCATCCAAAGAGCTCCAAAAGTAGCTTACATCCACCGCTGCTTTCGGGGAAAATTCATGGCTGATTCCCACGGTTTCCGCATGGCCAGACTCAGGTTTCAAATGGGGATTACCACGCATCCAGGCATCCGTATAAAACATATCATCAGCCGTTGGTGCCTTAAAAACTCTTCCCCAAGATGCATACATCTTTGTATGTTTATCAGGCCGGTAATTCATAGCAAGCTTCGGCGTCCAATGGATGCCAAAAGCATCATGATGATCCATACGCAGCCCCGGTACCACGTAAAACTTGTCACTCAAGCGCATGGTATCCTGTACGAAAAGCGCCTGCGTGGTAATCGTCTTATTTTCGTAGCCACTCTGCTTATTCGAGGATTGACTCTGATGCCATTCAGCGCCCCATACCAGTTTATTATTCGCTCCCAGCTGCCAGCCATTCTGATAGTCTAGGCCTTGCATATGGGTGTCAAATTTTCCCTGATATGATGTGGACTTATAGTTGGCAAAATAACGCAGAAAACCAGTTACCGGCTTATTCTGTTTAAAATTCCATGTTAAAGCACCATAATTATAGATATGTTCCTGTCTGCCATTACTCTTACCAGCTATACCGGCATCCAATGAACGATGCGTAAAAGTAAAACGCAAAGACTCCTGCTTCGTCAATTGCTTATCGAGCCGCAGCGATATGCTCTGATTGTCATAGTCGCTATTTGGCATTTGGTTGCTGGAACTTCCGCCCCCTTTGTAATTGAAGTCTCCCCGTTTCTGTAAGCCTCCCGTTACAAACCAGCTCCACCCATTTGCTATTCCCTGATTTGTCAATTCATAGTTATGCTGACCGAAAGACCCCATATTCATATCCAAAGTAGTCTCGGCTTTTTCTCCCTGTCGTGTAATGATATTGATGACGCCCCCTACTGCATCACTGCCGTAAAGCGCAGAGCCCGCCCCTTTGACCACTTCAATACGCGCAATATTTTTCACCGATGGCAGCATCCCCAAGCTAATACTGCCACGAGTCATCGACCCCTGGTCATTATTTAGGCGCTGACCATCAAGCAAAACAACCACACGTTGATCACCATTGATAATTACCTCCGCATCGCCATTGGCATTCCCATTGGTAATGACCACTCCATTGACATTACGCAGAGCCTCCCCTACGGTCTGATAGCGATTATCCTCAATCTGCTGAGCCGTAATTACCGTGACATCTGCCGGCGTGCGCATCCGGGTGGAGGGCATACGCTCTGCCGTTACCACGACATCACCCAAGTCCTCATTTACTGTTTCAGCTTGACAGATTGTCGCCCCCAAGCACAAACTCCCCATAGCACATGCCGTCAATGCCTTCCTCGTCAAATTATTCTGCACTTAAGATTCCCCCTTAATTCTCGATTGCTGACAAGTGCTGCTGTGGTGGCAATTTAAACTTGTCGCCGTAGACGCGATAGGCTATCTCTTGTACAGCAAAAACAAAATCCTGTGAACAATTATATATATATCCTTCATCCGGTTCTAACAGCTGACCATTTTTTATCGCCTGCATATTTTGCAGCGAAGGATCATCCAGATATTCGGACCGGAAGCGGTTAATATCAAATTGACCATGATTATTATATGTTGGTAAAAATAAAATATCTGGATTTATCTCCACCAATTTTTCCTTGCTCATCTCTTCGCCGTTTTTAATGCCTGCGGCTGCTCGCCCGTTGATTACACCAGCCAACTGACATGCTTCATCAAAGCAACAGCCTGCACCACCATAGCCCTTCATCAAGGAAATCAGCACCACACTGCGTCGCTGCTCAGCAGGTATTTTTTCCACCTTTTCCCCAATATCCGCAAGCTTTTTATCCATCTTGGATAGCAATATCGCCCCTCGCTCTGGTTCGCCAGCAGCCTGAGCCAGCAGCGTGATTGTCTCCTTAATCTCCTGCAAACTGCGAGGCCCCTTACAAACCACCACTGGAATCCCTAAATCGCGCAGCGCTGCCACACGGGACAAATCTCCCCAATCAGGAATAATCACCAAATCTGGCTGCAAAGCAGCTATCTCCTCCACCGAAGGATAACGGATTTTGTTCGCCACCTGTTTTCCCAACTCTACTACGTTGGAACTCGCTGGATCATCCAGCATGGCATTAACTGCTGCCATGCGCTCTGGTTCTACCAATCCCAACATTATTTCATCCGTACTCATGGACATCGTCAGAATGCGCCGTGGTTTTGATTGGATGTTAACCGACGTCCCCTGTACATCCATCACCGTATAGGCCGCGTTATCTTTTTGTTCTGCCGTATTCCCTTTACATCCAGCCAAACATGCCAGGTTCAATACCAACATTATTGCCAATATCCAGCGAAAAGGTTTTTGCATATTCCATCCCTCCAAACAATCAAAAAAGCCATCCTCGTAAAAGGACAGCTGAAAGCCTGCACTATAAAATTACCTAATGGCACAGAAAATACGGCTAATCCCCTCCCCATCCCTCGCAGGTAATAACGGTGATTGTCAATTAGGCAGTTCTCCTGGCTCTGGTTCGTTGCACCTCTGCGCCTTCCCAAGGTTTCCCCCAGTGACGTTACTTTTGCAGATTCGCTCCCCATTACAGTGGCGTGACCGCGCCGGAATTTAACCGGCTTTTCTATTAAGTATTACAACACCTAATCCCTATAAAATTTATTGTTTACAATATGTTTTATATAATATCATTATCTATATTTGTTGTCAATGCTAGTAACTTTGTTCTTCTAAAAGCCATTCATACAAAAAGTGGGCTGCTACACGTTCAATACTCGTGTAGCAGCCCACTTTTTAAGCTAGTACGTAAACCTCAATGTTTCTCCGGCCGAAGTTCATGCATTCGCCGTAAGTTTCCATGCACAGGTCCACTTTCTGACCGCGGATAGCACCGCCGGTATCGGCAGCGATAGCCACGCCATACCCCGGGATATATACCCGGGACCCCAATGGAATGACCCCAGGGTCAACCGCAACGACACCGCGGCGGGCAGGAATACCAGTGGCGGTAATGCCTGCGCCGCTCCCATCTGTGGGGAGGTAAGCCGTTGCTTCCATAGTGTAGGCGGCGGTATAGGCCATCATGCCCATTTCCGTCTGCACCTTGGGTCTCATCTGTTCTTCACGCATACGCTGCAGTGCCTCGCGTTTTTTGGCACTGTCAGATACTACTATGTCTAGGTTCTCCTGAATTTTCGCATCCAGTCCCAGAGGCGTTTCCACGTCCTCCAGATTATAGCCCAACTCGATCAGGGCGTCACCTACGGTCTGCTTGCTGGTCACAATCTGTTTTGCCTGACCATTGTACGTTACCGTTACCGGAACCGCGCGGTAAACGGTGATTTTCGTGTTCTTGCCATCCTTTTCCAGATGGTATTCGTCATTGGCTCTAAGTTTCACGCCATTTTTTCCTAAGATAAAAGCTGGATTCGTATGATTAGTCGTGGTCGTAATTGTCTTGCCATCGGCCACAATGGTCACCTGGTGCCAATCGTCCGGCAACGTGGTTTTGGTAAAACCAGTTGTCATCATCATCATAATGGCCAGCACCACGCACATTACGATTTTCTGTTCTTTATGATTGAATGTTAACAGCTTCTTTAAACTCATTAAAAGCCCCCTTCAAGGTTTGGTGAAGAACTTTTAGCAGTATAGCATGAGATTTGAACCCTTGTCAAATCCCACCGATATATTCTCCCACATTTAGCTGAAAAACACATGAAAAATGGGAATAAAAAAGCAGTGGACGGCTATTTTCATAGTTCGTCCACCACTTTTGCTCAAAAACAGGCAAATTCCCGTTTTAGATACCGTATAATTCCTCAGCGCTCTCTGAGGTTTGTTTAGCCACCATTTCCACAGAAATTCCCTTTATTTCGGCAACTTTCTCCGCCACATAACGGACAAAAGCCGGCTCATTCTGCTTGCCGCGCATGGGTACAGGTGCCAAATATGGGGCATCTGTCTCCACTAAAATGCGTTCCAACGGGAATTTTTCCACGATTTCTGGAAGTTTCGCAGCGTTTTTGTAGGTCAGCGGGCCATCCACGCCGATATACCAGCCCATTTTATAGATTTCCTGAGCCATTTCGAAGCTACCGGAGAAACAATGCAGGACACCTTTTAGGTCTTTGCCTTCCTTTTTGAGGATGGCCAGCGTGTCCCCATGTGCCTCTCTATCATGGATGCAGACCGGCAGATGCAGCTGCCGGGCCAAATCGAGCTGATGGATAAACATGCGCCGCTGCAGCGCCCGCTTATCTTCATCCTTTTCCCAGTAGTAATCAAGGCCGATTTCGCCGATGGCCACCACACGCTCCGCTTCGGACCAGCGAGCCAGCTGGTCATCATCGGCAGAAGTCAGTTCATAGATTTCCTCGGGATGGATACCCACACCGGCGTATACACCTTCATAAGCAGCGGCCAGTTCCACCGCCTTGGCAGAGGCTTCTAAGGTATCGCCCATATTAATCAAGCGGGTAATACCGGCTTCCTTTGCCCGGGCTATGACTTCCGCTTCCTGTCCCGCAAATTTCCCATCATTAAGGTGAGTATGCGTGTCTACCAGTTCAAAAGCTGCCATCTTAGCGCACCGTGGAGCCGACCGGCATATCCACCGACACAACCTTCAATTCATCGCCCTGAGAAGCGGCCAGCACCATGCCGTGGGAAACAATGCCGCGAATCTTGGCTGGTTTCAGATTGATGACCATGACCACGTTCTTGCCAATAAGTTCAGCAGGCTCATAGTGCTTGGCAATGCCGGACACGATTTCACGCTGTTCATCGCCCAAATCCACCGTGAGTTTCAAGAGTTTTTCCGTCTTGGGCACGGGTTCTGCTGCGAGAACCTTGACTACCCGCAGATGAATCTTGGCAAAATCGTCAATGCTGACTTCTGCATTATCGTCAGCCTGTTCTTTTTTGTCCGCTTTCTTTTCCTGCTTGTTTTTCTTAGCCGGTTTTTCCTGTTTGGCAGGAGCTTCTTCCTTCTCTACTTCAATGCGCGGGAAAAGCTGTTCCGGCGTACCAACCTTGTGGCCACCTTCGATGCCACCCCAGGTCTTAATATCGTCAAGCTGAACATCAGCAAAGCTGCCCGACAGGTTGAGCTGCTGCCAGATACGTTCTGCCGTAATCGGCATAAAGGGGCTAATCAGCACGCTGATATGGCGCAGGGATTCAGCCAGATTGTACATGACATTAGCCAGTTCCTGCTTCTTGCTCTCATCCTTGGCCAGTGCCCAGGGAGCCGTTTCATCAATGTATTTGTTCGCACGGCTGATGAATGCCCAGACCTTCTTGATGGACAGGGAAAGTTCCATCTTCTCCATGTTTTCGGCGAAGTAAGCAACCGTTTCAGCGGCGTCGGCCTTGAGGCTCTTATCCACGTCACTTTCGCCCTGTGGAGCGATAAGCACGCCATCCTGGAACTTGCCCACCATGTTGAGGGTGCGGTGCAGGAGGTTCCCGAGGTCGTTGGCCAAATCGCTGTTGATGCGGCCAATCAGCGCATCACGGCTGAAGTTGCCGTCCTGGCCGAGGTTGATTTCACGGAGCAGGAAGTAGCGGATAGCATCTGCACCGAATTCGTCAATGAGGCCGATGGGGTCGATGACATTGCCCTTGGACTTACTCATCTTGTCGCCGTCCACAATCAGCCAGCCATGGCCGTAAACCTTTTTCGGCAGCGGCAGGTCGAGGGCCATGAGGATGCAGGGCCATATGATGGTATGGAAACGCACAATTTCCTTGCCCACGAGGTGCAAATCAGCCGGCCAGTACTTATTGAACTTCTCTTGGTCATCGAGGAAGCCAATCGGCGTCAGGTAGTTGGTCAGTGCATCGAACCACACATAGATAACGTGCTTTTCGTCAATGGGCACAGGAATACCCCAGTCAAAGGACGTACGGGAAATGCAAAGGTCTTCGAGGCCCTGCTTGATGAAGTTAATCATCTCATTACGGCGGGATACCGGCTGAATGAAATCCGGATGTTCTTCGATATAGGCGAGAATCTTATCCTGATAATTGCTCATCTTGAAGAAGTAGGCTTCTTCGGACACTTCCTGCACAGGACGGCCGCAGTCCGGGCAGCAACCGTTTTCATCGAGCTGATGCTCCGTCCAGTAGCTTTCGCAGGGCGTGCAGTAGAGGCCCTTATAGGAACCTTTGTAGATATCGCCCTTGGCATAAATGCGGCGGAAAATTTCCTGCACCACTTTTTCATGGCGTTTTTCCGTCGTGCGGATGAAGTCATCATTGCTGATGTTGAGCTTCTGCCAAAGGTTCTGGAAGCCAGCCACGATTTTGTCCGTGTATTCGATGGGCTTAATGCCGGCTTCTTCGGCCTTCTGCTGAATCTTCTGGCCGTGCTCATCCGAGCCCGTCAGGAAAAATACATCATCCCCGGCCAGGCGGTGGTAGCGGGCAATGGAGTCCGCAATGGTCGTGCAGTAAGCATGACCGATGTGCAGCTTGGCACTGGGATAGTAAATCGGCGTGGTAATGTAAAATGGTTTCTTTTCAGACATGGAAAATGATCCTCCTTATATTGCACCCGCAAATGATTCGGGTGTTGTATGCGTTGTTACTTCTTGGGCAGCATAACCACAGCTACCGGCAGATTGGACGCGCCCGGCGGGGAGAATTCAAAAACGG
Source organism: Selenomonas sp. FC4001 (assembly GCF_000701565.1). Lineage (NCBI taxonomy): Bacteria > Bacillati > Bacillota > Negativicutes > Selenomonadales > Selenomonadaceae > Selenomonas > Selenomonas sp. FC4001. The sequence goes on along the minus strand of NZ_JNJF01000010.1, from coordinate 11,495 downwards.
TTTCCCCTTTGCCGATGCTTTCACCTAAAGGCGCGAGCTCCGTATTCTGGGCCAGCTGCCATTTGCCCGCTTCACGCTGAGCCTGCATTGTATCGGTTTCCGGTGCGGTTCTGTCACCAAAGTATTCGCGTGCACCCGGCGTGGGGAACAGCGTATATGTCTTGGTGGCCTGGAAGCTGCGCATGGCTCCAGCGTAAACGCCGCCAAGGGGACTCAGATAGTAGTCTACATCCCCGTCCTGCACCGGCAGTTCAATGCGGTAATTGATACCGTAGTTGCCGTAGTTGGTGACGGCACTGCCATCGGTGGCATCAATGCCCTTACGGTATTTATCAGACTTGTTATCAGCCAGCATGAAGTATACGCCCCCATCCTCGCCAGGGTTATACACTTTGCGGGCCGAAAGCACCCGATTCATGCCCTTAAACGTGCCTCTGAGGCGCATTTCATCCTTGGGCAGTACCGGCAGATTGCTCACTGCCGTCACAGGGTCGCCATAGGCATCCAACATGATTACCGACACCAGCACGGAATGATCGGCATGGAAGTCAAAGACACCATAGGTCAGTTCTCCGGGCTGCAAAATGGTCATATTCATATCTTCCTGCAGCAGGCGGGACATCCCGGGCTGCAGGTCGATTTTCTGATTCTTTTCCTGGCTGAAATACTCCAGCTGTGTGGCCTTGCCCACCTTGAGGTAATCGCTGCTGGGCTGGCCATTGCCGCCGCGGGTAATGGTTACCGTATTGGCGCCGTTATACTCATTTTTGAGTACGACCGCCAGTTTCTTGGGTTCACTGGTGTTATTGAGATGGTAAAACAGCACACGGGCATCCCCCTTGACAGAATCCTGATAGAGAATGCCGTTCTGGTCCACATACTCTGGACTGTCGGAGAAAATCAGGGTGCCCCCTTCATCCCGGCTGTCCATATCCCAACGGGCCAGCCCCTGCGGGTTCTGCTCGTCCTGTGTCTGCTTTACGTCTCGCGACTGCAGAATATTTTTTATGCGGTCCAGGATTTTCGTATCCGATGCCCCCTTTACCTGCTGATGAGCTGCAGTTCGGTCGGTGCGCACAATCGCAGCGCCCTTATCCTCTGCATGGCGGGCCTGTGCCAGTGCAGGCATCATAATGATGCCCGCGGCCAGCACAGCCAGTATTTTCTTAGTTCCTTTCATTAAATCAAAACATCCTTACTAAAGTATTACTCGTTGACTATATGCTGATGAATTCCCAGACGGGTCATGACCTCGCCCTTGAACAGACGCAGCTTGAACTCCGTCAGCCCCAAACGGGGATGCGGAATATTGGTGCGCTGCAACAGATAGGGATTGGTCTTGAATGTATTGAGTCCCCCATCACCGGTCACTGCTGTGAGGTATTCGTTTTCCTTCAAAAGTTCCGGCATGCCTTCATCATAAGCCCCGTTCGGATAAGAAAAGGTGAAGATGGTCTTGAGGCCGTTCCACTCCATCAGAAGCTTGGAAAGCTTCATTTCCTCTGCCTGCTTCTCCCTGTCCAAAGTGGTCAGCGGCTGATGGTTGGCCGTATGGCTCCCCAGCTCAATGCCCCGGTTCTGCATATCCCGCAGCTGATTCCAGGACAGATACCCCTTGCGGCCAATGCTGTTGGTGACCATGTAAACTGTGGCCTTCATGCCTCTTTCCTCCAGCATGGGCAAAAGAACGGTGTAATTGTCCTCATAGCCGTCATCAAAGGTCAGAATCACCGGCTTATCCGGCAATTCCTGCTTGCCCTTCTTGGCCCGCACAAAATCCTGCATGGAAATGGTGGTATAGCCCTGTGCCTGCAGATAATCGAGCTGCTCCTTAAACTCCGCCACCGGCACTGCATAGGACCAGCCTTCCTCATCCACATCATCACAGACATGATGATATTCGAGCACCAGTACGCCCCGTGGCGCCGGTGTCATGGTCAGCCAGGAAATAAAAACCAACAGGACAAAGGCCAAGATGCCCAGCCCATACTTCACATAACGCAAACTTACATCCCTCTTCCTTATTTTATAGCAGCTTCGAGCTGTTCTGCTATCTCTTTTAGTTTTCTCATTCTATGGTTCATGCCGGACTTGCTGATGCCCAGCATTTCCGCCAGTTCCTGCAAAGTGGCATCGGGGTTCTCCAGACGGGCTTTGGCCGCCGCCCGCACCTTGGGTGGCAGGCTGGCCAGTTTGCCATCTTTTTCCAGCGCCCGGATAATCGCCAGCTGCCGGCCGGCAGCATCCACCGCCTTCTGCAAATTGGCGGTTTCGCAGTTCACCAGCCGGTTCACCTGCTCCCGGACTTCCTTGACATTGCGGGCCACTTCGAAGCTTTCCACCGCTTCATCCGCTTCCAACATGCCCAGGAAATCAATTACGGAATCGCCTTCCTTCATGTAGACGATATAGGAATCCTTGCGGTCCACAAAGCCCGCCGGAAAGCCCATGCGTCGCAGCAAATCATAGAGCAGATTGCCCAGCTCGAAGCTCCCCGTCACCAATTCCAGATGATAGGCCGCCTCGGGACGGTTCACACTGCCGCCCCCCTGAAAAGCCCCCCGCAGATAGGCAATGCGGCAGCACTGCTTCTTCAGGATGCCCCGGTCATTTTCCATATTGAGGCTGTCATCATGGAGAAAGCCAATCCTTGTAAAGAGCTCGTTGACCTTCAGGGATGGCACTACCCGCACGGTATAACTGTTATTCTTATTGAGCTGCCGGGAGCGGCGCACGGTGATTTCCGTCCGCAGATTCTCCCCTTCGCTTTTTAATAGCTGCAGCACCTTGCGGGCCACAGCCGCATTTTTCGAGGTAAAATTCAGGCCAAAGGTATGACCGGCGCCAAAGGTAAGGTTGGCTCCCATGCGCAAGAGCGCCGCCAGCTCCGCTCCCCGGCAGCAGGCATCCTCATAATAAAGCCTTGCCAGTTCATTCTTTACCTCTGTGGCAAAGGATGGCATAAGCCTCCTCCTTTTCCCAAGTTACTTGATTTCGTATTTCTTCAAGGCACTGGGCTGAAGATGGTAAACCATATTCATAACCGCCTTGCTGAGCTTATCCGGGTCGTGACGGATGAGTTCCTTTTCGTTGATGATATCCGCCTTGACGAAGCCTACGCCCAGCGCGTTGATGGCATCTTCATCCACTTCCACCGGATAGGCGCCCTTAGCCGCATAGTAATCCTGCATCTCCGGCGAAATCGGCGAATCATTGACCAGCATGTAGTCGATGATGCCCTTGCCGCCATGGTCGATAATGGCCTTGGCATGCATGGAAGCCGTATAGCCATCGGTTTCCCCGGGCTGGCTCATGACATTGCAGATGTATATCTTGATGGCCTTGCTCTTGCGGATAGCCTCCGCCACGCCGTCCACCAATAGATTCGGCATGATGCTGGTGTAAAGGCTGCCTGGCCCTAAGATGATGGCATCGGCATTGGTAAGTGCATCGAGCGCCGACTGCACCGGCTGCACCTGTTCCGGGAACAAACGCACCCGATGAATTTTCTTATGGACTTCGGGAATCTGGGATTCCCCTTCCACTACAGTACCATCCTCCATGATGGCGTCCAGCCGCACATGGTCTTTCGAAGCCGGCAGTACCTGACCTTTCACCGCCAAAACCTTGGAGGATTCCCGCAGGGCCTGCTCCATATCGCCCGTCACTTCATTCATGGCGGCGATAAAGAGATTGCCAAAGCTGTGACCTGCCAGTTCCGACTCCCCTTTGAAGCGGTACTGGAAGAGTTTTTCCATCAACGGTTCTGTATCGGCCAGCGCCACCAGACAGTTGCGCAAATCTCCCGGAGGGATAATGCCAAATTCCTCCCGCAGGCGGCCAGAGGAACCGCCATCATCGGCTACTGTCACCACAGCGGTGACATTGCTGGTGGCAGCCTTAATGCCCCTGAGCAGTACCGACAGGCCATGGCCGCCGCCCACTACGGTAACATTAGGGCCTTTGCCCAGCCGTCGCTTTTCATAGATAATATCCACCAGCCGTTCGGAATTATCCGGCAGCAGCACCATGATAACCGAGCGAATGACGTAGCGGGTAGCCGCCAGCATCAATACCGCCCCCAGCGCCACTACGAGAATACCGATAATCGTGGTGATGGAATAATCATACGTCCCCTTCCAGAGGTAAACCGCCTGAAAGATGGCTTCTTCAATGGCATCGAGATATTTATAGTTAAAAACGAGGGCCAATCCCAGACTCACCAGCATAACTCCTGCCGAAAACAGCACGAGCCAGCGCTTGAATTTCATGCCAGGATACAGCCATTTTAACAAATGCATATCTTAGCACTCCTCACGCACGTGTTCCCACACATCGTTTTTCATTAAGTCCCTATGCTCCAGTTTCACCGGCAGGCCCTTGTCCTTGAGCCGGTCAAAAACATGTTTGGCAATAAAGACGCTGCGGTGCATGCCGCCGGTACAGCCCACGGCAATGACCAGCTGGCTCTTGCCTTCCTTCACATACTGGGGCACAAGGAAATCCATCATGCCGTCCAAATGCTCCATGAAATCCTGCGTCACTGGGAAGCCCGCAATGTATTCTGCCACTTCCGGCACAGCACCGCTCTTATGGCGCATGGATTCAATATAGAAGGGATTGGGCAGGAAGCGCACATCAAAGACCATATCCGCATCCAGCGGCATACCGAACTTGAAGCCAAAGGACAGCACGTTGATGCTCATCTGCTCTCCGTCGCTGTTGCCAAAAATCCGGTGAATCTTGTCGCGCAGTTCCACCTTTTTGAGTTCCGACGTATCGATAATATAGGTTGCCTTGGCTCTGGCCGGGGACAGACGTTCCCGCTCCTTGGCAATGCCGTCGGAAATGCGGGAAGACGGTGCCATGGGATGGCGGCGGCGAGTCTCCTTATAACGCCGGATAATGCAGGCATCGGAAGCATCCATAAAGAGCATTTCATAGGGGACATCTTCCTTGTCCATATCGTCGAGCACATGGATGAAGGTGTCAAAAAATTCCCGGCTGCGGGTATCCACCACCAGCACAACCTTGCCCACATGGTCACCCGCATGCTTGCAAAGTTCCACGAACTTGGGTATAAAGACAGGCGGCAGATTATCCACCACGAAATAGCCTAAATCTTCCATATAACGGCAGGCCTGGGTCTTACCGCCGCCGCTCATGCCAGTGACAACCACCAGCCGGAATTTATCTTCTTTGGTTTGTTCCTGAACTTCTTTGCCTTCTTCAAATTCCTGTTCCATCTAATCCACCTGCCTTACTCTGTCTTGAGAACGTATTTATACACAGCCTGCGCCCAGCCGTCATCATCACAGTTGCCCGTCACGGCATCGGTTACGGCCTTGACTTCTTCCGTACCATTGCCCATGGCGACGCTGAAACCAGCAGCCCTCAGCATAGGCAGATCGTTTGCTGCATCGCCAATCGCCATGGTCTCGCTGATGTCGATATCCAGCATTTCTGCCAGCCGCACCAGCGCCGAAGCCTTGGACACACCCGGACTGATAATCTCAATAAAGTCCTTGGAAGATTGGGTCAGCGTAACACTATCCCCAAATTCAGCCTCAAGTTCTGCCATCCAATCCTGCGTAACCGCAGGGTCAGGGGTAATAATCAGCATCTTGTACATCTGGCTGACCTTTTCCCGCATGCCTGCATAGCCGATATTTTCGCCAATGACTTTCTGGCTGTGCTCATAGCGCTTGGAAAATTCGCCGTAATCGGAATAATAGAGTTCATCACCGCTATAGGTCTGCAGGTACCAGCCTCTTGCTGCCGCAAAATCCGTAATCCGGCGGCAAATATCTTCATCTAAATACTGCTCGTAATAAATCTTGCCGGAAGTGGATTTGATGAGGGCTCCATTATAGGTAATGATGGGCACATCCAGCCCTAAAGCCTCAGCCACCGGCATAGCCGCCCGGTACATGCGCCCGGTGGCAATGGTCACAATGGTACCCGCCTTGGCCGCTGCCTGCGCCGCTGCAATATTGCCTGCCGACACAGGTTGGCCTCCCCGCAAAAGGGTGCCATCCAAATCCGTTGCCAACAATTTTATCGTCATAAAAATGCCCCCTCGTGGTATTTTTACTGTTCCTATTTATAATCAATACTTCTATTTTCTCACATCCCGCTGAAATTGCAAGGAAAAACTCGAATATGTTATACTATCTATGTAAATTCGTAAAATTCATGAATGATAGAGAGGAATCTTACTGATGATAAAAAAAATCTTTATGGGTATCGGCCTGCTGCTGATGGTTATCGGCATCTTCGGCCTGTCCTACACCTGGCATATCGACCACCGCACAGCCGAGAGTTTGTCAGCCTACTGCCGCATTGATTTCCAAACGTCGCATACGGCACAGGGAAAACTTGAAGGAGCAGTGCTGACCATCTGGGACTGGCGCTACGACAATGCCAAGCTCAAAAACGAAGCCGTCCTCTACACCGATGGAGATGCCTGGGAAATGAAAGCCGCCACCAAACAAACCCCGCCCCCCCATGACAGCCGCGACCATGCCTGGCAGAACGAAAACAAACTCTTCGTCGAACTGCCTCGCTCCAGCCTGCCCGCCATCAAAAAAGCGGAAACCGTACGGTTCCGCTTCTACTACGATAATGGACAGACAATCGACTTGCCGCTGAATGAGCCGGATTTGGAATACTGGAAAAGACAGGTACAATAAATTCGTTGTAATAAGTTAGTCCGGCGGGACCGGACAGATTTTACCCCGACTGCGCTTGTGCGACAGGCTAAACCTATTTTTTGCCTTGATTTAGCGGGAACGGCTTAAACTCACTTCGTTCAAACAAAAGCCTTTTCCCGCTAATATTTAGGTGGGCAAAAAACAGGTTCTTAACGCCTGCCGCCCAACGCTTCGCTGGGGCAAAATCTGCCCGGCCCCGCCTCCGTCTTTATTGACGATACTACAGCAAAAGAGTTTCCCTCTAACAACTACATAATAAATTGGTGTAAAAAAATTAGTACCATGATATAATTTAGGTAACAAAAGGCGAAAGGAGAACTACTTATGAAAGAGTATTGCAAACTCTACAAGGAGAACCATACGCTCATATTCGCCATTATGCGGATATGGGAAACGGACGAGAACGGCGAAAATTTGGAAATGCGCGTGGAATGCGAGGACGATATGGACATCTATGCCGAATTCACCCTCCCCGCTTACCATTGCCATCATGCTTATGGCTTCAAAGAAAGCGAATTAATGGAGATAAAAAATTTCCTCAAAGATAACGCCGTCACAATTTGGCGCATGGCAAGGGGTGAGCTCTGTGCCTAAAGCGTTAGTTGACTTCCTTGGCTACGCAATCTACTTTTGGCTCAACGAAAGCGAACCACTGGAACCAGTACATGTGCACGTATCCAAAGGCCGCCCCACTCCCAACGCCACCAAGATATGGGTGACAAGAAACGGTGTCAGACTTGAACACAACAACAGTCAAATCCCCCGCAACGAACTAAAGGAACTACTAAACTTCATTAACGAGAATAAAAATACCGTTATCGTTGAGTGGGCCACCAGATTCGGCAGAACTGATTTTAAGGAAAAATAATCATAGATACTGACAATCAAAATCTGACCGGCCCAACTAGCCGCCAGCGGTGATGCTTACCTAAGCGGAGCGTTAGGCGAGCGAGCGTAAAGAAAAATCTCCTGTGCCCACCTTAATATCATGGTTAAAAGTCTACTGTTTGAGCGCAGCGAGTTTTGACTTTTAGCCATGTTTAATTAAAGGCAAAGGAGATTTTTTAGCGAGCCGCCGAGCACCGCGTGGCAAGCATCACCGCTGGCGGCGTACTTCGTACTGCAAATTAACGATATACTCTCGGCACCCGCGCACTAAGCAAACAGGGAATTTCGTAATTGATGGTATCACCCCAGCGCGCCACCTCATCAATGGTCAAGCTGTCACTGCCAAACAATGTAACAACATCCCCAATTTCCACATCAGCGATATCCGTCACATCCACCATGACCTGGTCCATGCACACCCGGCCGGCAATCGGCGCTTTCTGGCCGCGAATTTCCACAAAGCCCTCTTTGCCATAGGCCCTTATATAACCATCCGCATAGCCAATCGGCAAGGTCGCAATGCGGCTTTCCCGCTCGGCAATGAACTGCCGCCCGTAGCCAATGCTTTCGCCCTTATGCAGCGTTTTAAGCCACACGACTTTGGCCTTAAGACTCATCACCGGCTGCAAATCAATGGGATGGGTCACTTCCTCCGACGGCCAAAGGCCATACTGGATAACCCCCGCCCGCACCATATCGAAATGCGCTTCGGGAATTTCCAAAATCGCCGCCGATTCTGCAATATGCCTAATGGCCAGCTTCACGCCCCGGCCTTCCACTGCGGCAACGGCCTCCTTGAACGCCGCCAGCTGCTTTTGCGTATAGCTCTTGTCCTTGCAGTCCGCCATGGCAAAATGCGAGAACATGCCTTCAATCGCAAGATTCGGCAACTTGGCAATACTTGCCGACAAATCTCCGATTTCCTCCGGACGCACGCCAATGCGCCCCATGCCCGTGTCCACTTTAAGATGGACGCGGGCTTTTTTCTGCTGGCGTACAGCTTCACGGGAAAGGGCCTCAGCCAAAGACAATTCACAGACCACCTGGGTCAGTTCATAATCCACCACATCCTTGGCATCCTCCGGCATAACCAGTCCGAGTACCAAAATCGGCGTCGTAAAGCCGGCCTGCCGCAGTTCTATGCCCTCGGACAAGGTTGCTACGGCCAGATATTCTGCACCTTCTTCAACTGCTACTCTGGCGGCAGCTACCGCACCATGACCATAGGCATTGGCCTTGACCACAGCACAAAGCTTCACGCCTGCCGCCAGCTGTTTCTTTATCTCTCTATAATTATGACGTAACGCCTGCAAACTTACCTCGGCCCAGACCGGACGATTTGGCATTAGTCCCACGCTCCTTTTATATTAAACTCTATGCGAAAAATCACCCTCTTAGTATACCAAATGTGTTATGATATAGCTATGATGAAATTGCTGAAAAAAGCGGATATTGTGCTGATTGTCCTGCTCTTTGGCTTTTCCCTCGTGCCACTGGCAAAATTTGGGCAGCCCGAAGCGGCCTGCTTTGCCGAAGTCCGGCAGGACGGACAGGTTATCGAGCGCATCCAGCTCACCGGCCATGTGGGAGTTACCGAATTAAATGTGCCTTATAAGTCGGACATGCAGGAACATCACAACCACATCCGCGTAAAAAATGAAACCATCGCCATCGACGAAGCCGACTGCCCCGACAAAATCTGTGTACAGACAGGTGCCATCTCTAAACCGGGAGAAATCATCGCCTGCCTGCCCCATAAATTAATCATTGAAATCAAAAGTGAGTAATCCCTATGGAACTGCGAAATTATCTTCATATCGCCCTGCTGACAGCAATCTCTCTGGTGCTGTTTCTGGTGGAGGGCCTTATCCCCCTGCCCTTTATCGCGCCGGGTGCCAAACTGGGGCTGGCTAATATCGTTACAGTCTATGCGCTCTACACCATCGGTCCCCGCAGCTGTCTCTTTATCATCCTGCTGCGCACAGGACTGGCCTCCTTTTTCGGCGGCGGGCCCACGATTTTTCTCTTCAGCCTGGCAGGAGGCCTCTTAAGCCTTGCTGCCATGACAGCACTCAAGCATACCGCCCGCTTCTCCATTATGGGCATCAGCGCCGCTGGCGGTTTTTGCCATCACCTCGGGCAGCTCATAGTTGCCGCCGTTGCCGCAGAGACACTGAACATCTTCCGTTACCTTCCCATCCTGGGCACCTGCGGCCTTATCACTGGCCTGCTTATCGGCTGGCTGGCCGCCAAAATCCAACGACAATTCTAATCCACCTCTAATTGACTTCCACCTTTTTTTCTGCTACCATCAAAGTGTAAACTTTTATTTACAGAACCATAAGTAGAGGAGGTTGCGAACATGGATGTAAAGATGTCAGTACTGCCGCATAATAATGTTGATGTACTAAAAAGCCAGCAAGGCCGTCTTATCAGTGCCATCACGGCAGTGAAAACGGAAAATCAGGATGCTGCCAGCAGCCTGCCCCCCCTTCATTCACTGATGGCCAGTCTGGACGCCGTACAAGGCGCCACGGAACTGGAAAACTTAGGCCACGCTCCCCAGCCCGCTTTTGCTGTGGATATCAATAGCGAGCAGCAGGAAATGGACCACTACGCCCAGGATGCGTTTAGAGTAGAATTAAGCAACTAAGCCATTAAGCACGCAATAAAGCCCGCCCTGTGGGTAATAGGTTTCCGTAGCGTTTGACAAGCTTGTCTCAGCGAAGGAAAGCTATTACCCACAGGGCGGGCGTCTTTATACCACGTTTTATACATCGTTTTACCACTTGATTCCCAACAGCTTCTCCAAAAATTCTTCTTCGGAGCTGGCCTCTATCTCCACGATATTGCTTTGGACTTTCTTGGCCTGCTCCTCTTTTTTCTCCTTCTCCGCCTCCTGGGCGGCTTTTTCTTTTTCCTCAGCCTTCTTCTCTTTCGCCTCTTCGAGCCGTTCCTGCTGGTCAGCACTCATCTTCTCCAACTGGGCAAAGAGCTTCATATTACCTTCACCGTCAAAGGTAATCGAAACCTGCTTAAAGTGCACGCCTTCACCAAGCTGGCCGCTTTTCTCAATGCGCTTGGTCATATCAATCGCCGATTCCATCTGACCGATAACCTTCTCGGCATATTCCTCATCACTTGCCATCTTCTCCAGTTCTTCCTTGGTAAAGACCACGGAATACTGCTTGGTGCCCTTGTCCATGTAATTCTTCATGTCGTCCTGATTTTCCGCCACAAAGAAATCATAGTCCCCATACTTTTCCTGCAGCTTGGCAAATAAATCTTGCGCCTTCTGTGAAAGCTGCGTACCCCCAGCCTTCTGCTGTCCCGCTAATGCCAGCCCATCTGCCGAAAACTCCACCTGAGTATCCTGCATATACTGTGAAAAAGGCTCCTGTGCCTGCTCTTTCTTTTGAGCACCCTGCCCCTTCTTCCCTACCTGCCCCATATTCTGATAAAACGAGGCCGCAAAATTCGCACTGATGTTGTTTGACATGTCAATCTCCTCCTGTGACAAAACCGAAATCCTTTTCAACGCCAGCCCCCACAGGGCATAGCTCGTTATTATCAGTATAGCATATATTTTCAGACACTTACAAGGTGCAAAAAATGTATACAGACGATTTTTGTTCGATACATAAGGCGGCGGGCCGGGGAGGCAATAACTTTCGTCTGCTTATGCAGGCTTGCCTAACGCGACCGAAAGCCATTGCCTCCCCAGCCCGCCTTAATCTTAGCACGAAATTGTAAGCGGCGTATACAACGTACAAAAGCCGTGGGGGCAGATGATGTTTTTCCGGCGCGTTAGACAAGCCTGTATAAGCAAAGGAAAAGTATTATCTGCCACCACGGCGGCTTACCACATAGATGTAAACAAAAAATGTACTACGA